>NZ_JARVTG010000001.1:3342500-3602500 GCF_029846635.1 Pokkaliibacter sp. MBI-7 | reverse complement strand
ACCGGATCAAGCCATTTGCCACTGTATGCCTGGAAGGGCAAGCATGTGCCAATACCGTTGCTGCAGCGCCCGCGTCTGCAAGCGGGGCTCGAACAGGTGAAGATGTGTATAACGCATCCTGCCATACATGCCATGCCAGCGGATTGCTCAATGCCCCCAAATTTGGCACCACTGATTGGCAAGAGCGAGCCGCCAAAGGGATGGAAACATTAATGAACCATGCGTTAAACGGCTTCAACGCAATGCCCGCCAAAGGGACCTGTGCTACCTGCTCCGATGATGAGATAAAGAATGCTGTCCAATATATGGTAGATAGCGCGTCGAAATAGCCATTAGCTTACCGGAAAACAACATAGCCCCCCCACAAGCCTGAGATGACTTGTGGGGTCATTCTCATAGTCATGTCCTATCAAACTCATAAGCGGCCACTACTATAAGATGTCTCCGCGCCCCTCTAGAATATCTCGCTTTCTGTCCTGCTATTGAAATCTGTACCTTGCGCCACCATTGCAAGGCCAAAGCATTTATTGAGTAAAGGTGCATTATGAGCGAAGCCAAACACGTTCGTCTGTTGATTCTGGGTTCAGGCCCAGCCGGTTACACTGCGGCAGTATATGCAGCACGAGCAAACCTGAATCCAGTCTTGATCACTGGCATGCAGATGGGAGGTCAACTGACCACCACTACAGAGGTGGACAACTGGCCAGGCGACGTAGAAGGCTTGCAAGGCCCGGACCTCATGGAGCGTATGCGCCAGCACGCCGAACGTTTCAATACAGAAGTTATCTTTGATCATATCCATACCGCCGATCTGCAGCAGCGCCCTTTCCGTCTTGAAGGCGACAGTGGCATCTACACCTGTGACTCCCTGATCATCTGTACCGGCGCCAGTGCCAAATATCTTGGTTTGGACAGCGAAGAAGCCTTTAAAGGCAAAGGCGTATCGGCTTGCGCTACTTGCGATGGATTTTTCTATCGCAACAAGAAAGTTGCAGTGATTGGTGGCGGTAATACTGCAGTAGAAGAGGCGCTTTACCTTTCCAACATTGCTGCCGAAGTCACCGTGGTACATCGTCGTGATAGCTTCCGCTCAGAAAAAATCCTGGCGGATAAACTGCTGGCCAAAGCGAAAGATGGCAACGTCAAGATTGAATGGAATCACACTCTAGATGAAGTTCTAGGCGACGACATGGGCGTAACCGGTATGCGTATCAAGGATGCCGATACTGGCGCTACGAAAGATCTGGCAGTAGATGGCGTTTTTATTGCCATTGGTCACACGCCGAACACCAGCCTGTTTGAAGGCCAGCTGGACATGAACAATGGCTATCTGAAAGTAAAAAGCGGAAGCGAAGGCAATGCCACTGCGACCAGTATTGCCGGTGTATTCGCCGCAGGTGATGTTGCAGACCAGATCTACCGTCAAGCCATAACTTCTGCTGGAGCAGGTTGCATGGCCGCTCTGGATGCTGAACGCTATCTGGACCACCAGAACAATAAATAAACTAACCTGGCAATTAACCATAATAAAATCGTGGATTTATAGCCCATCTTCCGAGAAAAGCTTAAATCCGCGATTACTGTCTCTGGCCATGCAAAGGGTTCAGGGCAGTGATATGATGGCACCGCATCATAGATCTAAAAAACCATAACCGTTTGATTAGCACCGATGATAGGAGACAACCATGAGCTTTGAACTTCCTGCTCTGCCATATGCGATGGATGCACTGGAGCCCCATATCTCCAAGGAAACCCTGGAATACCACTACGGTAAGCATCATCAGACCTATGTAACCAACCTGAACAATCTGGTTGCAGGCACCGACAACGAAGGCAAGTCACTCGAAGAGATCGTCCGCAGCTCCAGCGGTGGCCTGTTCAATAACGCCGCCCAGGTATGGAACCACACCTTCTACTGGAACTGCCTGGCCCCCAATGCAGGTGGCGAACCCACCGGAGCGCTGGCTGATGCCATCAACGCCAAGTTTGGCTCGTTTGCTGCGTTCAAAGAAGAATTCACCAAAACTGCCATTGGCACATTTGGTTCTGGCTGGGCCTGGCTGGTGAAAACGGCTGCGGGTGAACTGGAACTACGTTCTACCAGCAATGCAGGAACACCTCTGACCGAAGATGGCGTGACTCCACTGCTGACCTGTGACGTTTGGGAACATGCCTACTATGTAGACACTCGCAATGCCCGTCCCAAGTATGTAGAAAACTTCTGGGCACTGGTGAACTGGGATTTCGTTGCTGCCAATTTTGCAGCTTAATCCTTACCTCGCTGTGCATAGAAACCCAGCTTTGCTGGGTTTCTTGCTTCTGGCTATACCAACCAGCAACCGTATACATCCCTCATACATCTAAGCTAAAGAGCATAAAGCTCCCTGTCAGTTACAAGAGCCTAATTTCGACTCAGCTACCATCGGCTTAATTTTGAGCGCGATGATGGAATCGCAATTCTGGAATGAAAAAGTTACCTTATCGACCATGACCTCTCCCTCATACTCCCCATGGCATCGCCGTCTGCTTGTACGTCGCGTCATTGTCCTGTTACTGCTGGCAGTCGTATTTGCAGCAGCTTTCATACCTCTGGCAGGACAACTTGCGGGAGGAAAATGGCACAAACTCATTCACATGGGAGTGTTTGCAGCGGTAGGTATGCTCGGCCAATGGGCATTACCCCGCATGCCCATGCATTTCAATCTCGGCTTCGCAGTCTTACTGGCGATTGCCCATGAGACCTGTGAAATAGTGGGGCACCATCACTACCTGGAGATCCATGACGTGATTATTGACAGCGTGGGAGGAATGTTGGGGGTATGTATGATGTCACTGTTGCAGAGTGGCTATCGACATTTTAGCCACTCTGGTTCTTGAGATATCTATGGAAGTAGTCTGACCAGTTAATGATCCGCTCAATTTCAGGGTTTTGTGCGTAAGTCGATGCTAGAAATCGCCCACGGCCAGGGATAACCCTTGCCTATAGTCTGATCGTGAGCAGTCCAGACCAGGAAATAGGGAGACGGATCGGCCTGCATTTTGGTAACAGGCTCCCATTCCCCCTGACGATCAAGATCAGCAAAAGCAATGTAGCCCCCCTCTTGTAGTAGATGCCTTATATCACCGCTCGCTTCATAACCATCAGTTGCCTTAAAGATCACCTGCTGGTGGACGCCCTTAAGTCGCTCACCATAGACCATTTCGAGCAACGCTTTTACAGCGACAGCACGGTAGTTTTTTTCTTTACGCAGAAAGGGATGATCGATATGCAAGTCAGTAACAGGTAGTTTGGTACGTAATTCACTCAGCGTCACGGTAGTCAGGTCATGCTGATCCAGCTTGAAGATAATCGAGGCCTCGTCAGCCCAACCGGAACGCCAGCACCCCAGAGTTAAGAGGATAAACAAAAAAAACGCTTTGGCTTTAGTGAACGAGTACAGAGACATCACGGTTTCCATTCCGATCGAGTTGAAAGCTTAATCGCTACCTCTCCGTCATCAGAGGGCAGCGGCACACAGAGATATATCCAACCACCGCACTCCTTTGCTCCGTGGCAGAACACCCCGTCAAACTAATACTGAACCCGGCTCAAGGCAATCAATGCAGGGGCACAAATCAGTACAAAGGCAGCCAGCACCAATAGCCAGGTAAATAGGCCCGTTGCGTCTTTTACATCATGTGACATAAAACCTCCTCCAGAAAACAGCCATGGCATCAACGTGTTTGCAGACACCAGAGCAGTAACAAGTGCGCGGTATACGTCTAACAACAACTCTGCCCTGAATCAGAACAACGGCATCTGGCCGTGATCTCCCGGCTCCTCCTGAGGTGCCTGCTCTTCCGGCAACTCCGTGGCAAGCAACCACTTCCAGTGTTCCTTCGCAGCGTCGGGTTCATTCAAGGCGAAACTGATCATGTTCCCCCAGGCATTAATACCAACATTTTCAGCGTAAGGGAGACGGCCTTCATAGTGTGCCTGAAACACCAACTGCCCAAGCCGAGCGACACTGACATTAACTCCCTGCCTGACCGCTGCCAAGCGCCACTTTTCCGACAATGTTTTTCTTTTAGGCTTAATCATGCCAGTACAGCATCCAGTCACCATACTGCAGCTATGCAGTCTGTTCAGAGGTCGTTTATTGTAAGGGAGCCATTGGGGATCAGCAAATAGCGACGAAAGCAAGGTGCAGTATGCAACTGCACAGTCGACGAGAAACTCATGACGGACGCTGAACAATGAAGATCACGCGCAGGGTAGCCATACCGATAATGTCTATACTGGGATTGTTGCTCTCCCTACTGGTATATCTGTTCGCTATAGGAGATCGGCTTATTCCTATCAACGATATTTCTACCGACCTGCAAGATCCGCCCGCTTATCACAAGGTAATCAGCCTGCGAAGCCGCTGGCAGAACTCTCCTCTCTATCCTCCTGAATTTGCCGCCATACAAAAGCAAGCCTATGCGGATATTCGCCCTTTGCAGAGCGCGCTCTCAGCCGAGAAAAGCTTCGCACTGGCACAACACCTGATTGAACAGTCAGGCTGGATACTGGTTAGCAGTACGCCCAGGGAAGGCATTCTCGAAGCAACCGCCATCACGCCGATACTACGCTTCCGTGACGATGTAGTAATTCGCATCCGGTCTCAACCAGCGGGCAGCCTGCTGGATATGCGTTCATCATCGAGACTGGGACGGAGCGATCTGGGTGTCAATGCCGCCCGCATACGTACATTCCTGCACCAATTTTCACAACAGGCAGCGAAGCTCCAGTAATCATCGCACGTATGTTTCATCCCTCATCCAAACAGTGCTACTACGCCCAGCGCTGGTATCCCTTGACTAAGGGCCGACAGATCGACATGCACATCACTCAGCCCCTGAGACTGCAGATAGCAGCGCAGATTAATGCCAGCCAGCGGCCGCGGATCCGGCTCTGCAGCAAGCTCACGCTCATTATTCAGTAACAAACGCTGTAGTCGTTGCAGCTCTTCTCGCTCCGCTGCAAGCTCATCATCCTTCAAACGCGCATACAGTGGATGACTCTTGTTTTCCTGCCCCACAGCACATCGCGCCTGACGCAGTGGCAACGTCACCTGCAGATGCCATTGCTGCCATGCCGTCGCCTGTTGAATCACGCTATAATCCAGCTTTTGTCCGCGCCAGCCCAGCCAGCAACAGGCCAGCAGCCAGTTCACGGCCAGCCCATGCTGATCCTGAGCACGCAGGCAAGCCTGCATCACGCCGGGCTGCCGGTACAGGCAACAGGCGAAGGACCACAACGAGGCCGCCTCGGCCTGCGTATATGTCGGATAGGTCATGATCAAACTCAGTGCACTCAGTTTACAAAGAGGAAAGCAGCTTCTGCTGGACAAGGCAGACCTGACTCTCAACCCCGGATACAAAGTGGGCATTATCGGCGCCAACGGCGCAGGCAAGTCAAGCCTGTTCAAATTGCTCATGGGTGAGCTGCATCCAGACAGTGGCGAGCTGAATGTCACCCCCAGCTGGCGTATCTCGCATATGGCACAGGAAGTACATGCCTCGGAGCGCACTGCCCTCGACTACGTACTCGACGGTGACAGCGAGTTCCGCCGGCTGGAGCGAGAAATGGTCGCAGCCGAAGCGGAGGAGCGCCACGTTGAGCTGGGCGAGCTGCATGCACGCTTTGATGCCATTGATGGTTACCGTGCCCGCAGTCGTGCGGGGCAACTGCTTGACGGCCTTGGCTTCGGTGCTGCAGATCATCTGCGTGCCGTGCAGTCGTTCTCCGGCGGCTGGCGCATCCGTCTCAACCTCGCCCAGGCACTGATGTGCCCTTCTGACCTGCTATTGCTGGATGAGCCGACCAACCACCTGGATCTGGATGCCACCCTATGGCTGGAGCAATGGCTGCGCCAGTATCAAGGTACCCTGCTGCTTATCTCTCACGACCGTGACTTTATCGACAACGTGGTCGACTACGTGGTGCACTTCGATCAGTGCAAAACCGTTCTGTACAAAGGTAACTACACTTTCTTTGAACAGGCACGTGCGGAGCGTCTGGCGCAACAGCAAGCCATGTTTGAACGGCAGCAGGCACAGATCGCTCATATGGAAGACTTTATCCGTCGCTTCAAGGCCAAAGCGACCAAGGCGACGCAAGCCCAGAGCCGGATCAAGGCGCTGGAACGCATGGAGCGTATTGCGGCAGCTCACGTCGATACTCCCTTTACATTCCGCTTTGAAGCCAGTGACAAACTGTCTCATCCGCTGCTGGCACTGACACAGGCAGAGCTTGGCTACAGCGACAAAAGCATCATCCGCAATATGAAGCTCAGCCTGCAGCCCGGCCAGCGTATCGGCCTGCTCGGCCCCAACGGTGCAGGCAAATCCACCCTGATCAAAACCCTGGTGGGCGAGCTGCCTCTGCAGGGTGGCGAGTATCAGAGCGGTGAACATTTACGCATTGGCTACTTCGCTCAGCACACACTGGAAGCACTGGATATGGAAGCCAGCCCGGCATTGCATCTGCAGCGCCTTAAGCCCGAACTGAGCGACCAGGATGTACGGAATTTCCTCGGTAGCTTTGGCTTTCAGGGCGACCGGGTATTTGAACTGGTGGGCGTTTTTTCCGGCGGTGAGAAAGCGCGCCTTGCTCTGGCCCTGATTGCCTGCCAGAAGCCAAACGTCCTGCTGATGGACGAACCGACCAACCACCTGGATCTGGAAGTGCGTCACGCCCTCACTCTGGCACTACAAGAGTTTGAAGGCGCTCTGATCCTGGTATCCCATGATCGCGCCCTACTGCGTTCCTGCGTCGATACATTCCTGCTGGTAGAAGGCGGTAAGGTCGAAGAATTTGCTGGCGATCTGGAAGATTACCAGCGCTGGCTGGCAGACCGTCAGGCCAGTCAGCGCACAGAGCTGGAAGCCGAATCCAGAAGTGAAGGCAGCAGCAACAATGCCGCCGCACGTAAGGAACGTAAACGCCAGGAAGCCGCTATTCGTCAACAGCTGCGCCCTCTCAAGCAGAAGCTGGAAAAGCACGAGAAAGCCATGCATGACGCCCAGCAAAAACTGGACGAACTCAATGCCTCACTGGCAGATCCTGCAAACTATGAGGAAAGCAGCAAGAATCAGCTAAAGACCTTGCTAAGTGAGCAAGCGCAAGTGCAAACTCGCTTGGCAACTGCGGAGGAAGCCTGGCTTGCCCTCAGCGAAGAGCTGGAACAATTGGAAATACAATTAAGCGAAGCGCTTAACGACTAGCTTCCGTGATTTCAGTACCCTCTGGGCAACACGTTTGGAACCCTCCAAGCGTCGCAGGCAGGCCTCACCTGGTGCCAGACACCGGTCAGGGTGATATGCAACAGGCGTAGGGTCATGACTCGACCCTATGCATATCACCGCCGACAGGCCAGGCCCACAACTACATTAAACATCTTTAAGGATGCATCATGAAAAAACGTCTGTTGGCGATCGCCCTCAGCATGGTAGTGGCAGCGCCAGTTCTGGCCGCAGATGCGGTCAAGCTGGACAACGATAGTGCCAAGCTCAGCTACTCCTTCGGTCTGGTACTGGGTGAGCAGCTGTCCAGCCGGGTCGATACCCTGGACTACGACGCTTTTATTGCAGGCGTGAAAGCGATCTATGACAAAACTGAACCTGCCATGAACCAGGAACAGGTTGCCGAGACCATCAAGTCGTTCCAGCAGAAGAAAATGGACGAAATGCTGGCTGATGCGAAAAAGAAATCTGATGACTTCCTGGCAGCCAATGCCAAAAAAGATGGTGTAAAAAGCACCAAGAGCGGCCTGCAGTACAAGATCATCAGCGAAGGCAAAGGTCCCAAGCCCAAGTCAACCGATCAGGTTCGGGTAAACTACCGCGGCACCCTGATCGACGGTACCGAGTTTGACTCCTCCTACGCACGTAAAGAACCTGCTGAATTCCCGCTGGATGCCGTTATCCCCGGCTGGACCGAAGGTCTGCAGCTGATGCCTGTTGGCTCCAAGTTCGAGCTGTATATTCCGCCAGAACTGGGTTACGGCCCAGGTGGTGCAGGCAGCATTCCTCCCAACGCGACGCTGGTGTTCGAGGTGGAACTGCTGGATATCCTCAAGCCTGATGCCAAGGCAGAAGAGAAGCCTGCTGAGCCCAGCAAGACCGGCTCATAAGCGTATCTGGTTGGTTAAACACAAAACCCGGCATCTGCCGGGTTTTGTGTTTTGAGGATCAAGGATCCGTTCGATAAAGGTGCCCTCGCCGTATCCTCACGGACCTTGCAGGATATTCATAAAGCCATTAGACCCCAGCGCGTAATGATGCACCCCACCTTTGCTTGCCACCGACACAACCGACACACTGACAGGCTTCAGCTCATTACGACGATGTAGCTGCCAGGTTGCATCAAGGCTACCGGTGCGCATATCCCACAGCATCACCTTGCCACTGCTGGTACCGGTCAGCAGACGCTGGCCCTTATCGATAAAGCGTGCGGCGGTAAACGTGGCCTTGCGATCCAGAATTGAGTCCATTGATGCCAAGGTATATTTCACCTGACCGGTCAGAGTATCCCAGACAATGGCCTTACTCAGCTGAGCGGCAGAAAATGCCAGCTTGCCGTCATCCGACAGGGTGACCACACTGGGCTGATTACCAAGATTCAGCTGATGCAGCATTTTGCCACTGTTGATGTCCCACAGTGTAGTAACGAAAGAATCATCTCCGGTGAGCAGTAACCCTTTCTGTACATTGAGATCCACCTTGCGGACACGGGAATCATGCAGCAGGGTCTGTGTAATCTTGCCGGCCTGCAGATCAAACAGCACCGCGGTCTGATCCGTCAGCCCCAATGCCAGCAACTGACCATCGGCTGACAGTGACAGATCCATGATTTCACTGGGGGCACGACGAAAATCCAGCGCTTTGCCGGTAGCCATGTCCCACAGCACAAAGTCGAAACTGGCGGCTGTGACGGCATATTTGTCATTGTCGTCAATATCCATCGCCACCAGATTGGAGAACTCACCCTGCCGGTGATTCCAGTCGTACAACCGCTTGTTGTCATCGACCTGCCACAGGCTGCCGCCATGAGTGACCGAACCAATCAGGGAAAACCTGGCATCCGCAGAGACTACCCCACTGTACAGCCCTTGCAGTGCCAGTTCATTGGCCTGCTGTGGCTCGCGATCCGAACAACCGCTCAGCACCAGCATCACACCCAGCAGCAATGCCTGCCACCGACATATTCGTTGTCGAACCTTCACCACCATGGAATCCATTTGCCCCTGCAGCCAAGCACCACTCTGCCCTGAGCATAGCGCAGCCCGGTCGGGCACGACAGCCATCATTAGGGCTAAAGGTCTAAGCGAATGGAGGTCGTTTTTCTGTGACAAAAAAATGTCAAAAAACAACTTTCATTTGAAAGCAAGTGAGTTATATTTTCTTTCACTCGAAAATATCGAGTCACTAATATGCAATATTCCGGCAGTAGTATCCCTCTCGACTGACAACTCCAACAATGAACCCGACGAGGACGCAAGATGAACAAGATGACTCTGTCAGCCCTGACACTGTCTGCGGCATTACTTCCCCTGGCCAGTCAGGCCGCTACGGAAATTGAATGGTGGCACGCCATGGGCGGCACCAACGGCGAGAAGGTCAACGAGATCGCTGCCAACTTCAACAAGAGCCAGAGCGACTACATCGTCAAGCCCGTGTACAAAGGCAACTATTCCGAGACGATGACAGCTGCGATTGCTGCTTTCCGCGCCCATCAGCAGCCTGACATCGTGCAGGTATTCGAAGTAGGCACCGCCACCATGATGTCGGCAAAAGGTGCAATCTACCCCGTATACCAGCTGATGAAAGACTCCGGTGAGAATTTCGACAGCAAGAACTACCTGAGCGCGGTGACCGGTTATTACACCGACAGTGACGGCAACATGCTATCCATGCCGTTCAACAGCTCCACCCCCGTGCTGTACTACAACAAGGATCTGCTGGCCAAAGCCAACGTCGAGCCGCCCAAGACCTGGGAAGAAATGGACGAAGCAGGCAAAAAACTGCGCGCCGCTGGCGTACAGTGCGGTTTCACTACTGCATGGCAATCCTGGATTCAGCTGGAGAACCTCAGCGCCCGTCATAACGTAGCCTTCGCTACCGAAGACGATGGTTTCAAGAGCACCAAGGCCGAGCTGGCTTTCAACGGTCCGCTGCAGGTTATGCACATCAGCAAGATGGCTGAATGGCAGAAAGAAGGCGTGTTCCAGTACGGTGGACGCACCAATGATGCCGCCGCGAAGTTTTACAGCGGCGAATGTGCGATGTACACCGAGTCTTCTGCGGGGTATTCAGGCATCAGGAAAAATGCCAGCTTTCCCTTTGGTGTAAGCCAGCTGCCCTACTGGCAGAGCCAGATCGACAAACCGCTGAATACTATCATCGGCGGTGCTTCACTGTGGGCGATGCAAGGCAAACCCAACGACCATTACAAAGGGGTGGCCAAGTTCTTCAGCTACCTGTCACAACCTGAAGTACAGGCTGACTGGCACCAGTTCAGTGGTTACCTGCCCATCACTCAGGCCGCTTACGACCTGACCAAATCTCAGGGTTTCTATGACAAGAATCCTGGCACCGAGACCGCTGTGATCCAGATGACTTCAGGTACCCCCACGGTCAACTCCAAAGGCCTGCGTCTGGGTAACTTTGCCCAGATCCGCGACATCATCGACGAAGAGCTGGAAAGCGTGTGGAGCGGCAAACAAGATGCCAAGACCGCGCTGGATACAGCAGTCAAACGTGGTAACGAACTGCTGCGCAAGTTCGAAAAAGCCAATAAGTAAGGTGTCGTGAGAATACTGACCGCCCTGTCTTCGGGGCGTGTCAGTGTTCTGATGCCGTGCCTTACGGAAGTGAGTCAGCACCCATGACCGTAACTTTCCCGCAACGAACCCTCCCCTGGCTGCTGTTACTACCGCAGCTACTGGTAACCGCCATATTCTTCCTCTGGCCTGCAGGGCAGGCAGTCAAGCAGGCCTTCTATCAGGAGGATGCCTTTGGCTTGAGCAGCGAATTTGTTGGTCTGGAAAACTTCAGCCACCTGCTGCAAGACCCCCTTTATTACGCTTCGATCGGCACTACCCTGTTTTTCAGCTTTGCCGTAGCGTTTGTCGGCATTGCGCTGGCGCTGCTGCTGGCTGTTATGGCTGACCGGGTTATGCGAGGGCAAATCATCTACAAAACGCTGCTGATCTGGCCTTATGCCGTCGCCCCTGCTCTGGCCGGGGTGCTGTGGTGGGTTATGTTTGATCCCTCCACCGGACCGATTGCCGTCTGGCTGAAGTCCATAGGCATCAACTGGAACCATTTTCTCAATGGTAATCAGGCCATGACTCTGGTTGTCATTGCCGCCACCTGGAAGCAGATTAGCTATAACTTCCTGTTTTTCCTGGCCGGACTGCAAGCTATTCCACGTTCGCTGATTGAAGCAGCGGCCATTGACGGTGCCAGCCCGTTCAAGCGTTTCTGGACCGTGGTGTTCCCACTGCTCTCCCCTACCACCTTCTTCCTACTGGTAGTCAATCTGGTCTACGCCTTCTTCGACACCTTCGGCATCATCGATGCCACCACCAGCGGCGGCCCCGGCCAGAGCACCAAGATACTGGTGTACAAGGTGTACGACGATGGCTTTATCGGCCTTGATCTTGGCAGCTCATCGGCGCAATCGGTCATTCTGATGATGATTGTCGGAGTGATGACGGTCATCCAATTCCGCTATATCGAACGTAAGGTCCAGTACTGATGATAGAACGTCGCCCCTGGCTGACTCTGTTCAGTCACTGCATCCTGATTCTCGGCATTATTGCTGTCGCGCTCCCCATCTGGGTCGCGCTGGTCGCCTCAACCCACCCTGCAGAAGCGTTCAAGCAGGGGGTTATCCCGTTGTGGTTTGGAGACCAGGGCTGGATTACCTGGAAGAAAGTGCTTTTCAGTGCCGCCGGTAACGGTGTGGATGTACCGGTATGGCTGATGATGATCAACTCGCTGGTCATGGCACTGGCCATCGCACTGGGCAAGATAGCAATCTCCATCCTGTCAGCCTATGCCATCGTATTCTTCCGCTTTCCGCTGCGCATGCTGTGTTTCTGGATCATCTTCATGACCCTGATGCTGCCGGTGGAGGTACGTATCGTCCCCACCTATAAGGTGGTTGCCGATCTCAGTCTGCTCAACAGCTATACCGGCCTCGCCCTGCCGCTGATTGCCAGTGCCACTGCGACTTTCCTGTTTCGGCAGTGCTTTCTCACCATTCCCGGTGAGCTGGTGGAAGCCGCCCGCATCGACGGTGCCGGCCCCTGGCGCTTCTTTAAAGACATCCTGTTGCCGCTGTCACGCACCAATATCGCGGCCTTGTTTGTCATCCTGTTTATCTACGGTTGGAACCAGTATCTCTGGCCGCTGCTGATCACGACAGATGATCATTACTACACCCTGGTGATGAGCATCAAACGTATGGTGTCCGTGGCGGAAGGAGATATTGCCTGGAATAGCATTATGGCAACCACCATTCTGGCCATGCTGCCACCAGTACTGGTGGTAGTCGGTATGCAGAAGCTGTTTGTCAAAGGCCTGGTTGATACGGAGAAATAAGTCCTCATGGCTGAAGTAATACTGAATCAGGTCGGCAAGACCTACCCCAACGGCTACCAGGCTATCCCTGCCATTGATCTGCATATTGCCGATGGTGAGTTTATTGTACTGGTAGGCCCGTCGGGCTGTGGCAAGTCTACGTTGCTACGCATGGTGGCGGGGCTGGAAAGCATCAGCAGTGGTGAACTCCTGATCAACAACCAGCGCATGAACGAAAAGGAACCCGCAGAGCGCGATATTGCCATGGTGTTCCAGAACTATGCGCTGTACCCCCATATGACCGTGTTCGATAACATGGCTTACGGACTGCGTAATCGCGGTGCCAGTAAAGACGAAATCCAGCGCAAGGTGTCGGACAGCGCCCGCCTGCTTGGGCTGACCGACCTGCTTGAACGCAAGCCCAAGCAGCTATCGGGGGGTCAGCGTCAACGTGTGGCCATGGGCCGCGCTATGGTTCGCCATCCTCAGGCATTTCTGTTCGATGAGCCACTGTCCAACCTGGATGCCAAGTTGCGCGTACAGATGCGGGTTGAAATACGCCAGTTGCAACGCCAACTTGGTACAACCACCCTGTACGTGACCCACGATCAGGTGGAAGCCATGACCCTGGCTGACCGGCTCGTCGTATTAAATAAGGGTCATGCCGAACAGATTGGCAGCCCACTGGAATTGTATGAGCGCCCAGCGACCACTTTCGTCGCCGAGTTTATCGGCTCCCCTTCAATGAACCTGCTACCTGTTTCCATCACCGATCAGGGTCTGCAGCTGACGGAACAGGTAAGCCTGCAGGCTGCTGACACGAAGGTACGAGGCGCAGTGATCTGGGGGATTCGCCCCGAGCATCTGCAGCCCTGTAGCGAGAGCGATGCCGACTTTGCTCTGCAAGTGAAAGCCGTTGAGGCGCTTGGTGCAGAGAGTCTGATCTATGGCCATACCGCAGGGCGCAGCGAACTGCTTGTAGTACGGGCACCCGGACCGTTCACACCCGCCATTGACCAGATGCTTTACCTGCGTGCGCCACAGCAACAGTGGCATCTGTTTGATATCAACACCCAACAGCGAATTTAGGACGGGTTACGATCAGCCCCTGGCCAGCCAGACCACTTTTCATATGATCTGACTGGCCACGACGGAAAGTAAACACGTTCCTGGAAGCCAAACATTGAGCGCTGCCGTCGCAGCCGAAGGAATGAAAGAATGCAAGATGTGCGTGTCATCGGCCACCGCGGTGCAGCCAGCCTGGCCCCGGAGAATACCCTGGCCTCTATTCGCAAGGCCTTTGAAACCGGCGCCACCTGGGTAGAGATTGATGTATCTGTCACCAATGATGGCTCACTGGTGATTTTCCACGATGACACTCTGGAACGCTGCAGCAACGGCAAAGGGCTGCTCGAAGAAGCCAGCTGGGACTATCTTAAAAGCCTGGATGCAGGCAGCTGGTTCGACCCGATCTTCAGTCAGGAGCGTATCCCCTCCCTGCTGGATGCGGTACAGCTGATCCAGAGCCTGGGCATGGGTCTGAATCTGGAGATCAAATACGAAGGCAGTGATTATCCCCGGATTGTCGACCCTACACTGGCACTGCTGAACAAATACTGGCAAGAACCCGAGATGCTGGTCATTTCCAGTTTCAATCACGGCGCGTTGCTGCGCTGCAGAGCACTGCAATGTCGTTACCCTCTTGGCCAGCTGTATGAAGGTATTCCTGCCAACTGGGAGAGCGAACTGCGGGCTATCAACGCTTACAGTCTGCACTGTGACTACAGCCAGCTGAGCTACAAGCAGGCCAAGGCGATCAAGAGCGCGGGCTATCAGCTCTATTGCTATACCGCCAATGAACCAGAATTAGTGGCCAAACACTGGGCCTGGGGCATGGATGCGATCATCACCGACAACCCTCCCGCTTTCCTCAGCTGACACCTACGCTGCGTATCGGCTTCGCCGGGCGCAGCCCACTCTCCTGCGACATGATGATCTGCAATGTGATGGCACAAACAGCAAACGCCGTCAGCAAGCCATGGATAAGAAATGAAGATCAGGGAAAAGAGACGAGAAACGCAGAGGGATATTTATACAAATAGAGGTGGTGTACATCATCGACGCCATTAGAACCTCCTTACCCATACCAGTCAGCAGCGGCAGGGTAAGGAAGGACTGACTTTACACCACTTCGTCGGCGATACGATCGCGATGAATGAAGTGCAGCAGTTCGATCAGCTGATCTTCCAGGCCAAAGCGCTCTTCCAGCACTTCACCCAACTCCGACAGGCGATCAGGCAGGCCCTCTTCCTGTGCCAGAGTCATGTCATCTTCACTGCTGAAGTCATCATTGAAGTCGAGCAAAATCTGGGTGGTGGACTCCACCTTGGGCATCAGCGTGGCAGCCAGCTCAAGTCCGCCATCATTGAACTGCTCTGCCTCTTGCAGCAGCAATTCATAGATCTCGAAATGGCCTTTGGACGCATAATCGACCAGCCATGAGCACAACTTCTGCACACGAGCATGCAGGCTCTTGTCGTGGTCGCGCCGCGAACAGTTGAAGTAGGCTACCAGCACTTCCTGACGATCCTGCAACCAGGCGTCGATCAGGTCGCTGACTCCACCCCAACGCTCCTTGGCTGACTCACATTTTTCCAACATAGCAAGGCCCCTTGTACTTACGCTTACAGCACTCTACCAAGTTGTACTGCAACTGCCAACGTATCAGCTGGGGCAATCCTGTCATAAATTACCTAAATGAAGACGCGCCGCAGGGGATACAAAGAGCCACTGCAGTTCAGGCGCGACGCCTGAACATCTGGAAAAGTGCGATGGCAGCACAGCCAATAAAGGCCAGCAGCGACCATACCGGAATACTGACTCCGAGAAACAACTGTACCTCGGCGCAATCACCTGTACCTTTGATCATGCTGGCCAGTACATCACCAAGGGGGAAACGATCCAGCATGTAATAGATACCCGGCCCGCACGCAGGCACTTCCTCTGGAGGCAGGCTCTGCAGCCAGAGCTGACGCCAGGCCAGACCGATTCCGGCCAGGGCAATCAGCAGCATCACACCAGCATAACCACGCTGCCCGCCACGACCCGGGTTATGCAAACAACCGAGCAAACACACAAGACCGATTGCGGCAAATACCAGACGCTGCATCAGGCACAACGGGCAGGGCTCCAGCCCCATGAAGTTTTCAATATAGAAGGCTGTTGCCAGCATCGCTGCACATCCTGCGGCGACTACACCATTGACGACACGATCACCCACTACCATTCCTTGCCAACCTCTTTTCGTATAAAAGCGCTTAAATCCTGAACATCAGCTGTTTACACTGTGCCCCATGCCGTTACTGCAAACTGCCGCCCACACTAGCTATTCACCCACCTGCTGACAAGCTGGCGCAAGCCCGGTTGAAACTGGAGAAGCCGGAGCGGTGCGTTTATAGTAATCGCCAGATGCTTTGTACTTCCTGCGACACTGGTCAGGACACCCATACCATGACGACCCTACGCCACCCTCTCTCTCGCCTGCTGCTGTTGCTCTGCTGTTTGCTGGCACTGCCTCAGGCCTGGTCCTCTGAAGAAGAGAAGCCTGCGGCTCCCCAGGCCTTCTATGTCGAGTTCGATGATCCGCTGGTCGTCAACTTCGGTAAACCCGGACCCCATTTGAAGTACATTAAAGCGACCATCAGTTTCCGGGTAAGTTCCGATCAGGGTGCCTTTTTAGTCAAATATCACGCGGCGCAGATCCGCAACGATCTGGTGCTGCTGTTCAGCCGTCAGACCGATGAGGACATGAAAACCGTCGAAGGGCGGGAGAAACTGCGTCAGGAAGCGTTGAAGACCGCTCAGGATGTACTGAACAACGAAGAAGGAGAGGCCTACATCACCAACCTGCTGATGCCGAGCTTTATCGTGCAGGACTAAGCACCTGCCGCCTGCAGTTAGAGACGGACTCCCATGGAGTCCGTTTCGCTTTCTTACTTCGGCTAGACCGCCTTTGTAAGCACAGCCGAGGCGGCGATAACACGGTGGACAAAGTCCATTTTAGAGGCGACTAAGGGAGAAATGACGAAGGGATAGAGATCAGGCTGCCCCATACTGCGATTAAGGCTGTTTACGGCAAAGGTCAGCGGTAACCATGCCTCAAACAGGGTGTCGAAATCTGTCTGACGATAGGGATCACACTCCACTTCCGCGTCAGGCTCCGCCTGTGGCTTTGCCCCTGGGCTAATCGTCAGCCCAAAGGCATACGCCGTTTCCAGCGTATCCACCATGTGCAGATAGTGAGCCCAGGTTTCAGCCCAGTCCTCCCAGGGGTGCATGCTGGCATAAGCACTGATATGACGCTGCTGCCAGTCCAGTGGGGCGCCTTGCTGATAATGTTGCTGTAATGCCTGGGCGTAGTCCTGCTGCTCATCCCCGAATAGTGCGCGAAACGGCGCCAGCCACTGGCTGTTGGCAACCAGCCGGTCCCAGTAATAGTGACCACTTTCATGGCGCACATGCCCGAGCAGGGTACGATAGGGTTCTGCCATGTCCTGCCGCATGGCCTCCCTTGCTACCGGATCAGCCTCGGCAATATTGAGGGTAATCACCCCCTGTACATGGCCGGTCTGTACGCCCGGTCCTTCACGAAAAGCAGGAGCAGCATCTGCCAGAAAATCAAAGGCCAGGCCACGCTCACTGTCTTCGTGTTTGCTCAGCAACGGCAGCCTCAGACGCAGCAGTGCGTACACCAGCCGGTGTTTGGCCATTTCTATTGCACGCCAGCCGTTCAGCCTTTCAGCATCACCCAGATCAGGGATAGTGCGATTGAGACGACAGGCCTCACACAGTGTTGAGTCGCTGTCAGCGGGGACCAACCAGTTGCAGACCTGATAGGCATGATTGCCGCAATAGCGCCACATACGCTCGCTATGGGGGATCTGATCACGCCAGCATTCAGCCTCCTCATCAGTCTCCGCACTGAAAGCGGTCATTTCTATATGCTCGGCGATAAAGCCCAGGTGTGCGCGGCAGTGTTCACAGTGGGTATTTTCAAAAAAAACCGTTTGCTGGCAACTCTGGCAACGAAACAGGCGCATTCACACTCCTTCCAGCTCGATCAGGCAAAGCCCGGCCTGCCTGATCAGATGAAACTACCTGGGTCCATAGCTCCATCCTCAAGGTTGTCCTGATTACGGAACACCACCTGGTTTTTACCGCTGGTCTTCGCCTCATAAAGGGCTCTGTCAGCGAGAGCCACCAGCAAACGCGCCGGACGCGCATCTTTGGGAACAATGGAGGATGCGCCAATACTGACAGTAACAACAGAGTTTTCGTTCGGTGCCACATGGGGGATCGCCATTTTTTCCACCTGCCGCCTGACTTTTTCTGCAATCAGCTTCACTCCGGCCACCGAGGTAGAAGGCAGAATCAGCGCAAATTCCTCACCGCCATAGCGTGCAGCCAGATCATGGGGGCGGCTGCAGCTCTCACCAATGCAGTTAGCCACCCGCTGCAGCGCTTCATCGCCGGCAATATGCCCGAACTGGTCATTGAATCGCTTGAAGTAGTCGATATCGATCATCAGTAACGACAGGGAGGTCTGGTCGCGATGAGCACGGCGCCATTCGCCTTCGAGATGATCATCAAAATGGCGACGATTGGACAACGCTGTCAGACCATCAGAATGGGTTAAGCGCTGCAGCACCAGATTGGTTTCCAGCAGCTGCTGCTGACTCTGACGCAGGGCACGGTACGCCTCGTCACGCTGCTGCAGGGCCTGATAGGAGCGTGAATGGTAACGAATACGGGCAATCAGCTCGATGGCGTCAGGCAGCTTGACCAGATAATCATTGGCACCGGCAGCAAAGGCGGCACTCTTGATTTTCGGCTCTTCCTTGGTGGACAGCACGATGATGGGAATATCGCGGGTCGCGGGGTGCGCCCGGTACGCCCTGACCAGTGACAGGCCATCCAGTGATGGCATGACCAGATCCTGCAAGATGACAGTCGGTTTGATCTCGATCGCCTGATCGATGGCATGTTCAGCGTTAGAGCAGAAATGCAGATCGATATTGAACTCGGTCGCCAGTGCCCGTCGTACCGCTTCGGCAATGATGGCCTGATCATCCACTAACAGCACCATTACCGGCTGATCCACCGTGATCAGCTCATCTTCGTGTTCAAATACGTCAGTCATTAGCGTTTTACCCAATTAATCCGAGCCGCACAGCCTGGACAACAAAAACCTTACCGCATTCCCTGCCCGCATCCATCAGAAAAATACAGCGCTCAGGCGTTCCGCCATGCGCTGCAGCGGCAGAATTTCACTCGCGGCATCCATGGCTGCCGCAGCCTTGGGCATGCCATACACCGCAGAACTGGCTTCATCCTGCGCCAGTGTGATGAAGCCCCGGTTACGCATGGCCTTCAAACCCTGTGCGCCATCACGCCCCATACCGGTCAACAGCACACCGACCGCACTGCCGGACCAGTATTGTGCCACGCTGGTAAAAAACACATCAATCGATGGCCGGTAAACATGGCTCATCGGCTCAGCGGTGTAGTACAACCGTCCCTCGGTAGACAGGCGCAAGTGATCAGAGGTTCCGGCCATCAGCAACTGCCCCGCCACCGGGCTGTCACCTTCTCTGGCCAGCCGGACAGGTATATTCGACTGCGAAGTCAGCCACTCAGCCATGCCAGCAGCAAACACTTCATCCACATGCTGAACCAGTACCAGTGCCGCCGGGAAGTCACCCGGCAACCGCTGCAACAACTCGGCCAGTGCCGCCGGCCCGCCTGCAGAGGCGCCCAAAGCGACCAACTGGGTGACCTGCGCTGGCTCACCCTGACCATTTCCCGGTTTGCTGTCCTTGCTGCCGCTGACCGCCGTCAACCAGCGGATATTATGAATTTTTCGCAGTAACGCCGTACTGTCCAGCTGATCGGCCGAGGAAAGCCCGCTGCCATTCAGCATCGGAGTATTCACCGCGTCCAGCGCACCATAACCCATGGCGCTGAACACCCGGCTCATATGCCGGTCCACATCGGAGGTAACGATCAGGATCGCACAAGGGCTATTGGCCATGATCTGCCGGGTGGCTTCAACACCATCCATCACCGGCATCAGCAGGTCCATCAGGATCACATCCGGCACATCGTCAGCACAGCGCTTTACCGCCTCGGCACCATTGACGGCCTGCCAGGCAAGCTGATACCCCGGAGCTGTCAGCAGCACACGGCGCAGTACCTCCTGCGCCAGAGGCGAATCATTGACGATGGCTACTCTCACCCTTGCTCTCTCCTGTGAGCGTGTTAACGATCTGCTGCGCGTCGGTCACTCGTCCCAAGGGACTATAACGGACCGCATGCTGCCACTCTGTTCACCGCATCATCAAGGGCAAAGGCCGCATGATAACGGTCGGAGCGGCCACACCCTCGCCGCCAGCAACGCTTTTACGCTCCATTTACCGGATGATGACGGATACCCGCATGAACAGAGGCCTGTTTAGGGTGCCCCGATCAGCATCTTCACCGCATCCAGCAAGGCATCATCGTGGAAATTAGCCTTGGCCAGATAGTAATCTGCGCCTGCGTCCAGCCCACGACGACGATCCTCTTCACGATCCTTATAAGACACCATCATCACCGGCAACCGCTGCAGGCGATGGTCGCCCCGTACCAGCGTCACCAGCTCAATGCCGTCCATGCGCGGCATATCAATGTCTGTCAGCAACAGATCGAAGTGCTCGGAACGCAGGGCATTCCAGCCATCCATACCGTCTACCGCCACGGCAACGTCATAGCCCTGATTGAGCAGCAGCTTGCGCTCAAGCTCACGAACCGTGAGGGAGTCATCGACGACCAGCACCCGTTTGCGCTGCTGACGCTCGCCCTCACTCTGGCCGATAAACTCCAGTCGACCGCTGCTGATCAGTTTGGTCGCCGCACGCAGCATGTCCTCCACATCCAGAATCAGCAGCGGTGCGCCGTCTTCCGATACGGCCCCTGCATAGATATGCGGTAATTTGCCCAGCCGCGCATCAAGAGGCACCGTCACCAGCGTCGACTCGCCAATAAATCTGTCGACCACTACACCGTAGGGACTGCTGCTGTCGCCAATCAGCACCACGGGTAATTCCTCAGCATGTTCGTTGTTTTCAGCATAGCCAAGGATCTGTCGGGCGGAGATAAGGCTGATATGCTGACCATCCACCAGACAATGCTGATGCCCTTCCAGCTGCACTATTTGCCCGGCACTGACCTGCAGCATGCGGTCGATATGGGCCAGCGGCAGGGCATACCGTTCATCGCCGATGTCCACCATCAGACAGCGCACCACGGACAGCGTCAGCGGCACCTCCAGATGAAAGGTAGTCCCCTTTCCCGGTTGTTGCCTCACCCGCACCATACCGCGCAGCTGACGCACCTGATGCTGAACCGCATCCAGCCCCACGCCGCGGCCGGACACCTCGCTGACCTGACGCTTCATGCTGAAGCCGGGCAGGAACAAAAACTCCAGCAACTCCGCCTCTGTCAGCCTTGCCGCCGTTTCCGACTTGGTAAAACCCCGCTCGACAATCTGCCGGCGCAGGATTTCCAGATCGACACCCTGGCCGTCATCACTGACCTCGACCACCAGCATGCCGGAATGATGACGGGCATGCAGGCGAATCAGGCCACACTCTTCCTTGCCACGCTGACGTCGCACCTCCCCGACTTCGACACCGTGATCTACGGCATTGCGCAACAGATGGGTCAGCGGAGCTTCAAGCAGTTCGAGAATGTCGCGATCAACCTGCGTCTGGCCACCGATCAGCTGCAACTCGGCCTGTTTGCCCAGCGAGCGGGCCAGATCACGCACCATGCGGGCCTGACCGGCCAGCACATCACTGAATGGACGCATGCGACAGGCCAGCACGGTATCGTACAGGCGCTGCACACACAGCTCATTGTCCCAGGCAAAATCATCCAGCCAGCCCAGGCTCTCATGCAGCCGGGTCTGACTGTCACGCAGATGCGTCAGCGTCTCTTCCAGCTGGGAGGCCAGTGATGCCACGCTACCTGTTTCCTGACTGTCATTAAGCAGGTTGGCCAGAGCGCGCTCCAGCGCGCCAAACTGGCGCTTCAGCCGCTGCATACCATCGATACGCGGGATCAGGGTATGGGAGCGCACCAGCGTCCGACTGGCCAGATCCAGCACGATATTGAGCTGCTCGGCAGATACGCGCAGAGCGCGGTCTGCTGTAGCGGACTTGCTGGCACGCGTCGACACGTCCGACTGCTCTGGCGACGCTGCCGGTATCTCTGCTGCGATAGCGCTTGCATTAGCAGGCTCGGCAGACAGCAGCAGGCTGTGGCTGATGTCGTCAAGGCTCGGCTCGACCAGCACAGGCTCAAGCAGTGCCGGCACCGCAGTGCCAGCAGCTGAATCAGCCGCCAGCAATCGCTGCAGCCCCTGCTGCACCTTTTCTGCCTGCGTGCTCAGGGCGTGCGGATCGGTATCGGGTTGCGCCAGACGCAGCAGCACATCGGTGCCCTGTAGCAGCTGATCAATATGCTCAGCTCCCAGTAGCAGCCTGTTTTCCTGCGCAGCGACCAGACAGTCTTCCATGACATGGGCTACCTCCACTCCAAGCGGCAGATCAACAATACGGGCAGCCCCCTTGAGCGAGTGCGCTGCACGCATGCAAGACTCCAGCAGGTCGGCCTGTTGCGGATTGCGCTCCAATGCCAGCAAGCCATCAGTCAAAACCGCCGTCTGTGTTTCAGCTTCCTGGCGAAACAGCTCCAGCATGATCGGATCAAGCATCAGTTATGCGCTCTTCCTTCAAAGGGTCCGGGTTCAACAGCCCGGCCATGACAAGGCAAAGGTAAATTCATTCAGCGTCGCGGTCACCGTATCTGCGTTGGCTTTGCCTCAACAACGCGGAGTGCCCCACTTGCAGCCGATAGTGGACAGCGGCTACGTCATATTGCGCGCCACGACCCGCAGCAACGCATCACTGTCGAGCAGGCGCAGGCTGTACTGGCGCCAGCGGACAATGGCTCGGGTACAGGGGCTGACCGCCTTGTCGGCACGATCATCACTCAGGTTCAGGCGCTGTACACCCAGCACTTCATCCACCGCGAAGGCGACCTTACCTTCTTCGTTACCGACCACCAGCAGACGGGGCCGCAGAGGTGCCCTGGCGCCACTGCGACGCGGCAACTCCAGCAACAGCGGCAACGACATGCTGACAAGCAGCGAGCCATCGACATTGACGATGCCCTCAATCGCCTGCGAACGCCGGTGCGGCAGGCTGTGCACCGGCAGAGGAGGTAATACCGTCGCCAGCGTCACCGTGGGCAACGCCAGCCACTCATCCCCCAGACGGAATACCAGCACCGACGTACCGCTGCTGCTGTCGTCGCTCTCCTCTGCGCCAGCCGTAAGCAGGTCACTGCCCTCCGTCAGCCCCTGCAGATCGTAACGGTCCAGCAACTGCACCGCCGCTTCAGCATAGACCGGGCAGTTATGGCAATGGATATGCTCCGCCAGCCGGGCGCAGGTGCGGTCACCGCGCACACCGATACGATTCCAGCAGTCGTCGATCTGTACTTCGCTGGAGAGCAAATGCTCCAGACGCTCAACCATGATGAGTCTCCATCATCCTTGCCCGCAAACGGCTGGCCGCCACGTGTTCGCCCTCGGCCTCCAGCAGAGCGGCCAGTTGCCCCAGCGCCTCGGTATGACGAGGTTGCAGATACAGCACTTTCCGATACCAGGACTGTGCCGCCAGACGATCACCGCCACTTTCTGCCAGTAATCCCAGCCAGTACAGTACCTGAGGCTGTTCGGCATGCTGCTGGTGCAACTGCCGGCACAGCACCAGCGCCCGACCGGTTTGTCCCTGATCTGCCAGCTGACGCACCTGTTGTAGCTGCAGTTCCAGTTCGCTGTGCGTGTCATTTGCCAGCGAGGCGTCGTGAGGTGGGTGTTGAATAGTGTGACCCGGCACCGCCGCTACAGGGCGTCTGACAACACTCCGCTCCTTGCCCTGTTTTGCAGCGTCTGCAGGTGTACTGTCGCCGTGGCTCCCGCCATGCCCTCCCGGCCAGCTGCGCAGGCGTTTTACCCCATCATCGCCATTCGGCACTGCGACGTTGACGGCCCCCCCTGTCAGCGCGCTGACTGTGCGGGCACGGCTTTCAGCAGTCTGTGGTTCAGGCTGGCTGCGGGCAAAAACAAAGGCCAGTGGCAGACCAAGCGGCTTCAGCCCCATCGCGGTCACTACGCTGGTTTCTGCTGGCCCGGAAAACAGCAGCCCGTCGTCACTGAGCATCGCCATCAGGCGGGACAACACCTGTTCCTGAGTGGCTCTGTCGAAGTAAATCAGCAAGTTGCGGCAAAAAATAATGTCATAGCTGGCACTGTTCATCGTCGCAGCGCTGTCGATGATGTTGCCCTGACGAAAGCTGACCTGCGCCAGCACCTGCGGTTGCAGCTGATAACCCGCCGCCGTTTCACTGAAATAGCGCTGACGAAAGCTCAGATGCTGACCACGAAAGGAGTTGCGGCTATAAAGCCCCAGTCTCGCCCGCTGCAACTGAATCTCGCTGATATCCATCGCTTCCACCTGAAAGCGCTCAGCAGCGATACCGGCATCGAGCAGTGCCATCACAATGGAGTACGGCTCCTCACCGGAGGAACAGGGCAGGCTGAGGATGCGCTGCGGACGCCTGGGCTGTTTACCCAGCCGCTGCCAGACCAGACGTGACAGTGCGGTGAATGACTCGCCATAGCGGAAGAACCAGGTCTCCGGCACCAGCAGGGCGTCCACCAGCGCCTTAACCTCTTCAGTCGAGCGTTGCAGCAGTTGCCAGTAGGCTTCCAGATCGGCCTGTCCTGCCTGTTGCTGGCGATAGCGCAAGATGCCTTCGACCACCGAGGCGCCAATGGAGTCGACATCAAGACCGATCAGCTCCTTGATGAAGCGAGCAAAGCGCAGATCAGCAATCACGATGACGTTTCTCCTGCTGCTGCCGACGGCGTCAGGGCCAGCAGTTTGTCAGCCGGAAACAGCAGGCTGTGAGCCTCTTCCGTCAGCAACCGCTGGATACTGACCCGTTGCACCAGACCACGCTCGTCACGACGCACCGGCCCGAGATAATCCTTTTCGCGCTGTTCCAGACCATGCTGGCTGAATTCGTGCACACCGCAGCGCAGGGTGGCAGTCGCCCGTTCCACCAGTACGCCAAACAATGGCGCACTGCTCTGTGCCATCTCGGCGCAGCCCTGTTGCTCTTCACGACCATAGCGGCTGAGCAGCAGGCGCGTACTGGTCAGGCGCCGGGCCGGTCGCCCCAGCGTCAGCGCACAAAGATCCAGTACCGGCACTACCTGATCATCATGAACAAAGATACCGGCGACCCAGTCAGGCATGCCCGCCAGCGGACGCAATGCAGGTACCGACAACACCTCGACGACACTGGCGACATCGCAGGCATAGCGTTCATCACCCAGCTGAAACAGCAGAAAAAGCCCACGTTGCTGCGCGCTACTGTCGCTGGCAACCTGTTGTACTTCACTCACGGCAGGCCTCTTCATTGCGGTATTTGCGGATAGGGTGGCCAGCGTTTCCCTGTTGGCCACCCTGCATGGCAGCGTGCTGCACCACTCTGCTACAAGTCACATACACGTGCTTATACCTTGAAGCGCGACACGCTGTTACGCAGACCGCTGGCCACCTGATTCATTTCATCAATGGTGAAGCTGGCCTGACGCAGGGAGTCCACTGTCTGGTTGGAGGCTTCGCTCAGCTGCACCAGTGCCTCGTTGATCTGCTCCGCACCGGTGGCCTGTGCCTGCATGCCTTCATTGACCATCAGGACGCGCGGTGCCAGTGCCTGGATCTGCTGGATCACCTGCGACAGCTGGTCGCCAATACGCTGCACTTCATACATGCCACGGCGCACCTCTTCCGAGAACTTGTCCATGCCCATCACCCCCGCCGATACCGCGGACTGGATTTCCCTCACCATCTGCTCGATATCGTAGGTGGCGACCGCCGTCTGATCGGCCAGTCGGCGTACCTGGGTGGCCACCACGGCGAAACCTTTGCCGTATTCGCCAGCCTTTTCGGCCTCGATAGCCGCATTGAGCGAAAGCAGGTTGGTCTGGTCGGCGACCTTGACGATAGTGGTCACCACCTGAGTGATACTGCCCGCCTTCTCGTTGAGTACGGCCAGCTTGGCGTTGACCAGCTCGGAGGCACTCATCACCTGATGCATGGTGTCTTCCATCCGCACCAGCCCCTGCTGCCCGGAATCCGCCAGCTGCGCGGCCTGTTCGGCTGAAACCGACACCTCGTTCATGGTCAGCACCAGCTCTTTGGAGGTAGCGGCAATCTCCCGCGAAGTGGCACCGATTTCGGTGGTCGTCCCGGCCGTTTCAGTAGCAGTAGCCTGCTGCTGCTTGGAGGTGGCCGCAATTTCATTGACCGCAGTAGCCACCTGTACCGCCGAACGCTGCGCCTGCGACACCAGCACCATCAGCTCTTCAGCCATGCCATTGAAGCCTTTTTCAATGGTGCCGAACTCATCCTCACGATTGAGCTGCAGACGGACAGTGAGGTTGCCTTCCTTCATCTGCTGGAAGGCAGCAAGGACATGATTGATGGGGCTCATGATGGCCCGCATCAGGCTCCAGCCCGACAGCAGCGCCACAGCGATCATGACCACCATCAGCGTCAGCATGGTGGTATTGGCCGTCGCCACCGCACTTTCGATACCGCTGACCGAGCTTTGTGACACTTCGCGGTTGTAGGCAATGATCTTGTTCAGGTTATCCCGGCCTTTCTGCCACAGTGGTCGTAATTGCTGAGCAATCAGCAGGTTAGCCTGGTCAGGCTGCTGACGGTCGAACAACGCCAGTACCTGGCTCTGTACCTGGCTGTAGTCATTCAGAATGGACAGAAAATCATCAAACTGGCGTCGGTCATCCTGCTCATCAATGGTTTTCTGATACTCCTGAACCAGCGATTTCAGGTTCTGCGTGTTATCGATAAAGGTAGCGCGATCCATCGGCAGCTCAGGCCGTACTTCCCGCACCAGCAGAAAGCTTTCGGTCCATGCCCCGCGAATCATGGTGCTGTAGTACATACCGGGAACCGAGTTGCTGCTGACCGTATCCACCCGGTGATTGATGGCCAGCATACGGCTATAAGAAATGACCACCATCAGCAGCATGATGGCCACCACAACAAGGAAGCTGGCCAGAATACGTTTACGCAGAGTCCAATTCTTCACAGCAGGGATTCCGTCGGGCAGGGAAAAAGGGAGGATCCACCGGGATCGCCTGAGGCTCGCCGGTAAAAACAATGTGACTAGGATAGACGCGGCAGGACTAAACGCTCAACCGCTTTGCGCATAGCAGAGGAGGATGACACCGGAAAGGTGTGTTCAGGTGCGGGAAAGCAGGCTCAGTAGCAGCATGACCAGCAGTATCGCGCTGATGATCTGCCAGAAACGCAGCGGATGGCGCTCAATCAGGGGTGCACGGAAGGTGCTGGCCTCCAGCGCCCGGTTGGGGACGCGGAAATCCTGCTCAAATTCAGACAATGCCGCATAACGGCTGGCTGGATTGGGCTGCAGCGCCTTGCGCAGGCAGGCATCCACCCAGGCCGGCAGATCTGCCCGATAGCGCCCCAGCGGAATATAGCACCAGTCGGCATAGCTGCGGCTTTTCAGTAACTGTTCGCGACTGCGTGAGGGATAGGGCAACTGGCCGGTGAGCATTTCATAGACCACCACCGCCAGTGAAAACAGATCGGCACGAAAGCTGGCTGGCTGACCAAACAGATACTCCGGCGCCACGTAGTCCACCGATCCCTGCGGCACGGCCTCCGCCTGCGGGGGTGCCACTTCCTGCAGGCCGGTGACAACCACGGTGCCCAGATCAATCACCTTGAGGACGCCGCTGCTGGTCAGCATCAGATTCTCCGGTTTCAGATCGCAGTGCACCATGTCCAGCCGCTGGAATGCGCGCAACGCGGTCACCATCTGCCCCAGCAACGGACGCACGGTCGCCAGTGAGGGCTGCGGATGATCATCAATCCACTGCCGCAGCGTCTGGCCACTGATCAGCTCGGCCAGATAATACATCCCGGTACGCGGCTGGGTACTGGCAGCCATGGCCAGCACCTGTTCATGCTGGAACTGGCGCCCGACCCACTCTTCCCGGGCAAAGCCCTGCAGATAGGCAAAGTCATCGGCGAAGTGACGGGACGGCACCTTCATTGCCCATTGCTGCCCGTCACGCTCATCTTCCACCCGATAGAGATGGGATCGCTGGCTGGCGTGCAGCACTTCCAGCACCCGATAGCCATCCAGTTTGTGTCCGACCTGCAATGCCGGTGGCACCGGCAGGCTGGCCAGCTGACGCTCGGCTTCCTCGCTGTCGGCGTGTGGCAGCTGCTCGACCTGCAGTAACAGGCAGCTGAGGTTATCATCACTGCCGGCCTGCAGCGCGCGTTCTGCCAGCCGCCGGGCCAGTGGTTCAAGATCACAGCCTGCCGCTTCATTCAGTGTTTGTGGCCAGTCAGATGAGGGCAGAAAAGCATGGACGCCATCGGTCGTCAGTACGAAGCCATCGCCCTCCTCCACCGTCAGACTGTGGTAATCCATCTGCAGGTGCGGATCACCGCCCATGGCCCGGTTAAGCACATCGCGCCCCTGCTGGCGCTGCAGATGATCGCGGGTCAGACACTCCAGCTGACCGCGTCGCCAGAGGTAGATGCGACTGTCGCCGATGTGGAATACATGGGCCGTCTGCGACCTGATCACCAGCAGTGACAAGGTGGTGAGCATGCTCTGCCCCTGCAGCCCCTGCTGGTACAGCCAGCTGTTGAGCCCTTCCAGCACCCGCACCACCGACTTTTTCACGCCCCAGGCGTCAGGGGTACTGAAGTAGTCATTAAGAAAGCTGGTCACGCAGGTCTGACTGGCCTGCGCGGCGCGGCCACTGCTGCTGACACCGTCACAGATCAGCGCGGCCATGCCTTTACCCAGCTCGGCACGGGTCTGCGGCATACGCAGAGCAAAGGCATCCTGATTCTCGGCTTTAAGCCCGGCGCTGGAGTAACCTCCGCAACGAACCTGCAAGGGCAACAACACGGCAGAAGGCAGGACGCTGACAGTGCTCATCGCGGCACTCCTTTCACAGCATGGGCTCAGCTGACGCGAATCAGCTGCACGGAACCGTCTTCACCCACTTCGGCGATTTCGCCACGGGGCTCTTCCATCATCAGCAGCACGGCAAAGCCCAGCAAGGCCGTGGCGGCAATCACGGAGAAAAACACCTGATAGCTGGTGACTGACAGAATGGTCAGATAGAACACCGAACCTACATTGCCGTAGGCGCCGGTCATCCCGGCAATCTGTCCGGTCAGGCGCCGCTTGATCAGCGGTACGACGGCAAATACTGCACCTTCGCCCGCCTGCACAAAGAACGAACAGGCCATGGCGGCAATCACCGCCACCACCAGCGGCCAGCTGCTGTCGATCATGGCCATCAGGAAATACCCCAGCGCCAGACCCAGTGTCAGCACCAGCAGGGTGATCTTGCGGCCAAAACGGTCACTCAGCCAGCCGCCGCCGGGGCGCGACATCAGATTCATGAAGGCATAGGCAGAAGCCACCAGCCCGGCCTTGACCGGATCAAGACCGAAAGTCTCCGAAAAGAACAACGGCAGCATCGACACCACCGCCAGCTCGGAACCAAAGGTAGCAAAGTACAACACGTTGAGTACCGCCACCTGCCTGAATTTATAGCGATGCAGCTCGGGCACCGGGGCCTTGAACAGATGCGCGTTGACCTGCCAGACCTTCCAGGCATCGAACAGATAGATTGCCACCAGCGCCCCATAGATGATTACCGCCGCTGTTTCACTCAGCAGGCTGACCCCCTGCGGTGACAGCTTCCAGGTCAGCAGGGCCAGAGCGGCATACATCGGCAGTTTCATGATCAGCAGCAGATAGAGATCACCCACACTGGTCACTTCCATGGCGGCGATTTGCTTCGGACGGAAATAGGTCGAGCCCTTGGGCGTATCGGTGACGTTCAGATACCAGACCACGCTGAACAGCAGACACAGGGCGCCGCTGATACCAATCGCATACCGCCAGCCATCGGCCCCACCGAACAGCAGTGCCAGCGTCGGCAGCACCATGGCCGCCGCGGCAGAGCCAAAGTTGCCCCAGCCACCGTAAATACCTTCAGCGGTGCCAAGTTCATGGGCAGGAAACCACTCACTGACCATACGGATACCAATAACGAAACCTGCCCCGATAAAGCCCAGCAGGAAGCGACCGAGAGCCGCCTGAGCAAAGTTATCGGCTAGGGCAAACATGAAGCAGGGAATGCTGGAGACCGCCAGCAGCAGGGCATAACTCAGACGCGGGCCATACTTGTCGGTGAGCATGCCGATGATGACCCGGGCCGGGATGGTCAGTGCCACGTTAAGGATCAGCAGGGTTTTCACCTCGGCCTTGCTCAGGCCCAGGCTGGATGCAATGGCTTCCAGCAAGGGCGCATGGTTGAACCACACCACGAAGGTCAGAAAGAAGGCGATCCAACTCAGGTGCAGGATTTTCATCTTGCCTCTGAAGGAGGCCAGATTGAAACGTTCAATCTTGTCCATGGTGCAGTCCTCTTCGCAAATCAGCTATATCAGTCTCAACTCGCAGATATCGCCCAACAAAAAAGGCGTTCGCTCCCGTCCGGTAATGCCGGCAGGAGAGAACGCCTTTGTTGGTCTCATCAGCCGTACAGGCAATCGGTGCTAACCGTTACCTGCCTCTGCTGTGAGGAAATATCTCATTGTGAAGTTGCAACCAAGCAAGACCCAGGCCAGAGCAGGAAAGCTGCTGTATTTTATGGCGTTAAGCTCTACAACAGTGCGCTGCCCGCGGCGCAATTTATAAATCACCACGGAGCAATGTTTGAGGCATCAGGGTACGGCTTATGAGGCGCCACGATGCAATATGAAGCACCGCACTGGCCTGCAGCGGCCAGACTGCCCCAAAAAGAGGCGCCCGACCCGCACGCCGTTAAGACGTCTGAGTGATGCCGCTCTGCTGTTGCCAGCGCTCCATGAAGAGGGTCACAACCAGCGGCTTGGCATACCGGTAGCCCTGCCCCATCGGGCACTGTTCGGCCACCAGAAACGCCGCCTGCTCATCGGTCTCAATCCCCTCTGCCACTACCTGCAGCCCCATGCTGCGGGCCATGGCCAGAATACCGCGAATGATACTTTCAGCCGCTTCCGACTCACCGATGGCACGGACGAAGGAGGTATCAATCTTCACCACCTGTACCGGCCAGTCTTTCAGTAACGACAGCGACGAGTAGCCGGTGCCGAAGTCATCCAGCGCCAGACCAATACCCAGCATGCGGAACTGGCGGATATTCTCACGCACCTGCTCGGTAGCCGACATCAGTGCGGTTTCGGTGATTTCCATTTCCAGCCGGCGGGGATCAATACCATAACGCACCACCAGCTCGTGGACCCGCTCGGCCACCGCCTGACGCTCAAGCTGCGCCGCCGACAGGTTGATGGACAAGCGTGGCAGATGAATCCCGGCCTGATCCAGCTCCTGCATATGGCGCAGGCTCTGCTCCAGAATCCAGTCACCCAGCAGCAGGATCAGATCACTGCCTTCGGCCAGAGGGACAAACTCATCCGGCCCGGCCTGATCCCAGCGCACCAGCACTTCGGCACCGACGATCTGTTCAGTCTGCAGATCCACCTGCGGCTGCAGCGTCAGCCACAACCCCTTGCTGTCATGATCCAGCGCCGAGCGCAGCGCCAGCTCCAGCATATTGCGCCGTCTGACCCGCTGGCTGAGGCTGATGTCGAAGAAGGCATAGCCACTCTTGCTTTCCTTGGCGGCATACATGGCCAGCTCGGCTGCCTGCACCAAAGGCGCACTGAGCATACCCGGCTCACGGAAGGTCAGCCCCAGACTGGCGCTGATGCTGATACGCTGACGTTCCCAGAAGTAGGGTTCCTGAATGACCTGCAGGATCTGCGTCGCCATCACCGCCAGCTCATTTTCGTCGCGACAGGAGTGAACGATAAAGGCGAACTCATCGCCCCCCAGACGGGCCAGCAGATCACCGCTGGGAAGAATGGCGCGGAAGCGGTTGGCCAGAGTGATGAGCAGTGCATCACCGGCAGGGTGCCCGAGGGTGTCGTTAAGCTCCTTGAAGCGGTCCAGATCCAGATAGATCAGAGACAGCGGTGCCGTTTCTTCATGAACCTGCTGCTCCAGCAGTTCCATAAACCACAGCCGGTTGGGCAGACGGGTCAGGGTGTCATGGCGTGACAGATACAGCGCACGCTGCTCAGCGCGTTTTTGCTCGGTGACGTTCTCATGAATCGCCACGTAGTACTGCGGCTGCTGACTCTTGTCGAGCAGTGGCGTGACGGTCTGATTGACGGTAATCAGCTTGCCTTCCCGGGTGCGGTTGACCACCTCGCCCTGCCAGACCTGCCCACTGTTGATGGTGCGCCAGAAGCGCTCATAGAACGCCGCGCTCTGCTTGCCGGAGTTAAGAATCGAAGGCTGCTGTTGCAGTGCGTCTTCGCGGCGGTAGCCGGTCAGCTGCTCGAAGGCCTTGTTGACCCAGATGATGCGTCCGCTGGTATCGGTAATGAAGACCGCATTGGCGGCTGAGCACAGAGCGGCACTGAGCAGACGGTTACGCTGCTCACTGCGCATCAGCCAGGCGATGTGGAAGGCCACATACAGCGCCAGCAAGCCCAGAATCACCACCACCACAGCCAGCAGCCCCAGCAGTCGGGAGCGGGACTGACGCCAGTTGCTCCATACCTGATCCGCTGACAGATTCACTTCCAGCACCAGTGGATACTGGGTCGGTGAACGGTAGGCCAGCACGCCGATATCGGTGCGGCCCAGCCAGTGATCCAGCCAGCCGGTGCTCGCTTGCCCCGGCATATCCAGCTCACCGTAAGCATTACGCTCCAGCAGGTTCTGTGAGCGGGCCCGCTGCTCCAGCCGCGCGGCAAAATTATCCGGATGAAAGGGCACCGTCATCAGCAGTTCGCCGCGGTAGGAATACAGCGAAACATCGCCCCCCTGACTGGCCTGCACCCCGGCAAAGACGTCCTCAAAAAACTCCGTGGCCAGAGCACCGTAGATGTAGTACTCGTGCCCCTGATTGCTGCGCAGCAAGGCACAGAGGGGGATATACCACGAGGAGGATGTCGCCTTGTCTCCCGGCCAGCGCCCGCGTTGCGGTGATCCGAGGCGCAGGCTGCCGGCCATCATCTGATGACCGTTGATGGTATGGGTGCAGCTCTCCAGCAGTGCCGGTGCAACTTCGACACCCAGCTGCTCAGGCGCACTGCGGACCCCCTTCCGGTCAGGGTCGACCAGAGTCAGGGAGCGCAATGCGGGCAACTGCTGCAGCACGTCGGCCATGTGCGCCTGCAGCTGCTGGTCGGTGGGATGTTCATCAACCGCTTCCCCCAGCAGCATGGCATACCAGCGCACCTGCTCCAGCGTGCGGGTGATGGCATCGGTGGTGAGTGAGGCTGACTGGGCGGCATATTGTCTGGCAGAGTCCAGCGTCTGCTGACGTCCCTGCATAAAGGCGGCGCCACTGACCACCACCAGGGCAATCAGCATGCAGGCGACAAATACCCCCAGCACCAGCCATTGCCTGAGCATGGCGGAGCCTTTTAAAACAGGTGTAGTACTACGTTCTTCGATCGCTGACATATATCAATACTGACTAAACTCTGATCCCTAGAATAATGACCGTCGTGGGCAGCCCCACAGTATCAACGGACACAAGGAAGCGACATCAACATGGCACTCGCTCACAGCAAACCACTCTGCACTCTGCTCTTAAGCTCAGCCCTGGGGCTGGCTGCCACATTGCCAGCGTTCAGTATGGCGGACAATCGCCAAAACGACATACTCAGCCGTCACGAACTGCGGACGTGCATCTGGCCGCAATATTATTCGATCAGCTATAGCAATCCCAAGACTGGCGAGCTAGAAGGCATTGATATTGATCTGGCGCATGAATTGGCCAGCCGCCTTGGGGTCAATGTGCAGTTCATCCCCAGCAGCCATGCTGAATTTGCGCAGGATCTCAGTACCGGCCGCTGTGACATCGCCATGTTTGGCATTGCCATCACCCCCGCCCGTCAGCAGCAGGCAGACTTCAGCCAGCCTTATCTGGCCAGCGCCATGTATGCCGCCGTGCGCAGCCGCAACTCGCGCATCACCGACTGGCAGGACATGGACCAGCCCGGCAATCTGGTGATCGTGCAGCAGGGTACCTACTTTGAGAATCTGATGAAGCAGCAGTTGCAGCAGGCAAAGCTGGTCATCGTCTCCCAGCCGCAGGAGCGTGAGGCCTGGCTGAAAGCCGGACGCGGTGACGCCTTTCTGACCGACTTCCCCTACGGCAAACAGCTGATCAAAGAAAATGACTGGATCAGCCTGCTACGCGCCCCGGATGGCAGCCCCCGCTTTCAGTACGCCTACGCCGTCGCCAAAGACCAGCCCAACTGGCTGGCAGCCATCAATCAGTTCGTCAGCGACATGAAGCACAGTGGCAGGCTCAAACAACTGGCGGAAAAACATGGCCTGGCGCCTATGCTGATCCCCTGACCTGCCGTTTCTGCGGTCTGCCCACTCTGCTACCGGCAGGGTCATGGGCAGAGCTGCGCGCCCTTCTCTCCTGCTGTGCTGACGTTTTCTCAGGGCACCGTTCAACTGCAGTATTTCTTTAGCCGGCGAATAAACCGACGCCGTGCTGTCGGTGTCAACTCATCCCTCTTTGCCGCCAGCCGCCAGCCGGGTCGTGACATCCCGGTGTCAGGGGCTAAGCTGGTGGTTAAAGCATGTAAGGTTAAATTGCTCAGTGTTTATCTTCCGGCCTGCCGCCAGGGACCGCAGCCCGCCGGAACTTCGCCGGTGCTGTTATGGAGTCTCTGGGTGTGACCAAACCACTCCCGCGTTATCAACCCGCTGTCCCTGCAGATAACGAAGCCGGCCGACTGGCCGCCCTGCACAGCTACGCCATTCTCGACACCGCGGCCGAGCAGGCCTTTGACGACTTCACTGCGCTGGCCGCGCAGCTGTGTGGCACTCCCCTTTCCCTGATTTCACTGGTCGATAAAGACCGGCAGTGGTTTAAAAGCTGTCTGGGGCTGGACGACAGAGAAACACCCCGGGACATGGCCTTCTGTGCCCATGCCATTCTCACCGACGAGTTACTGATCGTGCCGGATGCACTGGAGGATGACCGCTTTGCCGACAATCCACTGGTGACCGGCCCTCCCCATATTCGCTTCTACGCCGGTGCGCCGCTGATCACCCCCGGCGGTTTCCGCATTGGCTCGCTGTGCGTCATTGACCAGCAGCCACGCGCCCTCAGCGAGGCGCAGGGCAACGCCCTCAAACGGCTGGCGCGGCAGGTGATCAACAAACTGGAACTGCTGCAGAAGCTCAAGCGCGAACAGACACTGGAAGCACTGGCCCGTCATCAGACCAGCAATGCCCTGCGCCATCAGCAGGCACTGCGCGCACTCAACGATATTGCCGGATTGCCCGGCAGTGACCGGCTCGCCAGCCTGCGCCATGCGCTGGCAATGGGCAGTGATTACTTCAAACTGCCCTTTGCCATCATTAGCCGTATTGAAGGAGATGACTACGAAGTACTGCTGCACTCGTCGCCTCCCGACACCCTGCAGGACAGTCAGCACTTCGCCCTGGGCATCACTTACTGCCAGCTGGTTACAGAGCGAGGTAGTACCATTGCCATCCACCATATGCGTGACTCGATCCACGCCAGCCACCCCTGCTACAGCAGCTTCAAACTGGAGGCCTATATTGGCACGCCTGTGGTGGTGGACGGCAAAGTCTTCGGCACCCTGAATTTTTCCTCCCCTACCCCACGGGACGAGCCATTTGATGAGGCTGAGCTGGAGTTCCTGCGGCTGTTTGCCCGCTGGACAGGCACCATGCTGGAGCAGCATCTGCAGGATGAGCAGCAGCGTTCTGCACTACAACGCTTACAGAAGATTGCCGCCCATGTGCCTGGCATGGTGTTCCAGTACCGCCGGCGGGCCGACGGCACCCGTCACTTCCCCTATATCAGTGAAGGGGTGAGGGAGATTTATGGATTATCGCCGGAACAGCTGCAGAACGATGCCAGTCCGGTATTCGGGCTGATCCATGAAGATGATGCTGAAGAAACAATGAACAGCATCCAGCAGTCCGCTGCGACACTGCAGCCCTGGCACTACCAGTATCGTGCAAACCATCCGCAGAAGGGCGTGATCTGGCTCGATGGCAATGCCACCCCGGAACGTCTGGAGGACGGCTCCACGCTCTGGCACGGCTTTATTACTGATATCACCGAGCGCCGTCGCCAGCAGGAAGAAATTGTCCGATCCCGGAGCTACCTGCAGGCGATTCTCGACTCCTCCACCGAAGTGGCCATGATCGCCACCGACCCGGTTGGGATCATCAGCTATTTCAATACTGGCGCAGAACGGCTGCTGGGCTATTCCGCAGCGGAGCTGGTAGGCAAAACCAGCCCCGCCGTCTTCCATGTGCAGGAAGAAATCGAGGCCCATGGCCGATATCTGAGCGAACGGTATGGCTACCCCATCAGTGGTTTCGATGTATTTATCACCGAAGCTCAGAAAAGAGGCAGTGAGACGCGGCAATGGACGTATATCTGCAAGAATGGTGAGCACCGTCAGGTCAGGCTGACCACCACCCGTATTCAGGACAGCGAAGGCAATATCCAGGGCTTCCTCGGTGTCGCCATCGACATGACGGCGCTGATTGAGACCAGCGAAGCCCTGCTGGAAAGTGAAAACCGCTATCGTGGCATGCTGCAGAACCTGCCGGGTATGGTCTACCGTCGCCATGCCGACCCCTTGCAGCCTTTCAGCTATTGCAGCGATGCCTTCAGTGACCTGACCGGCTACGCACTGACCCAGCTGAGCGCACAGACACCCGCCAGTCTGATTCATCCTGCCGACCAGCAGCGAGTGCAGTTACAGATGGAAGAGGCGATCTCTCACCAGCATGCCTACGACATCAGCTACCAGCTGCTGCACGCCGATGGTCGTCTGATCTGGGTGCAGGACCGCGGCCGGGCCGAGTATGACGAACAGGGCCAGTTACGCTGGCTGGACGGCTTCCTGCAGGACATCAGTGAGCGTAAGAAGGTCGAACTGATGAAGAGTGAGTTTGTCTCTATCATCAGCCATGAGCTGCGTACCCCGCTGACCTCCATTTATGGCGCTCTGGACCTGATCCATGGTCAGGTCGTCGGCCAGGCACCTGCGACCATGGCCGCCATGCTCGATGTGGCCTGGGACAACAGTCAGCGTCTGTGCCAGCTGGTGGATGATCTGCTGGACATGGACAAGATCGTCGCCGGCAAGCTCTCCATTCATCCGCATCGCCAGCGGCTGCCGCCGATTATTACCGAGGCCTGCCGCAGCAGTAGCGGCTATGCCAGCAAATATCAGGTGCAATTCCATATCGGCCCACTGGCCGATGTGGAGGTCATGGTGGACTCAGTGCGCCTGCATCAGGTACTGCTGAACCTGCTGTCCAACGCCGCCAAGTTTTCGCATCAGGGCGGGCGGGTCGATATAGGCACGGAGTTGCAGGATGGGCAGGTAAAAGTCTGGGTGCAGGACCACGGCTGCGGCATTCCCGACGCATTTCGCTCCAGGCTGTTCCAGAAGTTCAGTCAGGTGGATGCGTCGTCAACGCGACGTGCGGGAGGCACCGGGCTGGGTCTGGCCATTTCCCGTGAGCTGGTGGAACAGATGAGCGGACAGATCGGTTTTGACTCAGTAGAGGGTCAGGGCTCAACCTTCTGGTTTATGCTGCCTGTTCTGAGCCCCGCCGGGGAAGGTGAAACATCATGACGGATCAGGCCTCTCCCGCATTCCAGTCGGTCCTGCAGCCACAACAGGCCCGACTCCCGTGGTACAGCGGCGGCTGGCAGGCGCTGCTGGCACTGATTCTGATGCTGGCCGTCAGTGAATTCATTCTGCATCAGCAGCGCCAGCAATATGACAACGAGCAGCGTCAGGAGCTGCTTGTCAGCATGGGGCAACTGCGCACTCTGATTGATACCGAGCTGAACAGTAATCTCTATCTGGCCTCCGGGCTGGTGTCTTACCTGCGTGCCCAGAATGGTCAGTACGATAACGATACGCTGGAGCCCTGGATCAGAGGCCTGCAGCAGCAGGGTAAATATATCCGCAATATCGGTATTGCCCCGGATAACCGAATCAGCTATGTCTACCCTCTCAAGGGCAATGAGCAGGCTATCGGTCTGTTCTATCCCAACATTCCCAACCAGTGGCCCAGTGTTGCCCGGGCCATCCGTCAGCAGCGCGCTATTCTGTCCGGGCCCGTGCCCCTGCGTCAGGGTGGACAGGGCCTGATCTTCCGTGCGCCGGTGTTTCTGGCAGATGGCCATTACTGGGGCATCGTCAGTACCGTGCTGGATGCTGATGCCGTGCAGGAGTCACTACGCCAGGCCGCGGCCCAGCTGCACATCAGTTACGCCCTGCGCAATCTGGATGAAGATGAGCATCCGCAGCTGAGCAACAACACGGGGCTACTGGACAGCACGGCGGTCAGCAATGACATCATTGCCGCAGGAACCCGCTGGCGTCTGCTGGTGGCACCACGCGATGGCACCCCTGTGCTGGACCAGCGCCTTGGCTATGGTCTGGCCATCACCGTCTCCCTGCTGACCGCACTGCTGCTGCTTAACCTGTGTCGCGCCTACCGCCGCCAGACCCTGATCCTGCAGGCACTGGCGGAAAGTCAGCAACGCTTCGCCGGCGCCTTTGAGACGGCGCCACAGGGCATGGCCCTGCTCAGCCCCCAGGGCCAGCTGATGGAGTGCAACACCACCCTGTGCCAGTTGCTGGGACAAAGTGCCAACAGCCTCGGTGGCCAGTCACTGCTGGAGCTGACTCACCCGCTGGATCAGCCCGTCAGCAAACAGATGCTGCATGCCCTGCGCAAGGGCCAGCAGCGTAACTATCAGCAGGAAAAGCGCTACCGGCGGGCCAATGGCGACTGGATTGATGTCTGGGAAAGCGCCGCACTGGTCAACTGTGCCAGCGGGGCTGACTATCTGATCCTGCAGATTCAGGACCTGACGGAATTCAAGCGTATGGAGCGCATCAAGAGCGACTTTATCGCCACCATCAGCCACGAGCTGCGCACCCCGCTGACCGCGATCGTCGGCGCCCTTGATCTGGTGAGGGCCGGTGTCGTCGGTGACGCCCCGGCGCAGCTGACGACCATGCTCGACATCGCACACGATAACAGCCAGCGCCTGAGCCAGCTGATTGATGACCTGCTGGATATGGACAAACTGCGGCGCGGCCAGATGCGCTTTGAGCTGCGTCCGCAGCAACTGCAGCCGCTGCTGGAAAGTGCCATCACGCTTAATCAGTCGTTGCTGAAAGAGTTTCCGGTACAGTTCCAGCTGCTTAATCACACCGATGTGGAGGTGGAAGTCGACAGCCAGCGTCTGCTGCAGGTGATCGGCAACTACCTGTCCAATGCAGCCAAGTTCTCCCCGGCACAGGGGGTGATCGAGATCGAATCGGAAACCTATCGGCATCGTGTCAGGGTCAAGGTCCGCGACTTCGGCCCTGGCGTACCGGCAAGTTTTCACGCCCATATCTTCCAGCAGTTCAGTCAGGCAGACTCCTCCAGCCGCCGTCAGCAGGGCGGTACCGGGCTGGGGCTGGCGATCTGTAAGGAGCTGATCCGACATATGGGCGGCGATGTGGGCTTTGACTCCATTGAAGGGCTCGGCGCCTGCTTCTGGTTCGAGCTGCCCATTCTGTCCAGAAATGAACCTGAAACACCGCAGCAGCATCAGGGGGCAACCGCGTCATAATGGAATCTGCTGGCCGATCAGGCGCAGCTAAATTACCGGTAGCAACATAACGCGGCTCCGCCTATCCTTTGGAGGCTTGCTGCTAAGCACCGGCGTATGCCCGACGCGAAGTGTTTACGGCCCAGCACAGAGTAAACAACCGTTAGCAACCATGCTCTGCGAGAGCGATAACTCTTTCATGTCTAAGGCAAATATCAATGGATGAGCTGAAGCGCATCATGCACGTCGAAGATGATCCTTCCATTCAGGCGGTAGCCCGGGTGGCACTGGAAGTCGTCGGCGGTTTTCAGGTGCTGACCTGCTCTTCCGGCCAGGAGGCTCTGGACAAAGTACAGGACTTCGCACCGCACTTTATCCTGCTCGATGTCATGATGCCCGGTATCGATGGTGCCGAGACCCTTGAGCGTCTGCGCAAACTGGTGGATCTGACAGATATTCCGGTGGCGTTCATGACCGCCAAGGTGCAGCCCGAAGAGGTTGCCTATTATCACAGCCTGGGTGCCAGCGATGTGATCATCAAGCCGTTCAGTCCCATGCAACTGGCCACACAGGTCAGAAACATCTGGAACAAGCACCATGATCGATGAACGCGGCGCCGAGCTGCAGCAGCAACTGCAACTTCTGGCCGAGCAGTTTATCGCCCATCTGCACAGTGAAGTACCTGCGTTACAGCAGCTGGCCGCCAGCCTGCCCGATGCCGGTACCAGTACCCGGGAAACCCTGGCCGATCTGCGCCAGCGACTGCACCGACTGGCTGGCAGTGCCGGCACCTACGGTTTTGAACAGCTGGGCCAGGACTGCCGCAACAGGGAGCAGCAGACCGATCAGCTGCTGACCCTCGACAGCATTGAGCCCGAAAAGCTGCTGCGACTGGCGCAAGCCATGCACACTCTCAGCGTACCGCAACCGACGGCGTCGCAGTCCCTGACCTCGCTGCTGACGCCTGAGCCGGTCCCGGAACAGCAGGACGATACGCTGCTGTATATTCTCGAGGCCGATCAGGACATGGCCGACAGCCTGCAGAACACCCTGAGTAACTTCGGTTACCGGGTCCGGCTGTTCGCCGACGACGCCCTTCTGCATCAGGCCTGCCTGCAGCAGCGTCCCGATGCGCTGATTGTCGACTTTGATCACCATCCGCAACTGAATAAGGCCGCCATGCTGAGTAACGGCCAGGCCAACCTCACTGTGCCGCTGTTCGTTCTTACCAGCCAGGATGACTTCGCCACCCAGCTCAAGGCTGCCAGTGCTGGCGCCAGTGGTTTTCTCAGCAAGCCGGTGAACTTTTCAGCACTGGAGAACAGCCTCGAACGTTACTTCCGGCGTCAGACCGACGAACCCTACCGGGTACTTATCATCGATGATGACCATGAGCTGTCATCGCGTTATGCACTGGTACTGCGCGCCGCCGGGATGATGGTGGAAGTGCTGGACAACCCGGCGGATATTCACCCGACGCTGATGCGTTTTCACCCCGAAATCATTCTGCTCGACGTCAATATGCCGGAGTGTCCCGGCCCTTATCTGGCGCAGATCATCCGCTTCCATGATGAGTTGCTGCAGATTGCCATTGTCTATGTGTCCGGCGTGGTGGACGCACACCGGCAGATGGATGCCCTGCTACGTGCCGGGGATGACTTCATCACCAAACCCGTCAGTGACCAGACGCTGATTACTACCGTCTTTGCCCGGGTACGTCGCGCCCGCACCCTCGCCAACTCCCTGTCACGGGACAGCCTGACCGGGCTGATCACCCACGCCAATATCAAGGAGCAGGTCGTGCTGGAGACGGAACGTGCCCGCCGGTTCGACAAGGTGACCAGTGTGGTGATGCTGGATATCGACCACTTCAAACGGGTCAATGACACCTATGGTCATCTCACTGGTGACAACGTCATCCGCACCCTGGCCAACATGCTGCGCCAGCGTCTGCGTAAGATTGACAGCATTGGCCGTTACGGGGGTGAGGAGTTCGCTCTGGTGATGCCGCAGAGTAGCAGTGCAGATGCCGCCCGGGTGATCGACCAGATTCGTGAGGACTTTGCCAAACTGCAGTTTCAGGCGGGCGATGAAACCTTCACCGTCACCTTCAGCGCCGGTATCACGGACACCTCCAGCCCGATCGAATCGAAGCAGGTGCTGGAGGTGGCTGACCGTGCCCTGTACGCCGCCAAGACCGCTGGCCGTAATCAGGTCAGGGTGCTGCTGGAGTAAACACACGCCAGCGTGCAGCAGATCAGCCTTCCGGTCCCATCAGGGTCGTCAGCAATACTGTGACCAGCAGCACCGCCAGTCCGAGCAGCTTTTCCACCTTCAGGGACAGGTCAAGTGCGCGGCTGCTGGCGGGTAACGCTGGCACCAGTTGCCAGCGATTGAGCGCGGCCAGCAGCAATAATCCGCTCACCAGCAGCAGCTTGAGCAGTATGCTCTGGCCATACACAGAATCCACCAGCCCCTGCCAGTGGCCACCACTGATGCGCCACAGCATGAAGACTCCGGCCAGCAGCAACAGGGCCACCAGATATCCCGCCAGCTCCCCAAAGCGCGTCAGCACCGCTGCTGCATGATGGGGTTTAGTCAGCTGCAGGTGCTGCCACAGTGGCAACAGGCTGCCCATCCAGATCAGTGCGGTCAGCGCATGCAATGCCACCGTAAGGGCTGCCAGACCGCCCTCCGTGGCCATATGTCCACTGCTGGCAAAAGAAGCAGCTATCAGCGTACCCGCCACTCCTGCCAGCCAGCGATACTGCCCGGCATGATGCAGATGACGACGGCTGATCAGCACCACGACAGCCGCCAGCAGGCGCAGCCATGCTGTCGTGCCATTGCCCGATGACCACAACATGCCTGCCAGTGATGCATCGAACATACCCGCCACACCGTCTTCAGCCAGCGCGCCTACCTGAATCAGGAAAGACAGCAGCGTCATGACCAGCGTGCCACCGCAACCCACCCACAGATAGCGTCGCAGCCATGGCTCCACCTCCGCAGAATAAAGACAGTTGCGCATAAACAGCGCGCCTGCCAGTGCGGCCATCGCACCATAGCTGCCCAGCTTGCTCAGCAGGGTCAGCACTTCCCACCCGGACAACGTACCCAGCATCATGGTTTGACGACGAAGCCGAACTCACCGGACATCTTGTGGCCATCATGTCCCAGACAGATCCATTTGACCGCGTAGGTGCCCTGCGGCAACGCCGGTGTCGCAATGGTATGTACCGCTTCGGCCACCCGCTGCACCGGCAGAGTGATCGCCTCACCGCCGGCAGGCTGCACGGTCACCTTGGTGAGGGTCACCGCCATCGGAAACGTCAGGGTGATATGGCCGGGCGAGGCACTGAGCACCTGCTTGTCGGCAGGTTCTGTACTCTGAATCGCCATATGGGCCTGTGCGGACAGGGTCAGGCCGGCACTCAGCATTGCCAGTACCAGTGTCAAAATGCGGGATAAGCGCTGCATTGTTGTATTCTCCCTCTGGGTGGGGTCATCCACCTCATAGTGTGAGCGTTTGCTGCTCGTTTTATGTCACCGGATACGCCCGGGCGCCCTGCCCGCCACGCCGCCACGAGGCAGGTACATGGACAGCGGGCCAGCACAGCGCCGGGCAGTGAGTCAGAACGACAGGCTGATACCGACCAGTCCATAGGTCGTGGCCGTCCGTTCACCATGATGACGCACCAGATCCGCCGTCTTGCCGTACGTCTGCTCCCAGTGCATGCCCACGTAGGGGGCAATATCGGGTGTCACCGCATAACGCAGCCGCAATCCCAGCTCGGAACGGGTCACCCCTGCTCCTTCATCAATCGCCAGGTCATCATCGGCCGCAGCATTGATCTCCAGCGCAGGCTGCAGGCTGAGCCGGGAAGTAATGGCCAGATCGTGGGCCAGCTCCAACCGTGCACTCAGTCGCCCCTGATCGCTGACATACAGGTCAGCATTGGTCTCGATCCAGTAAGGCGCCAGCCCGTCCACACCGATCACCGCGTAGCTGCGTGTCGGTGACGGCCGTTGGTCCTGCCGTATACCGGTATGCAGATTGAAAAACTCACTGACCATGTGCTGCCATAACAGCTGATTTTCTGCCTTTTCAGTCGTCCCGCCGCTAAGCTGCTCGCCCTTGCTGCGCCACAAGAAGGCATTGCTATCATTACCAATCCGCAGTGCCCCTTCCCATGCCAGCACATCGCTGCCCGGGCCTGCACGCCACTCCAGACGGTCCAGCGTCAGTGTCGGGATGACCATCGAGTCCATCTTTTCATCATGGGCAAAGGCGGTACTGGTCAGCAGGCACCCCAGCAGCACACAGGCGTTACGGCTCGCTGCCAGGCGTGATGTGGAGTGTTGATTAATGCGCATGCTGCTCGCCTCCTGCGTTCACGGCGACGGTCTCAGCGCCGGGGGAAGAAGAACCGTCTGCACTGGCAGAGGCGGGTCGGTCAACCACGATTTTGCGGAACATGCCCGCGGCCATGTGGTACATCAGGTGACAGTGGAAGGCCCACTCGCCCACGGCATCCACCGGAATATCCACGGTCATGGTCGTGCCCGGTGCGACGTTAACAATGTGTTTGAGCGGATTGAACGCACCTTTACCCTGATCCAGCTGCATCCACATGCCATGCAGGTGCATCGGGTGCATCATCATGGTGTCGTTGACGAAACGGATCCGCACGCGCTCTCCCAGTGTCAGATGCATGGGCTCGGCATCGCTGTATTTGACGCCGTTAATGGACCAGATATAGCGCTCCATATTGCCGGTCAGACGCAGCTCAATTTCGCGATCAGGCTTGCGATAGTCCTTGTAGGGCTGTAACGCGGTGAGGTCACCATAGACCAGAAAAACCCCTCCGTCTGCGGCTTTGGGCTCCAGCCCACTGCCCGGCGCATAGTCGGAGCGGTGCGCTGTCACTGCAGCAGGTGGAGAAGGCATTTGCCCGTGGTCCATTTGTGAATGATCCATTTTCGAGTGGTCCATACCGGCCATATCGCCGCTCATGGGCATCGTTGCAGGAGCCATCTGCGAATGGTCCATTTTCGAGTGATCCATCCCAGCCATATCACCGTTCATGGGCATCGTTGCAGGAGCCATCTGCGAATGATCCATTTTCGAGTGATCCATACCAGCCATATCACCGCTCATGGGCATCGTTGCAGGAGCCATCTGCGAGTGGTCCATTTTCGAGTGGTCCATCCAAGTCATATCGCCGCTCATGGGCATCGTTGCAGGAGCCATCTGCGAATGATCCATTTTCGAGTGGTCCATCCCAGCCATATCGCCGTTCATGGGCATCGTTGCAGGAGCCATCTGCGAATGATCCATTCCCGAGTGATCCATACCACCAGGCGCCATACCCATATCAGCCATGGTCAGCACCGGCACCGGGCTGAGCGGTGGCACCGCCGCCGTCATTCCCTGCTGTGGCGCCAGGGTGGCGCGCGCATAGCTACTGCGACTGACCGTCTGGGCAAACAAGGTATAGGCCCGGTTGTCCTGCGGCTCGACGATAACATCATAGGTTTCAGCGACCGCCATGCGGAACTCATCCACACTGACGGGCTGCACGTTATTGCCATCCGCCTGTACCACGGTCATCTTCAGACCGGGAATGCGCACATCGAAGTAGCTCATTGCCGAGCCATTGATAAAGCGCAACCGCACCCGCTCACCGGGCTTGAACAGGGCCGTCCAGTTTTCCGCGGCAGATTTGCCATTGATCAGGTAGGTATAACCACTGCTGACATCCGAAATGTCCGAATCCATCATCCGCATCTGTCCCCAGGCCAGGCGATTGTCCAGCGCACGGGAGAAGCCCTGCTGTCTGGCCTGATCAAGGAAGTCGCCCACCGTAACCGGCCGGTTGTTGTAGTAATCACTCTTGCGTTTGAGGTTGCGATAGATGGTCGCGCCCTTGTCCTGCCCCCAGTCGGAGAGCATGACGACATAGTCTCGGTCCGCCTGCACCGGGTCTTTACCGGCAGGCTCGATGATCAGCGGGCCATACACGCCGTCCTGCTCCTGAAAGCCGGAGTGACTGTGATACCAGTAGGTGCCCGCCTGACGGATGGGAAAGTGATAGGTAAAGGTCTGACCAGGCTTGATCGGCTTGAAGCCACTGAAGCCGGGCACACCATCCTGATTGGCGGGCACCAGCAGGCCATGCCAGTGCAGCGAAGTGTCTTCCTTGAGGCGGTTGGTCACGTTGATCGTCACCTGCTCGCCCTCCCGAAAACGCAGGGTCGGACCGGGCACACTGCCATTGATGGTCAGTGCCTGCTGTGACTGGCCAGCGATGTCCAGCGCACGCTGATCGATCACCAGATGGTAGGTACCGCCCCAGCCAGTCGCTGGCGTCAGCATCGCCCAGGCCAGCGCGGCCACACCGGGCGCACTCCCCCAGCGTCGCATCCAGGTCAAGGAAGCCATTATTCACTCCTGTATTGATAGCTGCTGCCCAGCTTACGCCGTCGACCTTGCCCGTCGCTGACGCCAACATTACATTTCTGTCAGCTTTGCCCTGCTGCACTGTCCCGCAGGCATAATGACCACCTCACACGCGGCCCGAACACAGAACACCATGCGCCTACTGATTATTGAAGACGAACAGCGTATTGCCACCTATTTACAGCAGGGGCTGGTCGAGGCGGGCTTCAGCGTCAGCCTCGCTGGCACCGCCGCAGACGGGCTGCAACAGGCACTGAGCGATGAGCCGGACCTGATCGTGCTGGATGTCATGCTGCCCGATCTCAGTGGCTGGGAAGTATTGCGTACCCTGCGTGCCGCAGGACGTGTTCTGCCGGTCCTGTTCCTGACCGCCCGTGACAGTGTCGAGGACCGGGTACGCGGGCTGGAGCTGGGCGCCGATGATTACCTGATCAAACCCTTCGCCTTCACTGAGCTGCTGGCCCGTATCCGTACACTGCTGCGGCGTGGTCAGCCCCAGCAGGTGATGACGCATCTGCAGGTTGCGGATCTTGAAATGGATCTGCTCAAACGCCGGGTCAGCCGTGCCGGGCAACGGATCAATCTGACCGCCCGTGAATTTGCCCTGCTGGAGCTGCTGATGCGCCGGCAGGGGGAGATCTTTTCCAAGGCGCTGATCGCCTCGCAGATCTGGGACATGAACTTCGACAGCGACACCAATGTAGTGGAGGTGGCCATCCGCCGCCTGCGCGCCAAGATCGACGACCCCTTTGACGTCAAGCTGATCCACACCGCACGGGGCATGGGCTACCGTCTGGAGTGGACCGAGTGAGAAGCCATTCCCTGACAGCCCGCCTGAGCCTGATGTTTATGCTGGCGGTCGGCAGCGTCCTGCTGCTGGCCGGGCTGGCGTTCAATCTGGCCAGCCACCACCATTTCATCCAGCTGGATCAGGACGATCTGCAGCAAAAGCACCATGCAGTCGTCACTCTGCTGCAGAACCTGCGCGCCGATACCCCGCTCAGCGTCCTGCAGGAGGAGCTGAGCCTGTTACTGGGTGAGCACGGCGACATTCAGGCACGGCTGTGGCAAGGCCCAACCCTGATCTGGAGCTCATCGCACATGCCTGAGATCGGCCATGCCCTGCCTGCCACTGATCAGTTATGGGACTGGCAGCAGGGTGACGAACAATACCGCGGACTGGTCAGCCAGATCGTCAGCCCCGGCTTCAGCGCGCCCTGGCAGCTGCAACTGCTGAAGAACGTCACCGTGCACGAGCACTTCTTCCAGCAGTTTCGCACCGGCCTGTGGCTCGGGCTGCCAGGTTGCCTGCTGCTCAGTGGTCTGCTCGGCTGGTGGGTGGTACGCCGTGGGCTGCGTCCGCTGCGTGAGCTGACCGCTGTCGCCGAGGCCGTTTCTGCCAGCCGGCTCAATCAGGCCCTCGATGAAACAGCGATGCCGGAAGAACTGCGCCCGCTGGCAGCGGCCTTCAATGCCATGCTGGCCCGTCTTGATGAAGACTTTGCCCGGCTCTCCAGCTACAGCGCCGAAATCGCCCATGAACTGCGTACGCCCGTCACCGCGATGCAGACCCGCACCGAGGTGATTCTCGCCCGTCCGCGCTCTGCGGATGACTATGCTGAAGCGCTGTATGCCAGTCTGGAAGGGCTGGAGCAGATTCGCCGCCTGATCGACGACATGCTGTTTCTGGCCAGGGCCGACAATCAGCTGCAGGCCTTCGCCCGCGAGCCGGTCGCGCTGCACACTCTGGCGCGCCAGCTGCTGGATTATTACGACATTGTCGCCGACGAGCAGCACATCCGCCTGCAGCTCGAGGGTCAGGCCACGCTGCTGGGCGATGCACCAATGCTGCGCCGCGCCCTCGGCAATCTGATCTCCAATGCGCTGCGCTATACCCCGGCCGGTGGCTGCATCACCCTCTCGCTGGAACAGCAGCCGCAGCGCGTCACCGTCCGTGTCAGCAATGAGGGCGAACCGATTGCTGCCGAGCTGCTGCCACGCCTGTTTCAGCGTTTCGTACGTGGTCAGCCCGGCACCGACACCAGCGATCATCACCACGCCGGACTGGGGCTGGCCATCACCCGTGCCATTGTCGAAGCGCAGGGCGGACAGATTTCCTGCCAGTCAGACCGGCAAGGTACGCACTTTATTCTATGCTTTCCTGACAGCAGAGCTGGCGGCTAACGCTACCGTCTGAGAACGTGTTGACGATCTCACGAACCAGAACCAGAGCCAGAGCCAGAGCCAGAGCCAGAGCCAGAGCCAGAGCCAGAGCCAGAGCCAGAGCCAGAGCCAGAGCCAGAGCCAGACAAGGCGAAAAGCGCGAAGGAAGCAGAAGAGTCCAGCTGCCCGGAATGAGCATTTCGGGGGCTTTTCAACGCCGTGTGGCCAATGCAGAGCAGATCGTGAACAGGTTCCTGGTGGTAAACAGCGGCCATGGTTGTATCTGCTTACCTTGCGATTACAATGTGCACAGTCAAAACAGGGGAATGAGGCTCCATGATTATTCAGCCCAAGATTCGTGGCTTTATCTGCACCAACGCGCACCCCGTGGGCTGTGCAGCTAACGTCCAGCAACAGATCGACTATGTGAAGGCTCAGGCGCCCTTCGGCGAAGGCCCCAAAAACGTTCTGGTGCTGGGTTGCTCCACCGGCTACGGTCTGGCCTCCCGCATCGTGTCTGCCTTCGGTTATGGCGCCAATACACTGGGTGTCTGCTTCGAGAAAGAACCCAGCGAGCGCAAGACCGCCACTGCAGGCTGGTACAACACCGCCGCTTTTCATCAACAGGCCAAAGATGCCGGTCTGTATGCCCGGACGCTGAACGGCGACGCCTTCTCCAACGAGATCAAGGCCGAAGTCATCGACGCCATCAAACAGGACATGGGTAAAGTCGACCTGATCATCTACAGTCTGGCATCCCCCCGCCGTACCGATCCCACCAGCGGCGAGACCTTCAAGTCAGTACTGAAGCCTGTCGGTCAGGCCTACACCACCAAGACTTACGACACCGACAAGGATCTGGTGCACGACATTTCTCTGGAACCCGCCAGCGAAGAAGAAATCCAGCACACTATCAAAGTCATGGGCGGAGAAGACTGGGAGCTGTGGATCAAGGCGCTGGCCGATGCCGACCTGCTGGCAGATGGCTGCCGCACCACCGCTTACACCTACATCGGTAAGGAACTGACCTGGCCTATCTATGGCCACGCCACCATCGGTAAGGCAAAGGAAGACCTGGACCGCGCCGCTGCCGAACTGAACAGCAGCTATGCTGACAAACAACTGAAAGCCTATGTGTCTTCGCTGAAAGCGCTGGTCACCCAGGCCAGCTCGGCCATTCCGGTGATGCCGCTGTATATCTCCCTGATCTACAAGGTGATGAAGGAAGAAGGTACGCACGAAGGCTGTATCGAACAGATCAATGGCCTGTTCCAGCAGAAGCTGTTTGACGCCGCTCCTGAGCTGGACGAAGCCAAGCGTCTGCGCATGGATGGCAAGGAAACCAATGACGCCACTCAGGCCAGAATCAAGGCCCTGTGGCAGCAGGTCACTCAGGAAAACTTCCACCAGCTGAGCGACTACGCTGGCTACCATCAGGAATTCCTGCACCTGTTCGGTTTCGGTTTTGCCGGTGTGGATTATGACGCCGACGTCAACCCGATGGTCGAGTGGTAAGCCGTCACTGGCACACTGACCCACGCTGACAAGATGCTCTGAGCAACCCGGCCACTGTGCCGGGTTTCTTTTTGCCCCTCTGCCCCTCCGCCCCGCTACCGCGCCTCACTGCATTGCACTGACCACGACAGCCGCACTGCCAATTGCCGCCAACCTGCGCTGCTCTGCTCCGTAATGGCGGGGAAGTGGCTATATTTAACAGGGTAGCTCGACCCCGCTTTTGCACATTCCATGCTATTTTTCCGCTCAAAATGTGACCAGTGGCACAGGAGCAGACGATGGACTCCATTCGCACAGCAACCTCCTTCGCATCCGACAGCCAGCAGGCTGCCGATGAGATACGTCAGCAGATTGCTGATGTACCTCTGGCGCTGGTAATAGTGTTCTGTGCCGCCAGCCATGACATGGCCGCCCTGACCCGCGCCCTGCGCCAGCATTTCTCTGCCCCCACGCAAGTCGTTGGCTGTACCACGGCCGGAGAGATCGGGGTGGAGGGCTATCAGGACGACTCGGTGGTCGCGCTGGGCTTTCCTCTGAGCCACTTCACCGCCAGCTGCACCACCATCACCGATCTGGCGCAGTTTGACAGCGCCCGCTGCCAGCAGAAGGTGGAAGCCCTGCAACAGGTGGCCAGCTGGCAGCAGCGCCAGCGGGAACATCAGCACCGTCTGGCGCTGCTGCTGGTCGACGGTCTGTCGATGCGTGAAGAGCCACTGGGGCGGGCAATTCAACTGCTGCTTGGCGATATACCGGTGATTGGTGGCTCGGCCGGGGACTCCCTGCGTTTTGAGCGCACCCAGGTGTTCTGTAATGACTTCAGCGGCAGCGACGCTGCTGTACTGGTCATTCTGAGTACTGACCTGCCCTTCCACATCATCAAGACTCAGCATTTCGAGCGCGCAGGAGAGCGCATGGTCGTCACCGAGGCACGCCCCTGCGAACGCATCGTCACCGAAATCAACGGCTATCCCGCCGCGCTGGAGTACGCCCGTATTGCCGGGCTGCAGGTCAGTCAGCTCAGCCCGCAGGCATTTGCGGCATTCCCGGTCGTGGTGCGTATTGGCGGCCACGAATATGTGCGCTCCATTCAGCAGGTCAATGCCGATCACAGCCTGCGTTTTTACTGTGCCATTGATGAAGGCATCGTCCTGACCATGGCCCGCGGGCTGAATGCGCTGACCAATCTCAGAGAAGCTCTGGATGCGACCGAGGCAGAGATTGGCAAGGTGCAGTGTGTACTCGCCTTTGACTGCATTCTGCGCAATCTGGAGTTTCGTCAGAAAGGGCTGCGGGCGCCGATTTCCGCCACGCTGCAACGCCATAACGTCATTGGCTTTTCTTCCTTTGGCGAGCTGCACTTCGGCATCCACATCAACCAGACGCTGACCGGCGTCGCCTTTGGCCGCTAAGCCCATGTCTGTTCGGCGTGGAGGAAAGAACATGCTTAATCATCCCGGGCTCAAGGCCCGCGTTGCTGCCGTTGATAAAGACCTGCAGGCCGAACTGCATCGCCGTGACAAGATCATTCGAGTGCTGATGGATCGGGTGGAACAGGGCCTCGATCAGCAGGGCTCGGATTACAGTTTTTTCCAGTCCACGGTGCTACTGGGCGATCTGGTACAACAGCGTACTCAGGCGCTGGATGAAGCCCTGCACGCACTGCAGGACAGCAATGCAGAACTGGCGCAGCAGCGTCAGGATGCCGACATGGCCCGTACCCGACTAACCGAATCCATCGCCTGCAGTGCAGACGGCTTTGCCCTGTGCGATGAGAACGATGTGCTGGTGATGGTCAACCCGCAATTCCAGACCTACTGGGCGCAACTGCTGCAGGTGAAGGCCATTGCCACCGGGCAGCCTTTCAGTCAGTGGCTGCATGAGATGGAGCAACAGCTCGGCGCAGCGGCCTGGCTGCAGCAGTGGCAGCACAATCATCAGCAGGCCCGTAATGGGTTGCCCAGCACGGTGGAGGTCAATCTTGCCGATGCCGTCTGGCTGCGTATTTCCGAACATCCGACTTCGGATGGCGGCGTGGTCGGCAACTATGCCGATATCAGCGATATCAAGCGGGGAGAAGCGCGGCGCCGGGAGCAGGAACGGGCCCGACAGGCCGAGCGGTTGCAGATTACGCTGGATAACCTTGAGGAAGGTGTCGTTACCTTTGATGAGGAAAACTACTTCCAGCACTGGAATGACCGGCTGGCTGCAGTGCTGCCCCTGCCCGCATCACCTTCAACATCCATGACCCGCGACCTCATCCTGCAGGCGATGGAAGGTCAGTACCGCATCGACCAGCTCAACCAGCCACAGCAGATTCACCTCAGTAGCGGACGTATTCTGAGCGTGCATGAGAGTGAACTGCCCGGCGGCGGACGGCTGATGACGCTGTCCGACATCACCACGCGGCACCTGCAGGAGCTGCGTATCCGCCAGCTAGTGGATGAGCTGCAGGCAATTTTCGAGAATGCCTACGTCGGTATTGCGCACATGCGCAACCGCACCATCGTCAACTGTAATCAGCATCTGGCCAGCATCTTTGGCTGGCCGAGCGCCAGTGACATCATCGGTCAGAACACCTCGGTACTGTTCCCCAGCGCGGAAGACTGGGAGGCCAGCCGGCAGCTGATCTACCGGACACTGGAAAAGACCGGCTACGTCGATGCGGAGTTCCAGTTCAGGCACCGAGACGGCAGGCCGATCTGGTGTCAGGTTACCGGTTGCCCTCTTGACCGCCACGCACCGCTGGAGGATTCCATCTGGGTAGTCTGCGACATTACCCTGAGGCGCGAGCAGGAAGCCCAGCTCAAGCTCGCTCATACGGTGTTCGAGCACAGCTCCGATGCCATCATGGTGACCGATCACAACGCGGTCATTCTGGAGGTCAATCAGGCCTTCTGTGATACCACCGGGTACAGTGCACACGAAGTCATTGGCCGCACGCCCTCGCTGCTGAAATCAGGGCATCATCCATCCCGTTTCTACCGGGGAATGTGGCACGATCTGCGCGCCAGCGGCCGCTGGTCGGGTGAGGTGATCGACCGGCGCAAGAATGGTGATTGCTATCCCAAGTGGCTGTCGATCTCCACGGTGCTGGATGAGTACGGCAAGGTCGTCAACTACATCGGCTCCTTTCAGGACATTTCCGACCGTAAGGCGGCCGAGGAAAAAATCCAGTTCCTCGCCAACCATGATGTGCTGACCAGCCTGCCCAATCGCCTGCTGCTGCGTGATCGCTTTGACTATGCGCTGGATCAGGCCAGACGCATGGGCCGCTCGGCCGCTTTCCTGCTGCTCGATCTGGATAACTTCAAGCACGTCAACGACTCCCTCGGCCACAAGGTCGGCGATGACCTGCTGATTGCCTGTGTCCATCTGCTGCGTAACTGTCTCAGTGAAAACGACACCATCAGCCGTCAGGGCGGCGATGAGTTCATCATCCTGATGCCGGACATCGACAGTGCGGCTGATGTTGCCATGCGCACGCAGCGCATTCTCACCGCCTTCACCACCCCCCTGCGGGTGCAACAGCATTCGATTCCCACCTCTGTGTCGATAGGTATCGTCATTGCCCCCGCCGACGGGGAAGACTTTGATGTCCTGCTGCAGAAAGCCGATACCGCGATGTACCACTCCAAGGAAAAGGGACGCAGCTGCTACAGCTTCTTCCGTCAGGAGATGAACGACGAAGCCATACGCCGCCACACCCTGATCAATGAACTGCGTCAGGCACTGACGGAGCAAAGCTTTCGCCTCTATTACCAGCCCCAACTGGCTATCCGTGAGCAGCATATTGTCGGTTGTGAGGCACTGTTGCGCTGGCCTCGTGCCGATGGCCGCATGATCAGCCCGCTGGACTTTATCCCACTGGCAGAGGAAACCGGCCTTATTGTGCCGCTCGGTGAATGGGTGCTGCGACAGGCCTGCGAACAGGCTCGCCGCTGGCGGGACATGGGCCTGGCCTCGCGGATTGCGGTGAATGTCTCGGGCATACAGATTTACCGCACTGACGTACCGGAACTGCTGCAACGCTGTACCCGTGAAGCCGGTATCTCACCGGCGCAAATCGAGATTGAGCTGACCGAGTCCACCCTGCTGGAGGACAGCATCGCAATACGGGAGGTCATCAGCGATATCAAGGCGCTGGGCAGCTCGGTCGCCATTGATGACTTCGGCACCGGTTATTCCAGTCTGGCTACCCTCAGCCGCTTTGAAATCGACTGGCTAAAAATCGACCGCTCCTTCATTGTGGCATCAGCCAACAGCGAGAAAGACCGGGCTATCGTTCGCATGATCACCAACATGGCCCATGAGCTGAAAATGCAGGCCATCGCCGAAGGGGTGGAAACCCAGGGCCATATGCAGCTACTCAGGGAGTGCGGCTGCGATCTGGCGCAGGGCTATCTGATCAGTCGACCTGTCGAGGCATTGCAGTACGAGCAGCTGTTGCAGCAAGGTTAGCAGGTGGTGAGAATCGGCTGGCGCCGTCGGAGACAGCGTCAATAACGCGTCTTACCAGCCTGTAACGCCCATTCAGAACCGAGGAGGAACGTCATGGATCTCGAAAAAGACATCATTACCGTCAGGCCACAGGAAACCATCGATACTATTCAGCGCCTGCCCAACTTTGTCGGCATCTCCGAAGCCACGGCGGGCTCCAGCGGTATTTCCATGAACATTGTGGTGATTCCGGCAGGCGCCAAAGCCGAGCCGCACTATCACAAGGGGTATGAAACAGCGATCTATCTGCTCAAGGGCAGTGTGGAAACTTTCTACGGTGAAAACCTGAAAAAATCCGTGGTCAATCATCAGGGCGACTTTATCTTCATCCCGGCGGGCGTTCCCCATCAGCCCGTCAATCTCAGCACCACCGAAGCCGCCATGGCGCTGGTGGCGCGTAATGATGCCAATGAGCAGGAAAGCGTGCAGGTCTACTCCCCCGAACAGGGCTGATCGGCAATCTCCATCGCCCTGTCAGGCGTGCAACAACCTCAGAAAAACGCCTTCAGGGCAGAGGGCTCCACTTCCTCAGCGCACTGTTCATTGCCTGAAGGTAAGCTCGCAAAAGCGTGAACAGTTTTCTGGAGGTTGCAATCTCCGCTCAGCTGCGCATACTGGTGATCAGGTTCGGGAGGGGCTCCCAACCTGATAACACACCACACCATCCATAAGGGGCTTATGGCATGAAAGTCGGTATTTTTATCGGGCGTTTTCAGCCCGTGCACAATGGACACCTCTCTGTTTTCTCTTACCTGCAGGATCGCTTTGATCGCGTCTTTGTCCTGCTCGGCTCTGCCAATCGCCGCCGCTCCATCAAGAATCCCTTTACCTTCAGCGAACGCGAGCACTGGATTCGTACTGCCTTTACCGAACTGGCGGTAAAAAAGAACATCAGCTTCCCCGCTGATCGCCTGTCTGTGGTCCCTATCAACGACTACATGTACAACGACACCAAGTGGGAAGTGGAATGCTTCTACCAGATCCATGCCCTGCTGGACGATGAAGAAGATGCTGACATCACGTTGGTTGGCTACGAAAAGGATGCGTCTTCCTACTACCTGCACTCCTTCCCGCAATGGCGGTTTGAGGCGGTTGAGAAAATCGTGAATGTGGATGCCACCGACATCCGCACCTGCTGGTTCGCCAGCGCGTTGCAGTCACTCGCTGATTACCGCACGCTGGTGCCGACTTACGTGGCAGACACCATGCTCGGCAATGATGCTCCCCACTTTGCCAATCTGCTGGCCGAGTACCGCTACTACAGCGAAGAACAGGCACGCTTTGCCAGCTATCCCTACCCCGACACCCTCAAGTTTCTCTGTGCTGACACCATCCTGCTGTGCAAAGGTCATGTGTTACTGGTGCAGCGCAAATACGCCCCCGGCAAAGACTGCTGGGCCTTGCCCGGTGGTTTTGTCCAGCGCGATGAAACCTTCGAGCAGGCGGCACTGCGTGAACTGTTCGAGGAAACCCGGGTCAAGGTGCCGGCCCGCGTGGTGGCAGGCTCCATCAAGGCACGGCAGATGTTCGATGATCCGCGGCGCTCACTGGGCATTCCGAGGGTGACCATGGCGTTCCTGATCGAAATTGCCGCCGATGCCGACGGTCGCCTGCCCAAGGTCAAAGGCTCGGATGATGCGCAGGATGCCAGATGGATACCGCTGGCTAAAGCCCGCGCCATGGCGCTTTATGATGACCACGGCGACATCATCGACTTCTTTACCGGGTCGCTGTAACAGCTTTACCGGGTTGCTGTAACTGGGCATTATCAGTCAGCACCCAACGCGGGGCATTGGCAGGAGCTGCCACTGCCCGACAATGACACTTCAGTGTACGGAGCGTACATCATGAAAATGAATCTGATCCTCAACACCGACAGCTACAAACTCAGCCACTTCCTGCAGTATCCACGCAATACCCAGTACATTTTCAGCTACATCGAAAGCCGCGGCGGCCTGTTTGACGACGTGCTGTTTTTCGGTCTGCAGAAAGCGCTGATGGATCTCAATGAGCACTTCCCGACGCTGGACGACCTTGAGGAGGCCCGTGCCATTGCCGCCGCACACGGCGAACCGTTCAACGAATCGGGCTGGAAAGCACTGATAGCACTTGGCTATTTCCCACTGGCCATCAAGGCTGTACCGGAAGGCAGCATTCTGCCCACGCGCAATATCCTGCTGGGCATCGTCAACACCCTGCCGGAGTTCTTCTGGCTACCCGGACACCTTGAACCCCTGTTACTGCGCGGCATCTGGTACCCGACTACGGTCAGCACCCTGTCCTACCACATCAAGCAGACCATTGGCCGCTTTATGCAGGCAACCTGTGACACTCAGGACGGGCTGCCGTTCAAGCTGCATGACTTCGGCGCCCGTGGTGCCTCCTCCGAAGAGAGTGCAGGTATCGGTGGCATGGCGCACCTGGTGAACTTTATGGGCACCGACACCCTGTCAGCCCTGCGTTATGCCCGCCGTTACTACGCGGCAGATATGGCCGGCTACAGTATCCCCGCCAGTGAACACAGCACCATTACCGCCTGGGGCCGCGCCAACGAAGCCGGGGCCTATCGCAATCTGCTGCGTCAATTCCCCACCGGGCCGGTCGCCTGTGTATCCGACAGCTACGACATTTACAACGCCGTCGACTCCATCTGGGGTGACGAATTGCGTATGGATATCAGCGAACGTGATGGCATCGTGGTTATCCGCCCCGATAGCGGTGATCCGGTCAAGGTGATCCCCGTGCTGCTCAAACGCCTTGGCAAACGCTTTGGCTACCGCCTGAACAGCAAGGGCTACAAGGTGCTGAATAACAAGGTGCGGATCATTCAGGGAGATGGCGTCAATCTCGACAGCATCGAGCGCATCCTGCGCAAAATGATGGCCAAGCGCTGGTCAACCGATAATATCGCCTTCGGCATGGGTGGCGCCCTGCTGCAGGGCGTCGACCGTGATACCCAGCGGTTTGCCATGAAAGCCAGTGCCGTCTGTGTTGATGGTGAGTGGCGGGCAGTCTACAAAGACCCCATCACCGACAGCGGTAAGAAGAGCAAACGCGGCGTGCTGGATCTGATCAACGGCCACACCGTACAGGTCAGCATCGAGCAGTTCCTCAATCAGCCGTCAGATCTGCGTCTGGTCTATAAAGACGGCGAGATACTGACTCGCGATGACTTCGACAGCATCAGAGCCCGCGCCGCCGCCAGCTATCCGCAATAAACCGCACCTCGTTTATCAGCAACAAAACAGGCCAGCAGGGTGACCCTGCTGGCCTGTTTTGTTTATTCATGGAGTTTGCCAATGCTGCGTTCAGGGGCGCCAGAGAACACTGGTCTTTCTGCACCAGTACAATGGTTTCACCCTGCCAGAGATGCTGTACCACGGGGCAGGTTTGTTGTTGTGTTCGACGCATATTCTGAAAGGCTCAATGCACCCTTCCACGTCATCCAACCCCGGCCCGTTGTCCCAGCTGACATTCACCGCAATAAAGCCGTCCATACGCACGGAGAATTTCACCGCTGGCAAGGTATGCTTCAGGGTGGCGCGAATATTTTTAGCCGCCAGTTTGCTGCTATACAGATCACCGCTGCCAGAGCAATGCAGATGGCGGTATTGTTCTGCATTGCGTAACCGGCGGACTTCAGTATTGAAGTCTTGTATCAGCGAAAGGGTTGATGAGGGTAGCGAATTCAAATATTTATATCCTTGATTACGATTAAAGACATCTTGTCAAAAAATAGACACAAAAAAGAATACTAACAACACAATAATTTATAGTTTTCCGTAAGCACTCCTCAAAAACCATCTATAAATTATTTAATCTCATAAAAATATAACCAAAGCTGTTCTTCTTTATCTGAAGGATATTCAGTATGGACTGCAAAAAAGTATCTATTTTTCACATCGACAGCAATAAACTCTGACTCTCTTTCGTAAAGTTCAAAAGCCTCAATGATATTCATATCCTTGAGAAAATCAGCTCTTATCCATTTCTTTAGACTGCTCACTGAAATCTTTAGTTGTACATTTCCATTTTCAAATTTCTTTATTTTATCCCAAAGCATCATTGAGGCTTCATCAAAAGCAGCAAGATAATTATCCCCCAAGATTATCTGGGCAAATCCTTTATCACCTCCGATTGTAGGTTTCCAATATGAAAAAATATTTTCATAACAATCCTCAATCTCTCCATAAAATACTACTGAAGGATTTTTTTTTAAATTATTTAAAATATCTAATATATCTTCATCACTGTAGTTCATTTCATTTATTCCTCAAAGGCGGTAACCCACGTATCTCCCGAAGATTTAAATCAAGAACGAGCCTTGAATAATAGTGATGGTTATCAGGGTTAGAATAACGCTCTAAATCTTTGCTATTCTCTCCACCCCAGCCAAAGTCTACAGAATCTCTCGATGAGTCCCCTTTGGGAACACCATAATGAAAATGCGGATACTCTTCACCTGTATGCTCCACTATCACGCGGAATCCTTCGGATGTTTCATATTGTTTATATATACCAATTGCTCCTACATCATTTGAATAAAAATAGCCCGTTTGCCCCCTTTTATTAATGTCATTACCCACCTCCCATATAGCATCTGGTGGTGTATCAATATCTATTCCTGCCTTTTGATAAATAGCTGCCTCAGCTTCTTCTCGTGAGTTAAATTCACGATTGTCTCTAGACTTCTGCTTCTTTCTCTGTCCCGGCACATCACACCCGGTACAGGCCAACCCCAGCGGGTCCACCCAGTTCACCGGGTTCGGCACGTACTGGTAGTGGTTCAGCCCGCCGGCCAGTTTGATCGGGTCGGGCGTCAGGTAGTGGCCGCTGCCGGGGTGGTAGTAGCGGTGGCGGTTGTAGTGTAGCCCTGTTTCGCCGTCGTAGTACTGCCCCTGAAAGCGCAGGTTGGTATCGACTTTTTCGATCAGGGTGCGTTTGACGTGGCCGTAGGCTTTGTATTGCACCGACCACACCCGTTCGCCGTTGGCCGCCGTCATTTCCTGCGGGGTGCCGAGGTGGTCGAGGTGGTAGTAGTACACCTGCGCGAGGTTGCCCTCCCCTTCGAGCTGGGCCAGCGGGCGGTAGGTGCCCGGTTCGTAGAGGTAGCTGCGGTAGTGGCTGAAGTCGTCGGTTTCGGCGATCAGCCGGTTGGCCTGCCAGACGAAGGTGGTGAGGTAGCCGCCGATGTCTTTGCTGATGCGCCGGCCAAAGGCGTCGTAGCGGTAGCGCACGGTGCTGAGGTTGGGCAGGGTGACCTGGCTCAGCCGGTGCTGGCTGTCGTACTGGTAGCGGGTGACGAGGCGGTGCCCGGCGCCGCGGTATTCGGTGATGAGGTTGCCAAAGCCGTCGTATTCGAAGCGGCGGTCGCCCTGTACGGTGAGGCGGTTGCCGGGGGCGCTGTGGCCGTAGGGGCTGGCGTCGGGGTCGGTGGGGTCGCGCTGGTTGAGCAGGTTGCCCGCCGGGTCGTGGTGGAACTGTTCTTCGAGGGCGCCGCGCACGGTTTTGAGCCGGTCGAGGGGGTCGTAGTCGTAATGCAGGGTGCCTTTGTCGCTGTCGTCGAGGGTGATGAGGTTGCCCACGGCGTTGTACTGGTAGCGCCGCTGGTGGACAGGCCCGCGCTGGCCGGTGCGATGGCGTTGCTGTTCGGTCAGGCGGCCTTGTTCGTCGTACTGCCAGGTGCTGGTGAGGGCGCCCTGCCAGCGGCTGACTTCTTGCCCGTATTCGTGGGTATGGCGGGTCAGGGGTTTATCGTTGAGGTCGATGCCGCTGAGCTGGCTGTGGGGGCCGTAGTGGTAGTGCAGGCGGTGGCCGTCGGGCAGTTTGAAGGTGCTGAGGCGGCCGAGGTGGTCGTAGCCGTAGCGCAGGGTGTGGCGCTGCTGGTGTTCGGCGATCAGGCGGCCATTGAGGTCGTAGGCGTAGCGGGTGATGGCGCCGCGTTCGTCCTGCCGCAGGGTTTGCCGCTATATTGATGCGCTGGAAACCGCCGCCAAAGGCATTCAGCTCGGCATTGATGAGCACACCATTACCGGCGATAACGCCTTGAATCTGTTAATGGCGATTGCCGATCAGCTTAAGCGGGAATCACGTTCGTTATCGGTACTGTTGAATCAGTCGTAGCAGAAGAGAAAGGAATCAGTGCAGAAGGCGGTCGCACTTATTCCTATCCCCTCTGGCATAGCCGCGTCAGGCCAGTCACTCCCCTCGACACAGCGCAATCGTCTTCACCCAGCCAAATACGCTGTGCCACGGATTGGGTTTATTACCGTGTTCGGCGCGCATTCTGAAAGGTTCAAGACACCCTTCCACGTCATCCAACCCCGGCCCGTTGTCCCAGCTGACGTTTACCGCAATAAAGCCGTCCATACGCACGGAAAACTTTACCGCCGGAAAGGTATGCTTCAGGGTGGCGCGAATATTTTTCGCCGCCAGTTTGCTGCTATACAGATCACTGCTGCCAGAGCAATGCAGATGGCGGTATTGTTCTGCATTGCGTAACCGGCGGACTTCGGTATTAAAGTCTTGTATCAGCGAAAGGGTTGATGAGGGTAGCGAATTCAAATAGTGACCTCCTTATCCTATTTATCTCGTACAGCTAGGCCACTACATAGAGTGGCCTGCATAAAAGGCACTGTAAACTTTATAGTCTACAACGGCTTTGTTGCATAAATAGATGTCAGCATATAAGACCCCTTACCCCAGATGATCTTATGGTATGCGCACCGTCATCGGTGTCCCGAGCCGCGTAAAGCGATTCAATATTGCCGCCCGCACCTGAAGCTCGGCGACCTGCCGGTCAAAATCCCTTGCCATCACGCGTTCACCCAGCCGCTTGAAACAGTGCATTTTGGTTTCCACCAGACTACGCCGATGATAACCGCTCCACTTCTTCCAGAGCGTCCGGCCCAGCCGGCGGGTGGCCCGCAGAATCTCATTCCTGGCAGAGGCCCCCGGGCGATTTTCCTTCCACGGCTTCGCATTCTGGCGGGTGGGTATCACCGCCTCTGCCTCTCGCCGGGCTATCGCCTCATGACAGCCTCGCGTGTCGTAGGCACCATCTCCACTGACAGACGCTATCTTCTCCTCCACCGGTATCTGACTCAGCAACCCGGGCAGCATCGGTGCGTCCCCCACCGCATTGTCGGTCACCTCAATAGCCCGGATTTCCAGCGTGTGCGCATCGATGCCCAGATGCACCTTGCGCCATTGGCGGCGGTAGTCCGCACCGTGCTTTTTGGTTTTCCATTCCCCTTCGCCCAGCATCTTGATACCGGTGCTGTCGATCAACAGATGCAGTCCGGTCGTGGCTGGGCAGCAAGGAATCACGACCTGCAGCGACTTCTGGCGCCGACAGACGGTGCTGTAGTCGGGGGTTGGCCAATCCAGCCCTGCCAGTTTAAGCAGGCTTTGTACCATGCCCACCGCCTGGCGCAGGGCCAGGTTGTAGAGGCATTTAATGGTCAGGCAGAACTGAATGGCTGCATCGCTGAAGGTGGGCGTACGTCCTCGCTTCCCGCACGCAGAACCGTACCAGTTCATGTCACGGTCGAGCCAGATCATCAGCGATCCACGCGCTTTGAGCGCGGCGTTGTAGGACTTCCAATTGATGGTCTTGTACTGAGGTGAGGCCGGTTTATTCATGCCGTCATTCTACAGCATGGGACTCAACATGATTTGTGCAACAAAGCCGTCTACAACCATGATTTTATTAGTGCGTGGATCATAATGAAGCGCAAACAGCAGTTCACCGTTTTCATCCCGTTTTTGAGGCGTATTCCCTTCTTCTCTTGAATAAGAGCCATCAGGATTGATGGGCGCACCGTAAACACGCGCACAATATCCCGGCTCCCCTTTATTCTTATCAATCAGCTCATAGAAGTCAGCGTAGTTATAATTTTCCATACAATACAGCCCTCGTTCAGCCCGGAACATTATCAGGAATTACCACAAACCTTTTCTCATCAAGCATATCAAATATATTGTCGGCTATTTTTGTAAAGTAGGTTGGAACGACGCCATTTTTTGGATCAAATGCATCACATGCTTCCTCATAACTTAGGAAGTCACGATAATAATCATCCATATCTTTTCCATATATATCCGTTTCTAAGAACCAGATATTTTCTGTTGTAAGATCAATAAAAATATCACCTTGAAGAGCATGATGTTCAAAACATAAACAATTCCTTGGCAAGCAACTATCTCCAAATGTTCCCATCATTCCCTCGAATGTATGAGAGCAATCAGGAATGATATATCCACGACCAGGTTTTATCTCATCAAATAGAATGCCACATCTAACATCTTCATCCTCATCATAAAATTTAACTTCATACCCTCCCCACTCAACTAGAAATTTTTTAAACATAGGAGGAAATGGAATTCTCATCCGATCCTCTGCCAACAAGATCTGTCGATTATCTACAATCATGTCTTCGCATTTCAAAAAATACACAATACTATTCATTGGCATTGGAAACGCCTCCCTTATGTTTGAATTTATCGTGAATTAGCCTATCTACCATTAACATGAGCTTTGCATTCTCATGATGATGTGGAGTGTAAGCCGCTGTTTTGTCTTCACCTTTCGTCTTTGGGTTATTACCTCTCGATCTCGGATAGCTGCCATCTTTCTTTCTTTTTACGCCATAGACCCGCTCACTGTATCCCACTTCACCATGCTTTCTATCTAATGCCTCATAGAAGTCGCCGTAGTCCGCCTCTCTATTTTTTGGCACCGCCACACCATTCGGCAATTCCGCCTCATCATACGAATAAGGGCTAAAGTCAGGATAGTGATTGCCATCCGCCGCCGGGGAATAGACCACATCGACTGTTTTCTGGCCGTAGGTCGAGGTCTTCATATCGGTGGCATAAATATACTGATCGGTCTTGGCGTCATACAGCACCACACCGCCGTCGTTATGCCAGTTCTGGAAATTCGGTGTCCGTTCTCCCGCATTGTGCTGATGATTGATATTGCCCTGTGCATCCGGCAGTACCGGGTCTGCATCAGGATACTTCGCCCTCAGCTCATCAATGATGGCCTTTTGTTTATCGGAGTAGCGGGGGCAGGTATCAGGCACCGCTTTGCCCGTCTTTAACCCCAACGGGTCCACCCAGTTCACCGGGTTCGGCACGTACTGGTAGTGGTTCAGCCCACCGGCCAGTTTGATCGGGTCCGGGGTCAGGTAGTGGCCGCTGCCGGGGTGGTAGTAGCGGTGGCGGTTGTAGTGTAGCCCCGTTTCGCCGTCGTAGTACTGCCCCTGAAACCGCAGGTTGGTATCGACTTTTTCGATCAGGGTGCGTTTGACGTGGCCGTAGGCTTTGTATTGCACCGACCACACCCGTTCGCCGTTGGCCGCCGTCATTTCCTGCGGGGTGCCGAGGTGGTCGAGGTGGTAGTAGTACACCTGCGCGAGGTTGCCCTCCCCTTCGAGCTGGGCCAGCGGGCGGTAGGTGCCCGGTTCGTAGAGGTAGCTGCGGTAGTGGCTGAAGTCGTCGGTTTCGGCGATCAGCCGGTTGGCCTGCCAGACGAAGGTGGTGAGGTAGCCGCCAATGTCTTTGCTGATGCGCCGGCCAAAGGCGTCGTAGCGGTAGCGCACGGTGCTGAGGTTGGGCAGGGTGACCTGGCTCAGCCGGTGCTGGCTGTCGTATTGGTAGCGGGTGACGAGGCGGTGCCCGGCGCCGCGGTATTCGGTGATGAGGTTGCCAAAGCCGTCGTATTCGAAGCGGCGGTCGCCCTGTACGGTGAGGCGGTTGCCGGGGGCGCTGTGGCCGTAGGGGCTGGCGTCGGAGTCGGTGGGGTCGCGCTGGTTGAGCAGGTTGCCCGCCGGGTCGTGGTGGAACTGTTCTTCGAGGGCGCCGCGCACGGCTTTGAGCCGGTCGAGGGGGTCGTAGTCGTAATGCAGGGTGCCTTTGTCGCTGTCGTCGAGGGTGATGAGGTTGCCCACGGCGTTGTACTGGTAGCGACGCTGGTGGACAGGCCCACGCTGGCCGGTGCGATGGCGTTGCTGTTCGGTCAGGCGGCCTTGTTCGTCGTACTGCCAGGTGCTGGTGAGGGCGCCCTGCCAGCGGCTGACTTCTTGCCCGTATTCGTGGGTATGGCGGGTCAGGGGCTGGTCGTTGAGGTCGATGCCGCTGAGCTGGCTGTGGGGGCCGTAGTGGTAGTGCAGGCGGTGGCCGTCGGGCAGTTTGAAGGTGCTGAGGCGGCCGAGGTCGTCGTAGCCGTAGCGCAGGGTGTGGCGCTGCTGGTGTTCGGCGATCAGGCGGCCCTGCGCGTCGTACTCGAAGTACAGCGGCCAGTGGCCGTCATCGACCTGCCGCAGCTGGCCGTTGGGGTCGTAGTGGTAGCGGATGCGCTGGCCATCGGGCAGGATTTTTTCGGTCAGGCGGCCCATCACGTCGCGTGTGAAGCGGGTGGTGAGGGTAACGGGGGCGGCGTCGGTGTTGTGTGGCGAGGCCGCGATGTCGGTTTTTTCGGTCAGGCGGCCATTGAGGTCGTAGGCGTAGCGGGTGGTGCGCCCGCCGAAGTCGGTTTCTTCTTTGACCAGCCCGCTGGGGTGGTAGCTCAGGCGGTAGTGGTCGCCGTTTTCGTTTTCGATGTCGGTCAGCTGCAGGCGACGGTCGTCGTAGCGAAAGCGCAGGGTGCTGCCGTCGGGGTTGCGCTGGGCGGTGACGAGGTGCAGCGGCTGGGCGTAGTCGTAGTCGGTGGTGCGGCCCTGTTCGTCCGTGTAGCGGCGGACTTTGCCATAGGCGGTGTATTCGTACTGGCGGCAGGCGCCGCCGGGCAGGGTCAGGCGCGTCAGGCGGTTGAGTTTGTCGTAGGCGTAGCGGGTGATGGCGCCGCGTTCGTCCTGCCGCAGCACCTGGCGGCCCCGGGCATCGTAGCGGTAGGTGCGCTGGCCGCCGTCGGGTAAGGTCTCGTCCACCAGCTGGCCAAAGCGGTTCCAGCTGAACAGGTGGCGGCCACCGTCAGGCAGGTCGATGCGGCTGAGCTGGCCCTGTTCGGTGTAGTGGTAGCGGGTGGTGCGCCCGGCCGGGTCGGTTTTTTCGGTGAGGTCGCCCTGTTCGTTGCGCAGGTAGCGCCAGGTCTGTTCGCCGCGGCGGACGCTGCGCAGCTGGCCACGCCAGTAGTCGTAGTGGGTGAGGCTGCCATCGGGGTAGGCGATGGTGTCCAGCTGGCCGTTCAGGTCGTAGTGGTAGTGGGTTTCTGCGCCGAGGGCGTCCACTTCGCGGATCAGGTCGCCGTTGTCGTTGTAGTCTTTGCTGACGGTGGCGCCGTCCGGGTCGGTCTGGCGGATCAGTTTGGCGTGGCGGTCATGCTGATAGACCTGCTGGCTGCCGTCGCTGAAGTGGACGGTCACTTCTCCGCGGGCATCGTTCCACTCGTAGCGGTTGTCCATGCCGGGGACGTTGCCGCCGTGGGCGATGGCGCGGGCGGCCTTGCCCTGCCGTTCGGGTCTGTCAAACGAACTGTGTAACTGCTCCCTTTCAGAGTGCGGCCAGCGGCACGCGCTCCTCCCCAAACATCACCTGAAAACTCTGTAGTGCCGGTTTCCAGTGATGAATAGCCTTCCAGTTCTTCGATGCTTCGCGGATAGCCAGAAAGAGTGACTTGAGTGCCGAATCGTCGTTCGGAAAAATGCGCCGATTACGTGTCAGTTTCCGCAGGCTCATGTTCAGGGATTCGATGGCGTTGGTCGTGTAGATCACTTTCCGGATCTCCGGCAGGAACTGGAAGAACGGTATGATGTTGTCCCAGTGACCGCGCCACAACCGCACCACCGCCCGATATTTCTCACCCCAATCGCTCTCAAAGTCATCCAGTTCGCGCACGGCTTCGTCCGCTGTCGCCGATGTGTAAATTCGCTTCAGGGCACCCACAACGACCTTGCTGTCTTTGGTGTTGACATAACGCAAGCTGGCGCGCACCAGATGCACAATACACAGCTGGGTCAACGTTTTCGGAAACACCGCGTTGACCGCTTCCGGCAACCCCTTCAGGCCGTCCATACTGGCGATGTAAATATCCTGCACGCCACGATGACGCAACTCCGTCAGCACCGACAACCAGAACTTCGCCCCTTCGCTTTCGGCCAGCCACAGACCCAGCACTTCTTTCTCGCCGCGCAGATTGACGCCAAGCACAACGTGCGCTGACTTGTTCACCACCTGCTTGTTGTGCTGTACCTTGACCACCAGACCATCCAGCCAGACGATGGGGTAAATCGCTTCCAGCGGTCGCGTCTGCCACGCTTTGGCTTCCTCCAGAACCGCATCAGTAACCTGGGCGATGAGTGTGTGCGAAATCGTCACACCGTATAAGTCCACCAGCGCACTCTCGATATCACGCGTGGTCATGCCCTTGGCGTACAGTGTCAGGATCTTGTCTTCCATCCCCGCCAGCCGAACTTGCCGCTTCTTGAGCAGCTGTGGCTCGAAGCGGCCTTCTCGGTCGCGGGGAGTCTCTATGAGCAAGTCGCCGACATCACTCTGCACCGTTTTACGGCTCTTGCCGTTACGGGTATTGCCCCGCTTGGCACCGGGCTCGGCTTTGTCGTGGCGGTCGTAGCCAAGGTGGTCGTCCATCTCGGCTTGCAGGCTGCGATTGATCATGTGTTGCAGCATCTGGGCGTACAGCTTGCTGACATCCTCCGGGGTCTTACATTCCTGAGTCAGCTCATCCAACATCTCTGGCGTTAGTGCCATGTAACTGCTCCTCGCGGTGTTCCCGCATCATCCCATAAACGCAGTTACACAGTTCAATTTACAGACCCTGCCGTTCCCATTGCCAGGTAAAGCAGGCGCCGCCGGCGAGGCGGCGCTCCTGGATGACGTGCTGGTCGTCGTAGCGGTAGGTTTCCTGTTCGCCGAGGGCGTTTTCGGCGGCGATGAGCTGGCACCGGTCGTTGTAGTGGTAGCGCATCAGCGGGAAGCGGCGGGTCTCGTAGCCGCTGTCGTCGGCGTTGACGGCCATCCGCTGCAGTTCGACGCGGGCCAGCAGGGGCACGGTGTCGGGGGTATCGAGGGCGTTCCACCAGTGGCGTTCGCCCACCGGCTGGTCGAGGTAGTAAAAGCGCAGGGCTTGTTGTTGCTGGCCTTCGAGGGCGCTGAGGCGGCCGTGCCGGTCGTAGCGGACGCTCAGGCGGTTGTGGTAGGCGTCGGTGAGGGCGTGCAGGTAGCCTTCTGCCCTGCCCGCGTCGGTGCTGACCACGTGGAAGTGGTAGTAGGGTAAGCCCGGCTGGGTGAGGATCAGTTCGGCCACCACGCCACGCTGGCGCTGCTCGGCGCTGGGTTCGTCGCCCAGATAGAGGGCCGCTTTGGCCAGTGGGTTATGGATCGCCGGGCGCTGCTGGCTGGGGTGCGGGAAGGTGGTGGTGCTTAGACCACCTGACTAAACTCTGGTTGACGCATATAACTCGCTAAACCTACACTCCCCGCCACTAGAAATAACACGTAGCGGTTCTCCGCACCCGACAGATTTTGCGGTATGCACCAGCAGAAGGCGTTGTCACGTCTGATGCGTACCACGGTCGGGTGGAGAGGCGTAATACAATACCCGCAAGGGGAATAGGCCCGGAGCGTCTACGTGTGCTCTAGTTGACACCCGGCTTCCAGCTACTTACTGGAAGCGGCAATCTAAAACACGTAGGAGGCCACCATGGCTGCTCAGTCACATTCTGCTATCAGTGTGCTTAATAGCCCCCACCCTATTGATCAGTTACGTCGTTATATTGATGCGCTGGAAACCGCCGCCAAAGGCATTCAGCTCGGCATTGATGAGCACACCATTACCGGCGATAACGCCTTGAATCTGTTAATGGCGATTGCCGATCAGCTTAAGCGGGAATCACGTTCGTTATCGGTACTGTTAAATCAGTCGTAGCAGAAGAGAAAGGAATCTGTGCAGAAGGCGGTCGCACTTATTCCTATCCCCTCTGGCATAGCCGCATCAGGCCAATCACTCCCCTCGACACAGCGCAATCGTCTTCACCCAGCCAAATACGCTGTGCCACGGATTGGGTTTATTACCGTGTTCGGCGGGCATTCTGAAAGGCTCAATGCACCCTTCCACGTCATCCAACCCCGGCCCGTTGTCCCAGCTGACGTTTACAGCAATAAAGCCGTCCATACGCACGGAGAATTTCACCGCCGGAAAGGTATGTTTCAGCGTCGCCCGAATATTTTTAGCCGCCAGTTTGCTGCTATACAGATCGCTGCTACCAGAGCAATGCAGATGGCGGTATTGCTCTGCATTGCGTAACCGGCGGACTTCAGTATTAAAGTCTTGTATCAGCGAAAGGGTTGATAGGTATAGTGAGTTCAAACACTTACATCCTTATAGATAACTGTTCTAGATTAAATATCCTGACACTCTTTTTTAAGATTTAAAATGAAATCCGAAAACGAACTAGATAAAAAAACAATGGCCTTTGATAGGTCATCAAAATATTCAAAGTCAAAAAGTACAACTTGCCCAAATTTATCTTCTCGAATGTCGATACAAAAACAATCCCCTCCAGCATCTGACGCAAAAGGAACCAGGTAATTAGGCATCTCACAATTCTCTAAAAAAAATCCTTATATATTTCATCGACAGTGTCATCCCTATACAGAAATGCAAGAAATTAATTAATAAAATACAAATTTCCATTAGCAATAAAAGAATTCTTTTCAGCATAACCTCCACTGTGAAGAAAAACGATTTCTTTAACATCCTCCGAAAGAATGACACCCATATAAAATTCTGATTTTTCAATATCTTCGATAGTAATATTTTTCATACTTTCAATTACTTTCACTTCTTGAAAATTAATAAAAACTAGCGATAAGACAAAATAATATCTTTAAAAAGATCGTCATCATAATGAATTTCAACACAATCATGATCATCAAAATACATAGAATACTTCATTTCTGGCTGAACCACATAAAACGGGAATCCTACACACTCAGAAATTACCCTCTTAATATCTGTAGCACTGTCAAATAACCAACCATGAAATCTCACATCACAAGCGATGAGGGAACTTTTACCAACGACCGGAAGATTAGATAATTCTTGCCAAAAATTCGGGGAATATATTTTCTCAATCTTGTAGCTCATCAAATTTTTATTATGAAAATCTAGATAATCCCTTATCTGATCATCAGATAAAGGGATTGCTTCTGCTCCAATTAACCTAAAAGCATTTTCCACTTCTTCTTTAACGTATTCCATTCTTACTATCCTCCAACCTTCGTCTGGTAACTGCAGTTAGCCGTAACAAGATATGACCTCTGACCGCACCACCTACCCCACGTTTTCCCGGAGTTTGATAGCCTATATGGGGATTCGCTGGTCCATCCGAGCTATACACAATTGTAGGGTCATCTATATTAACTTCTGCACCTTTATTTTTTCCGCTTAAAACTTTCCACTCTGTTGGGAATGACTTTCCATACTTATCTACCCCCCATTGCGTAACCGTGAACTCACTTGGATCTGCACCCGTCCTTTTGAATGCCTCCTCAAGTGCTAAGTGCATTTGCTGATGCTCATTACCAGGAATATTCCGCCAGTCCAGATCAACTTCAGGATTAAACTTCCATGATCCACCTGGTACTGACTTCGGACACTCCCCCGGCACACTCGTCAACCCCAGCGGATCGACCCAGTTCACCGGGTTCGGCACGTACTGGTAGTGGTTCAGCCCACCGGCCAGTTTGATCGGGTCCGGGGTCAGGTAGTGGCCGCTGCCGGGGTGGTAGTAGCGGTGGCGGTTGTAGTGTAGCCCCGTTTCGCCGTCGTAGTACTGCCCCTGAAACCGCAGGTTGGTATCGACCTTTTCGATCAGGGTGCGTTTGACGTGGCCGTAGGCCTTGTATTGCACCGACCACACCCGTTCGCCGTTGGCCGCCGTCATTTCCTGCGGGGTGCCGAGGTGGTCGAGGTGGTAGTAGTACACCTGCGCGAGGTTGCCTTCCCCTTCGAGCTGGGCCAGCGGACGGTAGGTGCCCGGTTCGTAGAGGTAGCTGCGGTAGTGGCTGAAGTCGTCGGTTTCGGCGATCAGCCGGTTGGCCTGCCAGACGAAGGTGGTGAGGTAGCCGCCAATGTCTTTGCTGATGCGCCGGCCAAAGGCGTCGTAGCGGTAGCGCACGGTGCTGAGGTTGGGCAGGGTGACCTGGCTCAGCCGGTGCTGGCTGTCGTACTGGTAACGGGTGACGAGGCGGTGCCCGGCGCCGCGGTATTCGGTGATGAGGTTGCCAAAGCCGTCGTATTCGAAGCGGCGGTCGCCCTGCACGGTGAGGCGGTTGCCGGGGGCGCTGTGGCCGTAGGGGCTGGCGTCGGGGTCGGTGGGGTCGCGCTGGTTGAGCAGGTTGCCCGCCGGGTCGTGGTGGAACTGTTCTTCGAGGGCGCCGCGCACGGTTTTGAGCCGGTCGAGGGGGTCGTAGTCGTAATGCAGGGTGCCTTTGTCGCTGTCGTCGAGGGTGATGAGGTTGCCCACGGCGTTGTACTGGTAGCGACGCTGGTGGACAGGCCCGCGCTGGCCGGTGCGGTGGCGTTGCTGTTCGGTCAGGCGGCCTTGTTCGTCGTACTGCCAGGTGCTGGTGAGGGCGCCCTGCCAGCGGCTGACTTCCTGACCGTATTGGTGGGTATGGCGGGTCAGGGGTTTTCCGTTGAGGTCGATGCCGCTGAGCTGGCTGTGGGGGCCGTAGTGGTAGTGCAGGCGGTGGCCGTCGGGCAGTTTGAAGGTGCTGAGGCGGCCGAGGTCGTCGTAGCCGTAGCGCAGGGTGTGGCGTTGCTGGTGTTCGGCGATCAGGCGGCCCTGCGCGTCGTAGTCGAAGTACAGCGGCCAGTGGCCGTCATCGACCTGTAGCAGCTGGCCGTTGGGGTCGTAGTGGTAGCGGATGCGCTGGCCATCGGGCAGGATTTTTTCGGTCAGGCGGCCCATCACGTCGCGTGTGAAGCGGGTGGTGAGGGTAACGGGGGCGGCGTCGGTGTTGTGTGGCGAGGCCGCGATGTCGGTTTTTTCGGTCAGGCGGCCATTGAGGTCGTAGTCGTAGCGGGTAGTGCGCCCGCCGAAGTCGGTTTCTTCTTTGATCAGGCCGCTGGGGTGGTAGCGCAGGCGGTAATGGTCGCCGTTTTCGTTTTCGATGTCGGTCAGCTGCAGGCGTCGGTCGTCGTAGCGAAAGCGCAGGGTGCTGCCGTCGGGGTTGCGCTGGGCGTAGTCGTAGTCGGTGGTGTTTGCCATAGGCGGTGTAGTCATACCGGCGACTGGCCCCGCCGGGCAGGGTCAGGCGGTTGACTTTGATGGCAACCGGACTATCCTTCCCGCCGTGCTGGCTCCTCCAGCATCAGGATTGGCGTCCTGTTTTTCAGCAGAAGTAGAAGACTTTGTTCTTGTGCTCGTTTCACCATGCGCGTTTTACGCCGTTATGGTGGGCCGGGCAGGGGCATCTTCGGATGCACCGACTCTGCTGATCGGCACGCCAACCCTGCCCGGTTCATCACCCTCTGATTGGCGTCAGGGGTGATGCTGACAACATTCAGCAGGTGATCTTTATGTCTTCACATATCAGCATGGTTATTGCCTCCCACCCTATTGATCAGTTACGTCGTTATATTGATGCGCTGGAAACCGCCGCCAAAGGCATTCAGCTCGGCATTGATGAGCACACCATTACCGGCGATAACGCCTTGAATCTGTTAATGGCGATTGCCGATCAGCTTAAGCGGGAATCACGTTCGTTATCGGTGCTGTTAAATCAGCCGTAACGGAAGAGAAAGGAATCAGTGCAGAAGGTGGTCGCACTTATTCCTATCCCCTCTGGCATAGCCGCATCAGGCCAATCACTCCCCTCGACACAGCGCAATCGTCTTCACCCAGCCAAATACGCTGTGCCACGGATTGGGTTTATTACCGTGCTCGGCGCGCATTCTGAAAGGCTCAAGACACCCTGCCACGTCATCCAACCCCGGTCCGTTGTCCCAGCTGACATTCACCGCAATAAAGCCGTCCATACGCACGGAAAACTTTACCGCCGGAAAGGTATATTTCAGCGTCGCCCGGATATTTTTCGCCGCCAGTTTGCTGCTATACAGATCACTGCTGCCGGAGCAATGCAGATGGCGGTATTGCTCTGCATTGCGTAACCGACGGACTTCGGTATTGAAGTCTTGAATGGCTGCGATGTTAGGTATTGTGAGCTTATTCAAACGAATTAACTTCCATTCATCTCGGAAAATAAAATATATAAAATATCTAATAGCCTCCATTAATTTCTAACGGCAAACTTGTCCATGACTCAGTTAAAATATGAAAATCCCTGTCGTTGGCTTGATCTGCCAGTCTTTTAATTGCCTTTTTCGCATCTTTAAACAGCCAGCCATTTGAGTTGAGACACATCCATGCTCCAGCAAGATCGTTACTTAAAAGTAGTTTATAAAAGAGAGGTTCTTGATTATTAACCTTAAACCATTCAGGAGCATATTCCAATTTAGAAATTTCTTGCAACTCATCCATTCTGTACTCGATAGTGCAACTATTTCGAAGAGTAATCGAACTTATACTATTGCTATAGACTGGGAAATTGCCACTATAATCTCCTTCACAAAAACAATGTGGCATATTACCTTTAAAATAATGAAGCTCTGACAATTTACCCTCATCTAAATCATATTTTTCAAATAATTCGACCAGTTCAATTATTTTCACTGTCGAAAAGGGAGAAGAAAATTTTTTAACAGACTCGCTCACCTTACCATCTTTATTAGCTATGGAAATATAACTCTCTAGAGCAACCAGTTGATCAACCGTAACTGCAATTTCGTCAACCGCATATTTAAATTCTGGCTTCTGTACTATATATGTCTCAGATCGATTACTCGAAAACCAGTGACGCAAAATCCCTGTTGTATTTATACTTTCACACCACATTGGCAGTACAGCAGGAAGAATTATAGGTGGTTCAACATTTTGCATCACATAAGATTCAGGGTGTCTTAAAGCACCAGAGACAATACCAACAATACGTGGGTCATAATTAAGATTCGCAAATAAGTCAATATAATTCATACTTAATCCTTTGGTGCCATCGGGTAATAAGAATCATCTATTTCCAGCTTATGATTCTCATCAATCGGTCCGGTCCAAATATCTGATGGGTTAGATGTTGTAGCTCGGTGAATATCCGTATGAATTTCTCTTGAAGATAACCCATCGGACTTCCTTATAATCACAAGATTCCTAGGATCTACAACTTGTAAAGGATATTGCCCTTTATTGTAGTTCCAATGATGAACTTCATCATATGGATCTATGATTCCTTCTCCCTCGCATAAATCTTTAAACTTTCTTCTAACAGTATTAAAGGCAGCTTCTGCCTGCTGACCAGTAGGTGTCTTACCCTTTTCAAGAGTCTCTAAATATTCTTTATATGCCTTCCTATTCACAGACTCCTTCATTGCCTGCTCCCAAAGCTGATGCGCTCTAGGATTGTTTGAAATCGTTTCAAGACCAAAGTCTTCTGGGCGTAATCCTGCCTCCGGTACCTTCGGCCCCTCATCATTCCGCTCCAGCCCCGGCTGGGTGTTTTCTCCGTTGGGCGGGCAATTCTCCAACCCCAGCGGGTCCACCCAGTTCACCGGGTTCGGCACGTACTGGTAGTGGTTCAGCCCGCCCGCCAGTTTGATCGGGTCGGGCGTCAGGTAGTGGCCGCTGCCGGGGTGGTAGTAGCGGTGGCGGTTGTAGTGTAGCCCCGTTTCGCCGTCGTAGTACTGCCCCTGAAAGCGCAGGTTGGTATCGACTTTTTCGATCAGGGTGCGTTTGACGTGGCCGTAGGCTTTGTATTGCACCGACCACACCCGTTCGCCGTTGGCCGCCGTCATTTCCTGCGGGGTGCCGAGGTGGTCGAGGTGGTAGTAGTACACCTGGGCGAGGTTGCCCTCCCCTTCGAGCTGGGCCAGCGGGCGGTAGGTGCCCGGTTCGTAGAGGTAGCTGCGGTAGTGGCTGAAGTCGTCGGTTTCGGCGATCAGCCGGTTGGCCTGCCAGACGAAGGTGGTGAGGTAGCCGCCAATGTCTTTGCTGATGCGCCGGCCAAAGGCGTCGTAACGGTAGCGCACGGTGCTGAGGTTGGGCAGGGTGACCTGGCTCAGCCGGTGCTGGCTGTCGTACTGGTAGCGGGTGACGAGGCGGTGCCCGGCGCCGCGGTATTCGGTGATGAGGTTGCCAAAGCCGTCGTATTCGAAGCGGCGGTCGCCCTGGACGGTGAGCCGGTTGCCGGGGGCGCTGTGGCCGTAGGGGCTGGCGTCGGGGTCGGTGGGGTCGCGCTGGTTGAGCAGGTTGCCCGCCGGGTCGTGGTGGAACTGTTCTTCGAGGGCGCCGCGCACGGTTTTGAGCCGGTCGAGGGGGTCGTAGTCGTAATGCAGGGTGCCTTTGTCGCTGTCGTCGAGGGTGGTGAGGTTGCCCACGGCGTTGTACTGGTAGCGCCGCTGGTGGACAGGCCCGCGCTGGCCGGTGCGGTGGCGTTGCTGTTCGGTCAGGCGGCCTTGTTCGTCGTACTGCCAGGTGCTGGTGAGGGCGCCCTGCCAGCGGCTGACTTCCTGACCGTATTGGTGGGTATGGCGGGTCAGGGGTTTTCCGTTGAGGTCGATGCCGCTGAGCTGGCTGTGGGGGCCGTAGTGGTAGTGCAGGCGGTGGCCGTCGGGCAGTTTGAAGGTGCTGAGGCGGCCGAGGTCGTCGTAGCCGTAGCGCAGGGTGTGGCGTTGCTGGTGTTCGGCGATCAGGCGGCCCTGCGCGTCGTAGTCGAAGTACAGCGGCCAGTGGCCGTCATCGACCTGCAGCAGCTGGCCGTGCGGGTCGTAGTGGTAGTGGATGCGCTGGCCATCGGGCAGGATTTTTTCGGTCAGGCGGCCCATCACGTCGCGTTTGAAGCGGGTGGTGAGGGTGGCGGCTTCGGTGTTGTGTGGCGAGGCCGCGATGTCGGTTTTTTCGGTCAGGCGGCCATTGAGGTCGTATTCATACCGGGTGGTGCGCCCGCCGAAGTCGGTTTCTTCTTTGACCAGCCCGCTGGGGTGGTAGCGCAGGCGGTAGTGGTCGCCGTTTTCGTTTTCGATGTCGGTCAGCTGCAGGCGACGGTCGTCGTAGCGAAAGCGCAGGGTGCTGCCGTCGGGGTTGCGCTGGGCGGTGACGAGGTGCAGCGGCGGGGCGTAGTCGTAGTCGGTGGTGCGGCCCTGTTCGTCCGTGTAGCGGCGGACTTGGCCATAGGCGGTGTATTCGTACTGGCGGCAGGCGCCGCCGGGCAGGGTCAGGCGCGTCAGGCGGTTGAGTTTGTCGTAGGCGTAGCGGGTGATGGCGCCGCGTTCGTCCTGCCGCAGCACCTGGCGGCCACGGGCATCGTAGCGGTAGGTGCGCTGGCCGCCGTCGGGTAAGGTCTCGTCCACCAGCTGGCCAAAGCGGTTCCAGCTGAACCGATGGCGACCGCCATCGGGCAGGTCGATGCGGCTGAGCTGGCCCTGTTCGGTGTAGTGGTAGCGGGTGGTGCGCCCGGCCGGGTCGGTTTTTTCGGTGAGGTCGCCCTGTTCGTTGCGCAGGTAGCGCCAGGTCTGTTCGCCGCGGCGGACGCTGCGCAGCTGGCCACGCCAGTAGTCGTAGTGGGTGAGGCTGCCATCGGGGTAGGCGATGGTGTCCAGCTGGCCGTTCAGGTCGTAGTGGTAGTGGGTTTCTGCGCCGAGGGCGTCCACTTCGCGGATCAGGTCGCCGTTGTCGTTGTAGTCTTTGCTGACGGTGGCGCCGTCCGGGTCGGTCTGGCGGATCAGTTTGGCGTGGCGGTCATGCTGATAGACCTGCTGGCTGCCGTCGCTGAAATGGACGGTCACTTCTCCGCGGGCATCGTTCCACTCGTAGCGGTTGTCCATGCCGGGGACGTTGCCGCCGTGGGCGATGGCGCGGGCGGCCTTGCCCTGCCGTTCCCATTGCCAGGTAAAGCAGGCGCCGCCGGCGAGGCGGCGCTCCTGGATGACGTGCTGGTCGTCGTAGCGGTAGGTTTCCTGTTCGCCAAGGGCGTTCTCGGCGGCGATGAGCTGGCACTGGTCGTTGTAGTGGTAGCGCATCAGCGGGAAGCGGCGGGTCTCGTAGCCGCTGTCGTCGGCGTTGACGGCCATCCGCTGCAGTTCGACGCGGGCCAGCAGGGGCACGGTGTCGGGGGTATCGAGGGCGTTCCACCAGTGGCGCTCGCCCACCGGCTGGTCGAGGTAGTAAAAGCGCAGGGCTTGTTGTTGCTGGCCTTCGAGGGCGCTGAGGCGGCCGTGCCGGTCGTAGCGCACCGTCAGGCGGTTGTGGTAGGCGTCGGTGAGGGCATGCAGGTAGCCTTCTGCCCTGCCCGCGTCGGTGCTGACCACGCGGAAGTGGTAGTAGGGTAAGCCCGGCTGGGTGAGGATCAGTTCGGCCACCACGCCACGCTGGCGCTGCTCGGCGCTGGGTTCATCGCCCAGATAGAGGGCCGCTTTGGCCAGTGGGTTATGGATCGCCGGGCGCTGCTGGCTGGGGTGCGGGAAGGTGGTGGTGCGCCCTTCGTGATCACGCCAGTGGATGGCTTCGGCGGTGACGGTCAGCTGATGGTCGAGGCTGTGGCTCCAGCCATGGCCGAGGCCGTTCTGCCGTTCCACTGCGCTGGTGCGGTACAACCGCTGCCAGGTAAAGGGCAAGGGGCCATCCAGGGTGGCGTCTTCGAGGGTCAGCAGTTCTTCGCCGGTGACCATGGAGACGGGGCAGCCGTTGGTCTGGGTGCAACTGACGCTTTCAGCCGGCTGGTCGTTGTCGTTTTTGCCGCTTTGATTGGCTTTGTTCGGCGGCTCCTGTTCCACCACTTTGGTGGTCTGTTTGAAGTCGTTCTGTGCTTCGGTGGCATCGTTGGCGGTAATGCGTCCCTCATCCAGCTTCAGGGTGCCTTTGCTGGTGGAGTTGAGGTTCATGTCTTTGCTTAGGATGATCTTTTCTGACTTCTGCAGATGCGGCAGGGCGTACTTTTTCGCGGTGTCGATCAGTTCTTTGGCGCCGTGCATCAGCAGGGTGACTTCGCTCTGTACGCCTTTGGCCGCCACTTTGGCTGATTTGATGGCGTAGCGCAGCACCACGCCCCCCACGGCGCTCAGGACCACACCGATGATAACGTCCATGAGGATGTTGCCGAGCAGCTCACCGACGGCTTTTTGCTTTTGATGCGGCGGGATCAGATCAAACCAGGCGGAGAAGGCGCGGGCACAGAGAAACAGAAAGGCTTCGTCCTGCACAAAGATCAGGCAGTTTTTGGCTTTTTCGGCGTTCTCAGCCACCTTTTTGAAGTCGTCTTGGGTGTATTCGATCACCGTCGATTTCAGTTTCTGGTAGTACTTGTCCGGGTCGGCAATCAGGTCGTAGACGAAGTGGATGTCGTCCCACACGCCTTTCAGGGCGCTGACCATGCCATGCAGTACCGCCCCATCGCTGTAGGCCTGACGCTGGGCCTCGCTCATGCTGAGGTACACCTGCCATTCCGCCTTCAGGCTGCCGTTCCATTGCCGGGTGAGCCACTGGCTCAGGGCCCGCTGTAATTCCTCGTAGGAGGCCAGCAGGGCTTTAAGATCGCCTTCGGTGACGCTGGGGTAGAAGGTGAGGCGGTAGTTGCCCGGCTTGAGGTTGTGTTCTTCCAGCTTGCCGTTGCTGTCGGTGGTGCCTTTGCGGGTGATGCCGCCACTTTCAGGGTGGAAGCGGTGGCGCGAGTCGGTCCAGCCCTGCTCCAGGGTATAGGGCGAGTGGGGGATGGGGACAAAATTCACTGACTGAAACGTGTGATAAACGATCAGGATGCCGTTCAGCGGGCAGTTCACCACCCCACTGACCCGCCCTTTGTCGGCGGCGGCGACACTGACGCTGCGGTCAAGGTGGGTAATGACCTGATCCATCCGCAGGAAGATGCCATAGAACCAGCTGTTGTAGTCTTCCTTGTACTGGTCAAGGCTGTGGTTGAAGTAGTCCATGGTCCGAGTGAACAACTCGTCCAGGGTGGTGGGCTGTTGGGCCGCCTGTTGCTGGCGATACAGCAGGGTGTGGTCAGAGCCTGAGCCCGTACTGGTTCCAAAAATACTCATGGTTTACGTCCTTGTTATGGCACATCTTGCGGTCGTGCGTGGCTGGCCACCGCTCAGCAGGTGCTTTCATCCACCAGCCATTCGCACAGGTGCTGCAGCCAGTCGGCATCCTCCGCCGGGGCCCGCTGGTCATAGTAATGGGCGACCTTGGCGGCCAGCACCGGCAGCGGAAAGGCGCCATACAGCCAGCCCTGCTGCTCGTGCAGGTATTGCATGACGTTCATTAACACCGGCCCCGGATCCTCCTGCTCCAGCCCCCGCATCACCGGTGCCGGTATCGTCCACCACGGCGAGGGCCGGGGGCGGCGGTAGCGGTCGGGCTGGTAGGTAAAGACCGTGCCGTTGATCCAGTACTGCGCCACCGGCGGCAGCAGAAAGTGGCCGTCGTGCTGCAGCAGGCGCAGGATCAGGCGGAAGAAGTGGCCATCCCAGTAGCGGAAGAACACCGCTTTCCCCTCTTCCGTCAGTGCCTGCGTCAGCCCGGCCAGATGGGGGATCAGCTCGCGGCTCGGCAACGGCGAGCTGCACAGCCAGCCCCAGTCCTGCACCGGCGTGCTGGCCACCCAGTCGAGAAAAGGGCTGGTTCGCGACAGCGGCACCAGATAGGGCATCACCTGTCGCCAGTTGTGGTACGCCTCCTGCGTATAGAGCGGGTGCAGATACTGCTCGCCATCCTCCCGTTCATAGAGCGCAATAGGGTTAGCCTCACTGGTGCCACTCAGCACGGCATACAGCGACTGCTCCGCCGGCAGGGCTGTGAGCCAGTCGTGCAGGCTTTGATAGGGGGTATGGCGATAGTAAGGCCGGTCGAGGTCATCCAATAGCACACTGGCCGTCCTTGCACTTTTCGCACTCTTCACAGAACGGGGCCGGTTTGCGCAGCGTCATGGCCTGGCTTTCACTGAGGGAGGGATTGGGGCCTGCTTTACCTGAATAGGAGCTGTCACCAATCAGTACGTTGCCGCAACCACCGATAATCACCCCGCCATGGGCGGTGCCATCGCCCATGCGGGCCGCCGGCATGCCGTTAATAAACACGGTGGCGGAACCTTCCTTGATGGTATCGGGTGGGCCGCAACAGATGAGGGTATCGCCCACCCGCGCGGCAGGCATGCCATTGATAAAGACATTGGGAGAGCCGTTGACGACCGGCCCACCAACATGAGGCGTTCGCCCATCATACTTGGGGCAGGTATGAAAGTGGCCTACGGTGGCTGCGGGTTTACCCATGATGAAATCCTTGTCGATACCGTCCTTTTGTAATAGGAAGGTGATCTTACTTTTCATCATGTAATTTTCAACCAATAAACTGTTACTCAACCACCTTCATTCCAGCGCCACACCGCCGCCCCGCACCAGCGTAAACGCTCCGACTCCGGCCGCTGTGTGGTATCCAGCTGCACCGCCAACCGCGGCGCAGCGCCCGCCACTCCGTGCTGCCATTGGCTGTGGAGGTATAGCAGCACCGCCAGCGGCGCCAGCGTGCCACATTCCCCCAACTGACTGAGCAGGTCGGTATAGCGGCTGTGTTCATTCAGCAAGGGCAACAGCTGGTGATAGCCCACTCCCCAGGCCTGACGCAGCACTTCCGGCTGGGCCAGCGGTTGTCTGGCAGGGAACAGCAGCTCAAGCGGCGCGCCGCCATGCTGACGAATCACTGCAGCAGCACTGTGGTGCAAGTCGGCAATGGCACTCCCGCACTGCTGGCTGGAAGGCAGATACCCCAGAGCATTCAGGCTGTGCCAGCAGGGTTGCAGGCCGTGGCTGGAGCGCCGCACCTCCAGGATCACAGCACCTTCGCAGTACAGGCTGGCGGGAGACTGACGCAATTCAGACGCCGTCGGGGCGGGGCTGTCGAGCGCGACCAGCAGCACCCGTTCGTGCTGAGCAAGCAGTGTGCATAGCTGTGGCCAGGCTGCCCACCAGGCCATCCGCCCAAATGGATAAACCCATACCAGTGGCTGATAGCTCAGCCAGCCCATACCCAGATAGCGCAGATAGGCCTGTTGGCGCTCACGTGCTGAGGCATGGGGGTGAAAAGCATGGGAAGGTAAGCACAGCAGCACCGGCGCCTCGCCTTCACGCAGCACCTGCTGCAGCGGCGCCGCCAGCAGCTCTGCCAGTGATAACAGGCGCTCTGCGCTGCTTTGTCCACTGGCCTGAGGGCAGTTGTGAAGGGGAAAGGTCAGCTCGCCGCAGGGCTGCTGAGTCATTCGTCTGCTGGCCATCTCCAGCAACCCCAGCTCCCACAGCGCCGATATCCGGCCCAACTGCAGTAAACGCGGTGTAAGGTGTAGCATCTCCCTGCCCTGCCCATTCATCCCGACCACCAGCAGTGTATGAGCCCATCAGAAAACTGCAATGCCGAACGGTGCCATCAGGCGTGTCTCCAGCCAGTGAGCACAGCGCTATATCCTTATATCAATCCAACTTCAGGGTTGCTCCCGTAGATAAGAATGCGCACAATGCGCGCCTTTCACTTTATGCCCAATTTGCACTCAAATGGGGCAAACAGGAGCAGCAGAGACCATAGAGAAAGCAGCAAGGAAGTCGCTTTGGGCAGCTATGGCGGTCATTCGATATGACACCGCTGCGGACATATCTGGTGAAGTGAAGAACGCCCACCACAACTATTAAGGTCTGGCACGGTTTATCCACTGGCAGCCGGACCATCACCAGCACTGTTATCGCGATCGGCACGATTGATCGCGCTACAAGGGGTACAGCGTATGGACGCAATTATCAGCTTTCTCAATACCGTTTTCTGGGGCTACATCCTGATCTATGGTCTGCTGGCAGTCGGTGCCTACTTCACCCTGCGACTAGGCTTCCTGCAGATTCGTCACTTTCCTGAATTTATCCGCTCGGTCACCCGTAAACCCGAGAATGATCAGAGCGGCATCACTCCCGTGCAGGCACTGTGTACCAGTCTGGCCTCCCGTGTGGGCACCGGCAATCTGGCTGGTGTGGCTGTCGCGCTGGCACTGGGTGGCCCCGGTGCCATCTTCTGGATGTGGGTCGTGGCGCTGCTCGGTATGGCCACGGCGTACGCCGAAAGTACGCTGGCGCAACTGTTCAAGGTGCGCGATGAGCACGGTGACTACCGTGGAGGCCCGGCGTTCTATATCGCCAAGGGCCTGAATGCGCCCTGGGCTGGCAGCATCTTCTGTGTCTGCCTGATCATCGCCTTCGGTCTGGTATTCAGTGCCGTACAGGCCAACTCCATCGCTGAAGCCATGAACGGCGCCTTTGGCCTGCCCAAGGTGGAAGTGGGTATCGGCCTGGCCGTGCTGGCCGGTGTGGTCATCTTTGGTGGGATCAAATCCATCGCCCGCTGCGCTGAGCTGATCGTGCCCTTTATGGCCATCGCCTACCTGCTGACCGCCGTCTATGTGATTGCCACCCATCTGGGCGAAATTCCTGCGGTACTGGCCCTGATCGTCAAAAGCGCATTCGGTGTGGAATCCGCCGTGGGTGGCGTCGCCGGGGCGATGATGAACGGCATCAAGCGCGGTCTGTTCTCCAACGAAGCAGGAATGGGCTCGGCGCCGAATATCGCGGCGGTGGCCACGCCCAGCCCCCATCACCCTTCTTCGCAGGGCATGGTGCAGGCACTGGGGGTCTTTATTGATACCCTGCTGATCTGTACTGCCACAGCCGTCATGATTCTGTTGTCAGGGGTGATGGTGCCCGGCTCCGAGCTGACTGGCATGCCTCTGACCCAGGCCGCCATGAGCGTGCATCTGGGCGATGCGGGCAAGTACTTCGTTGCCATTGCCATCTTCTTCTTTGCCTTCACCTCCATCATCGGTAACTACAGCTACGCCGAAAACGCCATGGTGTATCTCAAGCTGGATAACCGCGTCGGCCTGACCATTCTGCGCTGCCTGGGCCTGCTGATGGTGGTCTGGGGTGCCTATGAGAGCATCTCCACCGTGTTTGATGCCGCCGACGCGGCCATGGGGCTGATGGCGACCATCAACCTGATCGCCATCACCCTGCTGTCAGGGCTGGTGATCAGGCTGACCAAGGACTACTTCAGCCAGAATCGCACTGGCACACCGGTGTTTGATCCGGCCAGGTTCCCCGAACTGGCTGACAAGATCGACCAGAAAATCTGGGAGAAGTCCTGAGTCAGATCGACAGACAGCGGTAAATACTCCGCTGCTATGAACAAGAAACCCGGCCTAGGCCGGGTTTCTTGTTTTTACTGTGTTGATATCAACTATCAGGTCAGCCAACGTCAGCCAGATTGCCCTTGGTTTCCAGCCAGCTCTTGCGGTCGGAGGAGCGCTTTTTGGCCAGCAACATGTCCATCATTTCATGGGTATCGTCGCCTTCGTCCAGATACAGCTGCACCAGACGGCGGGTATCGCGGGCCATGGTGGTTTCACGCAGCTGCAGCGGATTCATCTCGCCCAGACCCTTGAAGCGTGTCACCTGCACCTGTCCACGCTTATTCTCGGCCTTGATACGGTCCAGAATGCCGTCACGCTCTGCTTCATCCAGGGCGTAGCTGACTTCCTTGCCGATATCGATGCGATACAGCGGTGGCATGGCGACAAAAACGTGCCCCGCTTTCACCAGCGCCGGGAAGTGGCGAACAAAGAGGGCGCACAACAGCGTAGCGATGTGCAACCCGTCCGAATCGGCATCGGCAAGAATACAGACCTTGCCATAGCGCAGGCCGGATAAATCCGTGGAGCTGGGGTCAACGCCGATGGCCACGGCGATGTCATGTACCTCCTGCGAGGCGAGAATTTCGCCGGAGTCCACTTCCCAGGTATTGAGGATCTTGCCGCGCAACGGCATGACAGCCTGATACTCGCGGTCACGCGCCTGCTTGGCCGAGCCACCGGCAGAGTCCCCTTCGACCAGAAACAGTTCTGACGCCAGTGCATCACCCCCACTGCAGTCAGCCAGCTTGCCGGGCAGTGCCGGGCCTTGCGTGACCTTCTTGCGCACCACCTTCTTGGCTGCTTTCATGCGGCTTTGAGCGTGGTTGATGCACAGCTCGGCCAGTCTTTCTGCCTGCTCGATATGCTTGTTCAGCCACAGGCTGAAGGCATCCTTGACCACCCCGGAGACGAATGGTGCGCACTGGCGGGATGACAGCCGCTCCTTGGTCTGGCCGGCAAACTGCGGGTCATGCATCTTCACCGACAGCACATAGCTGCACTGGTTCCAGATATCCTCAGGCGCGAGCTTCATACCGCGTGGCAGCAGATTGCGGAACTCACAGAACTCGCGCATGGCCTCCAGCAGACCGGTGCGAAAACCATTAACGTGGGTGCCGCCCTGAATAGTGGGGATCAGGTTGACATAGGATTCGGTCAGCAGATCACCGCCTTCGGGCAGCCAGTGCACCGCCCACTCGGCAGCTTCCTGCTCACCGGCAAAGTTACCTACAAAGGGAACATCCGGCAGAGTAACGAAATCGCTGGCGGCCTGACTGAGGTAGTCGGTCAGGCCGTCCTGATAACACCACTCGGTGCGCTCTTCCTGATCAGCGCCCTTGCTCTGGTCAATCAGAACAATGGTCAGGCCGGAGCACAGTACCGCCTTGGCACGCAGCAAATGGCGCAGGCGGCTGACACTGTATTTGGGGGAGTCAAAGTAGCCGGGATCAGGCAGGAAGCGCACCTTGGTGCCGGTATTTTTGACCCCGCAGGTGCCTACTTCTTCCAGCTCTGCCAGCTTGTTACCGTCGGCAAAACTCATGCGGTAGACCTTGCCACCGCGTTTGATTTCCACTTCCAGATGCTTGGAAAGCGCATTGACCACTGATACCCCGACGCCATGCAGACCGCCGGAGAACTGGTAATTGCCCTGCGAGAACTTGCCCCCGGCATGCAGGCGGGTGAGGATCAGCTCCACCCCGCTGACGCCGTGCTCAGGGTGAATATCCACCGGCATCCCACGACCATTATCGGTCACACTGAGAGAGCCGTCGGCATAGACCATGACTTCGATGCGATCGGCATGTCCGGCCAGCGCTTCATCCACCGAGTTATCGATGACTTCCTGAGCCAGATGGTTGGGGCGATCCGTTTCGGTATACATACCCGGGCGTTTACGCACCGGATCCAGGCCGCTGAGCACCTCAATGGCCTGGGCGTTATATTCTTGCTTGCTCATGGCAGTCATTCTTTCACAGAGAGGGTTATCAGCTTAGCTGCGGGCAAAGGCCAGCAGTGCCGGACAATGATTGAGGAAACCTTCAAAGCGGTGATTGCCGCCCTGTTCGATACGCAGCTGGCACTGCTGGTAATACTCAGCCGCTTCACGGTAATCCAGGGTTTCATCCCCGGTTTGCAACAGCACCAGAAACTGCTGAGGCTGTGGCAGCGACGCCACATAGAGGTCGCGCAGCTGCGTGACATGGTCTGGCGTGAGCTGGTAACGCTCACCGGTATAGGGGTTGTCGATGTCGACGCCCAGACGATCTTCCATCAGTCGCCATACCCGCACCGCCGGGTTGATCAGCACCGCCTTGAGGCCGTAGTGTGCCGCCAGCCAGGTGGCATAGAAACCACCCAGCGAACTGCCCACCAGCACTGGTGCCTGCGGCGAGGCTTCAATCAGGTCACAGGCACTGCGGATAGCCTCCGCTGGCCAGTGGCTGAGCTGCGGCACCTGCGGTTCGGGCAACCCCTGACTCTGCAAAAAAGCACGCAGTTCCGCGGCCTTGGCCGCCTGGGAAGAACTGTTGAAGCCATGCAGGTAGATGAAGGGCGGTGTCGCGTTCATGTCGAACCCCTGATTGCATATACAGTAGAAGTGCGCATGCTACCATCGTCATCCAGCTGAAGCCAGCGCCCGGCCGGCGCCTGCAAAGCAGGGTGCGGCTCCAGCAGGAAGCCTTGCTGCCCGGCGGCAAACTGTGCGGCGACTGCCGGTGTTGACCACATCTGCCAGTGGCCACGCCGCCAGTGATGGGCCTGATGCACATGGCCGCAGAGCACACCGCGCAGTTGTGGCGCCTGATCCAGCAACGCCAGCACCTCGGCGGCATTACCTGTCATCACCTCATCCTGCCACGGGCTATTCACCGGCAGCAGGTGGTGATGAAGCACCACGAGCTGATGCTCGGCCTGTGGATGCTGCAGCTGGTACTGCAGACGCGCCAGTGCAGCTGCAGACAGCGAGCCACTGCCGCGGCCATCACCGTCCGCCGTGCTGTCGCACAGCAGTAGCTGCCAGCGCCCGGCCTGCCACTGATCGGCACAGGGCAAACCGGCACTGTCGCCCCACAGCTGGCGCATCAGGCTGACATCATCATGATTACCGGGCACGCAGACCCAGGGCAGATCCAGCTGATCAAGACACTGGCGCAGCGCCTGATAGGTGATCGCTTCGGGATGTTGCGCCAGATCACCCCCCAGCACCAGCAGGTCGGGACGGGGCTGATCCGCCGCAGGAGAAAGCAGGCAGTGTTCGATCATCTGCTGCCAGCGCTGCCAGGCGTTAAAGCCATGATGCATATCGTCAGGATGACGGGTCAGGTGCAGATCGGTCAGATGCAGAACAGTAAAGCTGGACATGAATCACCGTAGCAGCAGAAGGAAAATCAGCTTCAGCAGGAAGCGCCAGGCTGGGCGCTCATACTCAGAACGCATTTACGCTATCGCGAGCCAGCACCACACAGGGCATAACGGGCTGGGAAGTGGCGGGCAGATGGGTACCGCAGGTCTTTGCCACGCCGTATTGCCGCTGCGCAGCAGATCGTGACCACGCCCTTACAGGCGGACCACTTCCACCGGCTCCTGACTCAGGCCGTAATCAATGCAGTGATTCAGCCATTCGGCCAGAAAGGTATTGAGCTGGGCCTTCTCATCAGGGGCACGCATGGCGGGATTGGGATACAGGTAAACCCCTTCCAGCATGCGGTTACGCGGAGCGATTACCTCGGCAATGCGGGCATCGTGATACAGACGAACATGCAGCAGGGGAGTCTTCAGCCAGGGCGACTCTCCCAGACTCTGTTCCACTTCAAGAGCCGTGGTGTAGGCAAAGTTCTCCACCACGCGCAGTGACAGTTGCCCCAGCTGGCCATCGGGCAAACGCAAGCCATAACGGCAGGACGTACCGGCATCCAGTGCGGGTAACAGTTTCAGCAGGCGCCGGTAGTTGGCTTCACCTTCAGCCATCATCCGCGCCAGATCTGGAACGTATTTGCGTTTTACCTTCATAACTCAACCTGACCTTCAACCTGACAAGCCCCGCTTATTGGGCTCGTCCATCGTAAATCTCAATAGCGTTCAACGTGTCACGCGGCGCCTGTCTTAACAGGTCGTTGAAAATCTATCTGCGTTGCCGAATACCGCGTCAAAAACAGGCTCAAAATGCTCATTTAGCTCACTAAACTCCGCTTTTTCGCCTGTTTCTTGTGCCCTCGGGGTATTTCCTTGTCTCGGCGACCTCGATAACGTTTTTCAACAGCCTGTTAATATGTGCCTGCTACTCGTGGCAATCTCCACATCAGCAGCAGTCTGCAATAAATCAGCGCAGGGGCATAGTCCGGCAGACGTCTTTTTGACTGTTTTTTAACCAGTCACGTATCCCTGTTAAGCGATGGGCAGTCCCTGCAGCTGCCACTGTGTCAATACGTCATCACGATGCAGCTGCAACCACTGCAAACCCAGCAGGGTGGCCGCATTATTGATGCGGCCATTGCGGGTAGCGGCGATGGCATCGGCCAGCGGCACTGTCACCACACGAATATCCTCACCCTCTTCAGGCAAGCCATGGATACCGCCCATACCGCGGCTATCCACCCATGCACAATAAAGGCCGACCTGCTCATTGGTGCCACCGGGACTGACAAAATAATCCAGCATATGCATCACGCCCTGGATGTCGGCACCGGCTTCTTCTACCGCTTCGCGGCGCGCCACTTCTCGGTCGGACTCGCCCTCCTCCACCATGCCCGCCACCAGTTCGTACTGCCAGGCCTCGGCCTTGATACCCATGAAGGCGCCGGTGCGAAACTGCTCAATCAGCACCACCGTGTCGCGTACAGGATCATAAAGCAGCACGCAGACAGCACGGCCACGGTCAAACAGCTCACGGGTGATGGTGATGGACTCACCATTGAAGCAGCGATGGCGCAGTGTCAGCGTACGGAGTCTGAAGAAACCTTTGAACGAGAGTTCGTCCTTGAGAAGGGTGACGGCATCATCATGCTCGCCGGAAAAGCTGGGAATCAGAGCAGTCCCTGACATAGTGCGTCCTCAGTGTTACGCAGATACGACAGGTCCGGAGTGGCAGCCGTCTGCTTTTCAGAGCGTCCTCACGACCATCGCCGACAGGGCCAGACAAGGCTTCTTTTACCTTGCGGCCAGCGCATTGCGCATCGTGAACAGGCTCTCAGGAAAGCAGGCAGTATAGCCCCTCAGGCACGAAGTTGATAATGCGGGGGCAGGTGAATGCGGGACTCATGGATACAGCTCTGCTGCAGTGCCTTGGCCTCATGTTTGGCCTCGGCCGCCAGCTCGGCCACATCATGGTAGTTGGCGCAGACCATGGGATCGGGGTGAATCACCGCGATGGCGATGCCAAGCAAACCGAAGAAACTGTGGCTGCCATCCCGTCCCCGGCCGGGGATACCGCCTGCAGCGATATCCTGGGTGTCATAGAAATGGCCAATGCTGGTCTGGAATTCATCCAGCGCCTTCTGCAGTCGCCGCCGCCAGTCATTCTCCCTGAAGATAATAATGAAGTCGTCGCCGCCGATGTGGCCGACCAGATTGCTGCGACCGGCACAGTGGCGCACCATCAGCTCACCAACGAACTGGATGACCTGATCCCCCCGGGCAAAGCCGTAGTAGTCGTTGAAGGGTTTGAAGTTGTTGAGATCACAGTAGGCCACACGAAAGTCGGCCCCTGTCCTGAGAAGCCCGTCCACCTCCTGGTTCAGCACCACGTTGCCTGGCAATTGTGTCAGGGGGTTGGCATAACGGGCATGCTGAACCTGTAGCTCCGTCATCTTTCTCAACACATCACGGACACTTCCCAGTCCTGCATAGTAACCATCCTCGGTAATGATGAAACTGTCACCAATATCGACCTGTTCGGCCTCCGTCAGCGCCTGACTGACCTGCTCCAGCGGCAGGGTGGCATCCACAATCAGTGGCTGACGGTCCATAAAACGGCGCACCGGCTTATTCTCGTACAGGGCACGGCCATACTGCGTGGAGAAGGTCTCCAGCAGTGCCGCCCGCTTGACGATGCCCACCGGCATCCCTCTTTCTACCACTGGCAGAGCGGTCAGCTCGGGAGCGTCCTGAAACAGCTGGGCCACACTGCCCAGCAGCACATCCGGCAACACCGGCTGTATTGCCCGGCGTACGCCACCGGCCCGCTCACCACTGCGCATCACAGCCTGACGCTGCTGGCCGTCATAACGAATATGTTCGATCGCCAGCTGCAGCTCCGGCACCTGTTGCGGACGGCCAAACAGGAAGCCCTGCCCTACGGCGATCCCCATCTGCTGGATGGTACGCAGCTCATCCAGGGTTTCGATGCCCTCGGCAATCAGTTTGGAACCGACTCCCTCGGCGATACTGACGATGGCCTTGACGAATTCACGCTTGAGCGGATTGCGCTCCAGCTGATGGATGAAATGCTTGTCGAGCTTGACATAATCCGGGGTCATCTCCAGCCACAGACGCAGACCGGAATAGCCGCTGCCGATATCATCCAGTGCCACCTTGAAACCCATTCGGCGGTAATGATTGACCACCTGACGGGTCAGCGCGTAGTCGTGGAAGGGTTGCTGTTCAGACAGCTCGATTACGATGGACTCCGGCGCCAGCCCGAGTTTGTTGACCAGTGCCAGCGTCGTGCCACTGGGATAATCCGGGTTCAGCAGCAGATCGGCACTGACGTTCAGAAACAGGCGAGCATCGAGCTGCAGCTCAGCAAAGCGCTGAATCGACAGGTAGCGGCAGCACAGCTCCAGCTCCTGCAGCCGCCCACAGGCACGTGCAGTGGCGAACAGACGGTCAGGAAAAGCCAGCGGACTGTCCGATGGTCCACGGATCAGCGCCTCATAGCCATAGATTTCGCCTCTTTCCAGATCAACCAGAGGCTGGAAGTGAGGATAGAGCAGGCAGCCTTTCAGCAGCCTGTCCAGTTCCTCAGGTAACGCGTCATCAGTCATCTGTCACTTCTACTTTGGATGGCAATAGACCGGCAAGTGTATGAAAGCCAGATGACAACCAGATGACGTTTGTAACGTTGAGTTGTTAACAGAGTTTTTCCGCTGCCCATGAGTGCTGCCTGCCCTCCGGCGCCACTCAGAACAGTTATGCCCCATGCTCAGGCGCTCAGGCGCTCAGGCGCTCAGGCGCTCAGGCGCTCAGGCGCTCAGCAAGCAGTCTCGCCTGCTCGATACAGTCAGCCACCGCAATACCGTCACGCCAGTTGCTGCGACAATGCAGGCCCGGCAGGGCAGCCAGTGCCGTGTCTATCTGCTGCAGGCGCTGCAGATGACCCAGTTCATACTGGGGGATGGCCGCTGGCCAGCGTGTGACCCAGCACTTCTCCGCCTCCCCGCTGATACCCAGCAAGGGGCGAATATCCGCCAGCACCTGTGCTGCGATCTCATCATCGCGGCGTTGTGCGACCACCGGGTTCAGACGCCCGCCGATAAAAGACGTCAGCAATACCTTACCGGCCGGTGCCCGCTGCTCGAACAGACTGGAGGGAAACAGGGTGCCCAGGGTGTCGATGCCTTCACAACGGGGCATCAGCATGCCAAAGCCATCCAGCGGATGGGCAATCTGTGTCGCATCAAACCCCATGGAGACCGACACCACCTGGGGATAAACCATCTGCGCCAGCGCCTCACTGGCCGCCGGTGCCAGTGGCGCCAGCAGACGTGCGCTGACCGGAGCCGGCGTGGCGAGAATCACCTGCTGCGCCTGCCAGTGGCGTTCACCGGCAATGACCTGCCAGCCCTGCTCATCACGGCGCAGCAGATCGACCTGCACTCCGCAGTGCAGGCGGTTGCCCAGCGCACCAGCCAGTGCCTCAGTCAGCTGCTGCATGCCATGGCGAAAACTGACCATGGTGCCGCTGGGGCCGGTCTCCAGCTGGCGACTTTTACGTGCCTTCATCAGGGCGATGCCGCCTTTGATCAGAGAGCCATGCCGGGCTTCCAGTGCATATACTTTCGCCGTCGCCGCCTGCACCGACAGGCGCTCGGGATCACCGGCATAGACACCGGAAACAAAGGGATTGATGGCATAGTCGAGAAACTCCCGACCGAGGCGGCGGCGAACAAAGCTGGCGATACTTTCTTCATTCTTCGCCCTGCCGATAAAAGGCTCGGCACAGAGGCGCAGCTTGGCAGGCCAGCTGAACAGAGCGGTGGAAAGAAAAGCAGTGGGGCTGCCCGGCAGCGCCTGCAACTGACCATCGCGCACCACAAAGCGGCGTCGGGCCAGTGCACTGGGGGCAACCCGCTCGGTTTGCAGGCCAAGGCCTTCGATCAGCTGGCCGAGGCCCGGGGAACTGTCCAGGGTCGAATTCGGCCCGGCTTCGACCAGATAGCCCTCTTCACGCAGCGTGCGCAGATTGCCCCCGGCCCGCTCCCCGGCTTCCAGCACATGGACATCATGGCCCTGTTGTTGCATAAACCACGCCGCAGACAGACCGGAAATACCGCCGCCAATCACTAAAATACGTTGTGCAGGTTGTACCATTTATCCCTTGCTCCGTATGATTAGCAGGTTTTTGCAGGACCGTCCCAGACGTATCCGCGTCGGGGCAACAGACAGATGCCGGACGCTGCAGTATTCTGCCCATCAGAACGCATTCAGGATCCCCATGACCTGCGCCATATCAAGGGCAGGACGGATAGTGAATCATCAAACGTTTCTGCGGGCGACATTATAGGCCAGTACATCTTTACTGGGACAAGCCGGAGCACATCTTGAAAGAAAGCCTTCCCATTATTCTCGACATCGAAGCCTCCGGATTCGGCTCCGGCAGCTACCCTATTGAGGTGGGACTGGCCCTGGCGGATGGCAGCTGCGAAAGCGTGCTGATTCATCCTGAGCCGGAGTGGACCCACTGGAGCGAAGAGGCTGCCAGCATCCACCGGATCAAGCGCGAGATGTTACTGCGTGAAGGGCTGCCCGCCCGGGTTGTAGCACAACATCTCAACGCCCTGCTGGCCGGACAGACGGTCTATTCAGACGCCTGGGGCTTTGACAGCACCTGGCTATCACTGCTGTTCTACCATGCAGGCGTCAACCAGCACTTCAAACTCGACTCCCTGCGCCGGCTGCTGACAGAAAAGCAGGCCACCTACTGGGGCGCCATCAAGGATCAGGTCGTTCGCACCTTCAAACTGACCCGTCACCGTGCTGGTGATGATGCGCGGCTGCTGCAGCTGGCATTACGTCAGGTCAGCCAGCTCTGAACAGGCTCTGCCCCTACCCTCTGACGGCCTTTCTTCCTTCATTGCTCTTCCTGACTGTCTGACAACAGCCTGTCGCGCCCATCTGGATGGCCAATGGGCGCCTGCCAGTCTATCCTTGCCCGCCACATGCCCTGAACGACGCTGCGCTGATAACCCCGGCGGGCGGACAAGTACATAACAACAACACAAGGAAACCCTATGGATACCCTCAGCTATTGGCTGTTGCTGGTGGTGGTCGGCCTGATCGCCGGTGTGATCAACACCCTGGCCGGTGGTGGCTCCAACCTGACCCTTCCCGCCCTGATGGTGCTGGGCATGCCGCCGGAGGTGGCCAATGCCACCAACCGCGTGGGTGTCGCCCTGCAGTGTCTGGTCGGTAGTCTTGGCTTCAAGCGGCACAATCAGCTGCCGGTGGAAGAAATTCGTCCCATCCTCTGGCCCACCATCAGCGGGGGCCTGCTCGGCAGTATCATTGCCTCCTATGCGCCCAGCAGCTGGCTGAAGCCGATGCTGCTCGGCACCATGCTGACCATGGCCATCGTCATGCTGATCCGGCCGTCGGTCATCGCGCCGCCACCGGGTACACCGGCACGTACCATGAAGCAGACTCCCAGTGCCTGGTGGGTGTTGTTTCTGGCCGGTATCTACGGCGGCTTTGTGCAGGCAGGTGTCGGCTTTATCCTGATTGCAGCCCTGGCTGGCAGCCTGCGTTACGATCTGGTGCGCGCCAATGCAATGAAACTGGTGTGCAGCCTGGCCTTCACGCTGGTAGCACTGGTGGTGTTCGTTGTGCGCGGACAGGTGGACTGGGTACCGGGGCTGATCCTCGGTCTGGGCACCATGACGGGCGCTCATCTGGCCGTAAAAATGGCGATCAAAGCGCCCGCTTCAGTACTCAAGTGGTTCCTGTTTGTGATGACCCTGTGCGGCTGTGCCGCGGCTCTGTGGCTGTAGTAACCCGCCTCAGTTGCCATTGTGGAGATCAGTCGAGCCTGCACTGATCTCCACCCCGTTGCTCCTGATCGGCCCGCCTCCGGGGCCAGCCCGTGCTGTTACCTTTGACCACATAGCCTTTTGCATGGATAGCACCCCGCCGCGGATTCTGCTACGTTTTGAAACCTCTGGATCCAAGGTGTCCGTCCATGGCATCACCTGTCATACGTCGTCTGCTGCCTTTTCTCTGCCTGCTGGGTTGCCTGCTGCTGGCCGCTCAGAGTTTTGCTGCGCCCCTGACCAAGGTGCGTTTTCAGATGTCGTGGAAACACCAGTTTGAGTTTGCTGGTTACTATGCGGCCAGAGAACAGGGCTATTACGCCGATGAAGGGCTGGATGTCGACATCCGTGAACTGGAGTCCGGCGAGACCCCACTGCAGGAAGTGCTGAGCGGTCGTGCCCAGTTTGGCCATATCAACTCGGAGATCGTACTTAACCGTCTGCAGGGTGAACCGGTGGTGCTGGTCGCCAACTTCTTCAAGGTCTCCCCACTGGTGCTGGTCACCAGCCCCGATATCCTCAGCCCCAATGACCTGCGCGGCAAACGGGTGATGGCCTCAGCCAATGAGCTGCAGTCCGCCCCCTTCCTCGCCATGTTCAGCTATTTCAATGTCTCGCCACGGGATTTTCAGGTGGTGCCGCACAGCTGGAGCATCGACGATTTCAAGCAGGGCAAGGTGGATGCGGTGTCGGTGTTCTCCTCCAACGAGATGTACTTCCTGCGCCGTGACAAGGTGCCGCACAACGTGCTCAACCCGGCCAGTTACGGCGCTAATGCCTACGATTCCAACATTTTCACCAGCGAACAGGTGATGGCGGCCGACCCCACCCTCAGCGCCCGCTTCGTGCGTGCCTCCATCAAGGGCTGGCAGTACGCCTTTGCCCATAAGGAGGAAATGGTTGATCTGATTCTGAATCACTATTCCAAACGCAAATCCCGCGATGCCCTGCTGTTTGAGGCCAACGAGCTGGAACGACTGACCCTGCATGATGTCTTCCCCCTCGGTTCAGTAGATCCGCGCCGTATCGACAACCTCGCCGACCTTTACATCAGCAGCGGTCAGGCACCGGCCAACGCCAAGGACCGCCTGCTGGGTTTTGTGCAGACGCCTTTCAGCAATATCAGCCTGTCCGCCGAAGAGCAGCGCTATCTGCAGCAACATCCGGTGTTGCGCGTGGGCTACAGCACCCGTGCACCGTTCAGTATGTTCGGCAGCGGAGAAGCCCAGGGCTTTGATATTGACTACGTACAGCTGCTGGCCAAGGAGCTGGGCAGTCACCTGCAGTTCAGCGAGTTTGCCCCGGAAGACCTCAATCAGGCGCTGCAACAGCAGCGTATCGATATCGCCCTCAACAGTGGCCGGCTGCCGGAAGATGGCTCGCTGCAGCAACTGCCTGCCTACGCGTCCTTTACGCTGGGGCTGGTCACCCGCGCCAATATGGATCCCGTCAGCTCACTGGAGGCGCTGCAAAACAAACGTCTGGCCCTGCTCGACAGCGTTTACGATGCCGAACGTCTGGGTCGTTACTTCCCCGCCATCCACTTTGTCAGTTGCACTGATGTCAGCCACTGCCTGCAGCTGGTGTCTCGCGGTCAGGCCGATGCCGCACTGGGCGCCATGCCGATTCTGCAGTACGCCACCCAGCTGCATCTCTATCCCAATCTCAGCGCCGCCATCAGCCTGCACAGCCCGCTGCTGGAAGTGGAAAACGAGCAGCTGAGCCTTAAAAGTGATGCCGGTGTGCTGGCCAGCCTGCTGCAGAAGGCCGCCGACAACCTGATTCCGCAACAGCTGAACCAGCTGCAGAAGCGCTGGATCAGCAATCTCGGCAGCATCGACAAGGCCCTGTTTACCGACGCCGACCGTCAGTACATCCAGCAGCATAACCGGGTCAGCTACTGCTCACGCAGTGACTGGGCCCCCTACGACAGCCAGAACAATGGCAGTCATCAGGGCGTCAGTGCCGACTTACTGGCACTGTTCAGCAGCCGCCTGCATCTGGATTTTCAGTTCTACCCCACTGCCAGCTGGAGCGCGGCGCTGGCAGCCCTGCAGGATGGCAAGTGTGATCTGCTGCTGTCAGCCATCGATGATCCGGCCATGCAGGCCAGCGGCCTCAGGCTCACCGCCCCTTATCTGTCCATTCCGGTAGTGATTGCCACCCGCACCGAACAGCACTTTGTCGACAACCTCAGCAGTGTCGGCAATCAGCCTCTGGCCGTGCTGCGCAACAGCCCGACCATGCAGGCGCTGAGTCGCAGCCAGCCACAGTTGCGACTGTTCCCGGTCAGCTCCATGCAGGAAGGTCTGCGACTGGTGGAGAACAAGGAAGTGTTCGGTATGCTCGGTGGCACACTGGCCATTGCCCGCGCCATCCAGCAGGGCAATTTCGTCAATCTGAAAATTGCCGGGAGCAGCGATCAGCGTCTTGATCTGCACTTTGCCGTACGCAGTGGTGAAGACGCCCTGCTGGGTCTGCTGCAACGGGCCATTACCAGCCTCGACAGTGACAGCGGCCAGCAGGCCCGCAACCGTATTATTTCCAGCTGGAATCAGGTCCGTTTTGATCAGCGTATCGACTACCGGCGGGTCTGGCAGGTACTGGCGATCTTCACCCTGATTGCCCTGCTGCTGGCCTGGCGTCAGCACAGTCTGCACCGCAGTAATCGCCTGTTGCAGCAGGCGCACGATGAGCTGCGTCAGGCTAATGCCTCCATCGCGGTACAGAACCAGCGGCTGGAGCAGCTGTCCAGCACTGACGCCCTGACCGGTCTGTTCAACCGTATGAAGACTGACCAGCTGGCCAGCAGCGAAGCGCAGCTGGCAGAACTGAGCCAGCAGCCGCTGTCGGTGATTCTGCTGGATGTGGATCACTTCAAGATGGTCAATGACCGCTTTGGCCACCCCATGGGCGACAAGGTACTGAAGGAAATCGCCTCGGTCCTGCGCCGGCACAGCCGCGACGATGATCTGGTCGGGCGCTGGGGCGGAGAAGAATTTATCGTGCTGTGCCCGCACACCAGCGCAGAACACGCCATCGCACTGGCCGAGCGCCTGTGTCAGCTGATCGCCGCCCACAGCTATCCTCACCGGCAGCCGCAGACGGCCAGTTTCGGCATTGCCACCCGTCAGCCCGGCGAAGCCGTGACCACCACGCTGGCGCGGGCCGATCAGGCGTTGTATCAGGCCAAATCCCACGGTCGCAACCGGGTGGAATTTGCCACCCCGCCCTTTGCCCCCCAACCAGCGGTTTGACCTCTCCGCCTTACCGGTCGGGATTCCAGCCTGTCTGCGATCTGCTACGCGTCGGCCAGACGGCGTTGGCAAACAAGGCAGGCTCTGGTGAAGAGACCGCCTCGATATGGCGCTTCGGACTGACTGAACTATGCTCTTACTGGTCATATAAGAACGCATTCCGAAATGCACTCTCAGCCACTCGCAAGGAAGGACGCCATGCCCACCCGCATTCCCGTACTGATCGATACCGACGTCGATTTTGATGATTACATGGCCATGCTCTATTTACTGATGCATCCCGGCGTCAGCGTGCAGGGCATTACCGTGACCGGCAGCGGCGATGTGCACCTGAGCCACGGTGTACGCAACGTCAACGATATGCTGCTACTGCTGGATGACCCGGCCGTTCACGCGATCCCGGTGGCCGCCGGTGCCCGCGCGCCGATGATCTACAGCAATACCTTCCCCTACGATGCCCGCAAGGCCGCCGATGAGCACTACGAAGCCGAGTTCCCCGGCAGTAATCCCAAACCGGTAATCAGGGATGCGGTGAGCTTTCTCAAGGACTATCTGCGCACCTGCCGTCAGCCCGTTACCGTGCTCTGCATTGGCGGTGGCAGCAACTGGGGCAGGCTGTTTCAGCAGGCGGGCACCGACCCGGAGCTACGTCGCTGCTGCCAGCAGAAAATCAGCCGTATCGTGATGATGGGCGGCAACCTGCTCCCCCGCTATGTCGGCGAGGAGCGCGGGGCCGAGGGCAATATCCAGCCCACGCTGGGCGACCAGCCCTACTACACCAACAAAGTGGCGGAGTGGAATATCTTTATTGATCCGCTTGGCGCCCAGTACATCTTCGACAGTGGCATCCCCATCACGCTGGTTGCACTCAATGCCACTCAGCAGGTGCCCATTACCCAGGCACTGGTGGAACAACTGGCTGCCATCGACAACGCTCCCGCCCGCTTTCTGACACAGGTACTGAACAGCAGCACCATTGCCCCGGGTATCGGTAAGTATCTGGACTTCTGGGATCCACTGGCAGCAGAAGTGCTGGTCGATCCGGGCCTGGTGCAGAGCGAGCGCTTTACGCTGCGGGTCGAACAGCAGCTGGATGAAGAAGACGATCACTCCGGTGAGCTGATTCCTGATACCGATGGCGCCGTGATCGAGGTGGCCATGAGTGCCGACCGTGAACGGGTCTACGCCGAGTTTCTCAGGGTCATCAGCCAGTACACGGCATAACGGGAGATCACTATGCGGCCCACTCTCACTCCATCACGCTGGCTGTTGCTGACACTCAGCCTGAGCAGCCTACTCTGTCAGGCGGATAACAGCGCCGAACAACTGGCCTACCGCAATGCCGTCACACCACCACCGGCAGGCTGGAACGGGCCGGTGTTCCAGCTCAGCGACGCCTACCCGACCACGCCGCCGGCAACCTGTGACAGCCAGCACTGCCCCTGGCTGGGCTACCCGGCCAGCCTGTTCCAGACCCGTTTCGGCAAGGAAGGCGTGCCGCAATGGGATGCCACCTGGAACAGCTACATTCAGAGCATTCTCAGCTACGTCCGCGAAGGGCAGAGTGATGACCTCAACAATGCCCAGGGCTTCAACACTCAGGTGGATGGCAAGACCCGCTGGTACAGCGTGCCCTGGATGGCCTATGACCCGACCTCTGGCCGCGAGTTTATCCACGGTCTGACCAATGAACGCACCGCCGTACTCAGTGACTTCCACGGCAGCCGCCGCAATCTGCATGGCCTTGGCACCAGCCCGCATACGCTGGTCGGGGCCACTGACCCCCAGGCCCAGTTTGAGACCTGGGCGGTGGCCTACTACAACGATGTCGGTGCCTACTCGCTGGGGCAGGCCTGGGACCAGCAGGGCAACCCGCGCTTTGGCGACTATCAGGGGGTAGCTGCGCAGAGTGGTATGCCTTTCGCCACCGGCACGGTGGTGGTGAAGCTGCTGTTTTCCTCCGCCTCCCCCAAGGATGTGCCCTATCTGCACGGCAGCCCGCAGTGGCAGGCAGACCGCCATGTGGAGAAAGACAACCAGTTCTACTGTGAGCGCCAGCCACAGCTGGTGCATCTGGTGCAGATGGATGTCGCCGTGGTCAATCCGCAGTCTCCCACCCGCTGGGTGTTTGGCACCTTTGCCTATAACGGGGATCTGGGCGGCAAGAATGTCTGGGAAAATCTGAGCCCGGTCGGCCTGCAGTGGGGGATGGACCCCTGGACCTTCCCGGCCGTGCCCAAATCCGCCAGCATCCGCGCCCGGCAGAGTGTGCTGAACCGCGACAATCTCAATGTGCGGGCCGAGCATTTCGGCTGTGAAGGCAGGTTGGCGGGCCCGGTGGATAACAAGCTCAGCTCCTGTCTGTCCTGTCATGGCGGCGCCTATGCCAACAAGGCCGGCAACTCGTTCTTTGCCGGCGCCTTCAGCCCGCCCATCTTTGGCTTCGACGGGCTGTGCGAGCAGTACAGTCAGGACAACAGCAACTACTTCCAGACCCTGACCTTCCCCATGCAACCGGCAGGCGGCGAATACGGCCAGCTGCTCAATCTGGATACCTCATTGCAGTTGCAGATCGCTCTGCAGCAGTGGTCTTACTTCCAGCGTGACAAGGTTCCTCAGGCCTGCGTTGATCCCTCTTCCTAACAGGCCGTTGAAAAACGTGATCGAGGCCACCGAGACAAGGAAATACCCCGAGGGCACAAAAAACAGGCGAAAAAGCGGAGTTTAGTGAACTAAATGAGCATTTGACTCGCTCCGCTCGCCCCTCTGGGGCCGTGCTAAAGCACGTTCAGCCTTTGGCTGTGAGCCTGTTTTTGACGCGGTATTCGGCAACGCAGATCGTTTTTCAACAGCCTGCTAAACCTCAGCCCACGGTGCCTGCCATACGCAGGCACCGTGTTCAGAACATGCTTTCAGATCGTGAACAGGCTCTCAGCTCAGGCGGCTGCGCAGTCCATCCATCTCCTGATCGAACAGCGCATACAGGCGCTCCAGCACCTGCGTCGCCTGCTGAAAGTAATCCTTGGGACTGATACTGACCCGCTCGACCAGCAGCTGCTCATCAATCAACCGCAGAAAGGCCTGCACCTGAGCACGGTCATCCCCACTGGCGTTGACATGCTGGAGGCTCGACTCCAGTGCCAGCTGGATACGACCACGGAGGTAACTCAGCCGGATACGGGCAACGCTGCTGCAGCGACCCGCGGCGGCCACACCGGTGCCCAGTGCCCGGGCCTGCCCGATATTTTCAGCGGCCTGCAGCAGATCACGCCAGATGCGCCGCATCTGTTCACTATCAACCTGTGCCAGAGTGGTCAGACCAAACCACTCACCGGTGTCTTCCATCAGGTACAGCAGGTTGGTGATCAGCCGGTTGTGCTGCAGCAGGTTCTGCTCGGCTTCGAGCTGCCGGTAGCTGCCCTGCAACCGCTGCCAGTGATCGGCCATGCCCTGCCAGCGCTCATTGCCGGTCAGCCAGCTATCAATGGCGAGCAGCTCCTGAATATCGCGACGGATCGCCCCCTGCAGCTTTTCCAGCTCCCCCGCCAGCGACAGATCGCCATTGAGCAGCCCGGTACTGAAACCACGATGCTGCTGGAAGTGAGCCAGCAGCGTGCGCATCGCCTGAATCAGACGGACACCCGTCAGCAATTCCTGTTGCTGCTGACGTCGTTGTTGCCGCCAGAACCAGACCGCCAGGGCACTCAGCAGCCCCAGACCGATGCCGATCATTGCCCAGGTTGTCCAGCTCATGGTGGCGCGTTCCTCCCCGCAAGGTGTGTGAAATGGTGGATGTAAAGGTCACTGCTGTGATAGCGGCTGGCGCCCGCTGGCACCGGTCAGCTGATAGAGATGATGGGTAATCCGTGAGGTCTGTTCAGCCATGTCGCTATTGGCCGTGGACACGCTGGCCACCTCTTCGATATGGCGGGAAATGTCGCGGGTCGCGGCGCTTTGCTGCTCAAAGGCCACCACCACCGTATGAATCTGATCGGCAATGCTGTCGCTTTGCTCACGGATACGCAGCAGAGCCGATTCGGCCTCACTGGCCGACAGGACACAGCTGTCGCCACTGGCCAGGACCTGCTGCATTTGCTCGCGCACCCGCAGCATCTGCGTCTGTACCTGATCAATGCTGCTGGTGATGTGATTGGCACATTCGTGGCTGCGTTGTGCCAGTTGCCGAACCTCATCGGCGACGACCGCGAAACCCCGGCCCATTTCCCCGGCCCGGGCGGCTTCGATGGCGGCATTGAGCGCCAGCAGATTGGTCTGGGCGGCTATATCACGAATGGCCGCCGACAGCTCAGCCACGGTCGCCGTCTGCTGTTCCAGACTGCCCACTTCACCGGCGGCCTGACGGGCCAGGGTGGTGACCTGCTCCACTGCCTGCCGCGAAGCACCCAGCGCATTCATACCGGCCGCGGTCAGGCTGCGGGAAGCTTCGGACGCATCACGGGTATGGCTGATACGCTGATTGATGTCCTCGATGCTGTGGCTGATTTGCGTTACCGCCGCCGCACTGGAAGACGTGGCCTGCGACTGACGCTGAGTGTTATCGGCCAGCTGACTGGCGGCGCGGGACAGCTCCTGGGTGGAATAGCTGATCTCCGCCACACGTTCATGAGCCTCCTGCTGTCGCCGCTGCATCTCGCGCATGGCACTGCCCAGTGGCTGGGCCAGCGGTTGCAGTACGCCCTGCAGCAGCGGGGTCAGCCCGTCCTGCCGGGGTGCGGCGTCACTGGCCATCCGCCCGGCCCAGTGCTGCAACTGATCAAGATCACAGCTCAGGCTGTAGAGTCCGGCCAGCAGCAGTATCATGGCCAGCCCGATCAGGATCAGCCCGGGCCATACCTGCATCATCAGTATCAGGCCGATACCGGCCACCAGCAGCAGGATCGATACCATCAGCCCGATCCTGCCTCCCCTGCTCAGGCAGCTTTTTGACAACGGCACTCCTCCCTCACAGCGTGTTTACAGTCAGCTAAGCGTCAGCAAAGTCCATACCACGCCCCCTCTCAGCCGCCAGCACAGGAAAACCGCCTGAAAACGCCCCGCAGCTGCACCAACACTGGCGGGTTATCACGACTCATCAGGCTCATTTCTGCACACCAGCAGGCCGCGCGACGCACCACGACAGCGCACCCGACAGCACTCACCACAGGCCCGTGTTCTGCTCCCATAACCACAATTACACCCTGCATGACGTCAGCCCCGCCGCGCAGGTGGACGAATATCGCCCCCCTTCCTAAGCTTGCTAGACGCTACCCTTGAGAGGAGAACAGCCATGCTGGCTGCGCTTGTCAGACTGGCCGGGGGAATGCTGATCGCAGCGACCCTGCAGATCAGCCAGGCCGCGCCGACTCATACGCTGGTGGTTATCCCCAAACTGGTAGGCATCGGCTATTACGATGCGGTGAAACAGGGTATCGACCAGGCTGCTGCCGAACTGCCAGACCTGAAGGTGATCTGGGCCGGCCCCACGTTGGACCGGGTGGAGAAACAGATCGAACTGGTCGAGCACTACATTCCCAGTCACCCTGATGTGATCGCCGTGGCTGCTAACGATCCGGTCGCCATTGTACCTGTGCTGCAACAGGCGCAGGCGGCAGGCATTCATGTGATGAGCTGGGACGGAGATACGGATCTGCGCGAGTTTTTCGTCAATCTGGTCGACTATCAGGCCTTCGGCACCGCCATGGTCGATGCACTGGTAGAGCAGATGGGCCACAGCGGCGAAGTGGCCATTATCACCACCACCTTCTACGCCCCCAACCAGTCCAACTGGATTGCGGCTATCAAAAGCCACCTTTATGCCCACGACCCCGGGCTGAAAATTGTCGATATCCGCCCGGCAGGAGAAAGTTCGGAGGAGTCTTATCGCGTCACCCGCGACCTGCTCAATACCAACCCCCAGCTGAGGGGGCTGATCGCCCTTGGCTCACCGAATCTGCCCGGCGCTGCGCGGGCACTGGAAGAAGCGGGGCTGGCAGGCAAGGTCGCGCTGGTGGGCAACTCCACACCCAATCAGATGCGCCCTTATCTAAAACGCGGCGTAGTGCATAAGGTGTTGTTATGGAACGCGCCTGATCACGGCTACCTCACCGTATACAGTGCCTACAATCTGCTGCAGGGCAAGCTGCATGCCGGTCAGCCCTTTGCTGCCGGCCACCTTGGCCTGATGACCCCGCGCGCCGATGACACCAGCCTGCAGGTCAATCTGCCGGTATTGATATTTACCAGAGACAATGTCGATCAGTATGACTTCTGATGTATTGAAGCAGCGGCCGTCTGCAGGCGGATGCTGACCATGAAAATCATGACCCGTCTGAGTCTGCTGTCCCTGCTGATGGTGCTGCTGATGACCACCGCCGTGGTGATCGCGGGCAGCACCATGATCGACCGGCTGGTGCTGCACTTTCAGCAGCAGCTGCAGACGCTGGAGCTGCAGAATGCCAGTCAGGCCATTCTGCAGGACCTTAACCGCTCTGGTCTGCGTGCCGCCGTGCGACAGGCACAGCAGCAGCAGGCCAGGCTGCAGGGTCTGGAACACTTCAGCACAGCACAGCTGTTTATCGTCGACGGCGTCGGTCAGCGCGTGGTTTACCACCCTGCGCTGGACAGCGGTGCCGCACTGGAATCAGCACCGGTCAATACCATGTTCACTCAGCGCAGTGGGGTCTGGGTACATACATCGTCACTGCAGGATGATCAGGACCATGAAGAACAGTTCACGGCCTTTCAGCGCATCCCCACCCTCAACTGGCTGATTGGCATTTCCATCGACATGGCCGAACTGCGGCAGGTGAAATACACCTTTCTGCAGCTGGTCGGGCTGATCACGTTCGCCGTGCTGATCTCCAGCTTTATCGTCTTTCAGGTGTTTGGCCGCCAGTATTTAGGGCGAATTGGTCAGACGCTGGAAGGCATGCAGCAGATCGAGGCCGGCACCCTGTTTCAGCTGCCCGCCGCCAGCGCACAGGATGAGCTGGGCCTGCTGCAGCAGGGCATCAATCAGATGAGTGAGCGCATCCAGCAGCGCACCCGGGCACTGCAGGCCACCGCAGCGGCACTGCGTGAGCGTGAGGAGCGGCTGCGCTGGATCATCGACAGCAACATCATCGGGATATTCTTCTGGGAGCTTGACGGCAGCATCAGCGATGCCAACGATAACTTCCTCACCACCCTCGGCTACAGTCGTGCGGAATTACAGAACCATCAACTGAACTGGATGCAGCTGACACCGCCGGAATGCGACGGTGTCGACCAGCAGGCTCTGGAGGAATTCAGACAGCATGGCTACTGCCAGCCCTACCGCAAGCTGTTCTATCACTCCAGCGGAGAGACCGTTCCGGTGTTGATCGGCGGTGCCTTTCTGCATAACACCCAGCATCGTGGCTGGGCTTTTGTGGTCAACCTGTCTGAACAGCAACGGGCCGATGAAGAATCCCGCGCCCGCCGGCAGGCGGAAGCCGCCAGTGAAGCCAAGAGCCGCTTTCTTGCCAACATGAATCACGAGCTGCGCACACCACTGAATGCCATCCTCGGCTATGCGCAGATTCTGAAAAGCAGCACCTCCGCCGAGCAGCTCAGTCAGGGGCTGGATAACATCCTGTTCAGCGGTGAATATCTGCTGACGCTGATCAGCGATGCGCTGGATCTGTCCAAGGCCGAAGCGGGCAAACTCAACCTGATGCCCCGCACCATTAACCTGCCGCAGCTACTGAGCAAGGTGACGGAGCTGATCCGCGTCCGCATTGAACACAAGGATATTGATCTGCAGTGCGTCGTTGGTGACATTCCCAACCACGTCGCCGTCGATGATATTCGTCTGCAGCAGGTGCTGCTCAACCTGCTTGGCAATGCCATCAAGTTCACTGACCGTGGTTACGTCTGTCTGCGCGTCAGCCGCAGCCGCCCCGACCATGTGCGTTTTGAAGTCGCCGACTCCGGCATCGGTATTGCCGCAGAACATCTGCCGTTGCTGTTCAACGACTTCGAGCAGGTAGGCAACCAGCAGCAGCGCGGCGGCACTGGCCTCGGTCTGGCTATCAGCCGCCAGCTGGTGCAATTGATGGGGGGAGATATCGAGGTACAGAGCCAGGCTGGCCAGGGCAGTCTGTTCAGCTTTGAGTTACTGCTGCCGGACGTGCGCGCCACCGAAGTGCCTGCTCTCAGTCAGCAGACCGTGGTCGGCTATCTGGGTCTGCGGCGGCATATTCTGGTGGTGGACGATGTAGTGACCAATCGCGCCATCCTCACCCATATGCTGCACGCCATCGGCTTTACCACCAGTCAGGCCGCCGATGGGCTGGAAGCCATTCACCGGGCGGAACAGCACCGCCCGGATGCCATCCTGATGGACATCAGCATGCCGGTGCTGAATGGTCTGGAAGCCACCCAGCGGCTGCGTCAGCACCCTACCCTGTCAACGGTACCGGTGCTGATTGTCTCGGCTCATTCAGAGGAAGAGGCCAGCTGTCTGGCGGCAGGCGCCGTACGCCTGCTGGCCAAGCCGATCCGCCAGCGCACCCTGTGTCAGGCCCTCGGCGAAGTGCTGCAACTGCAGTGGATTTATCAGGACAAAGTCACCGCCGTCGCCAGCGGGGTGCCAGAGCAGAACCAGCCTGCGCCACCACCAGAACACACTGCCTAGCAGGCTGTTGAAAAACGTCATCGAGGCAGCCGAGACAAGGAAATACCCCGAGGGCACAAGAAACAGGAGAAAAAGCGGAGTTTAGTGAACTAAATGAGCATTTGACTCGCTCCGCTCGCCCCTCTGGGGCCGTGCTAAAGCACGTTCAGCCTTTGGCTGTGAGCCTGTTTTTGACGCGGTATTCGGCAACGCAGATAGATTTTCAACGACCTGCCAGGCTTAGCGATCAGAGCTTCAGGAATCTGCTAGCGCGTTAAAGCATCAGGCTCATCAGCAGGGCATCTTCCACCCCTTCACCTTCCTCTGCCGGGTAATAGCCCTTGCGACGGCCATCGAGCACAAAACCCAGTGACTCGTAGAGCGGAATGGCCGCCTGATTGCCTGCCCGCACCTCCAGCAACAGCCGCACCACCCCTTGCTGGCGCAGCTGCTCTATCCCCTGCTGCAGTAACTGACGGGCCAGTCCACGGCGCTGCCACTGCGGGTAAATAGCCATAGTCTGCAGTTCAGCTTCATCCAGCACCTGAGAAAACAGTGCATGCCCCGCCAGCTGCTGGTCGACTTCAATACCCAGCAGGCAATGCCCGCTACTGAGACTGTCGGCAAAGGCTGCGACAGACCAGGGATGGCGAAACGTCTGCGCCGCACCGGCAGCCACCTGTGGCAGAGCGAGGGCATCCAGTGCACGGATAACAATAGACATGGTGTTTGCTCTGACGTCAGTGAGTAGCGGTAAGCACATTCTGGGTGGCGAGATGCTGACGCAGCGCCTGCACGTGCTGCCAGGTTTCGGCCTTAAGCGAAGGAATATTGAGCAGAGCATGCAAGCCATGGCTGACAGCCACAGCGTCCCAGCCCTGTGCCGTATGCAGCTGACGCCAGTCACAGTGTTCAGGGTCCAGCTGCAGACAGTGACGGATCGCCTGCTCGCCCAGCACCAGCAGTGCCGGTTGCTGCTCCGGTCGGAGTTTATCCAGCCAGCGCTGCAGGGTGAGCTGGGCCACCGCTGCAGACTGATCTACCCCACGGGTACGGATCATCGGCCAGCGGAAGTAACTGATCTTGCCAAGGGTTTCGCGACGGCCCGACACCGCCGTCAGCAGATTCACCAGCAGCGTCAAGTGCTGCTCGCCCAGTGCGCGCATCTTCAGCGGCAACTCGGTCAGCACCACCCCGGCAGAGAACACCATGCAGGCCAGATGAAACTCCGGCACTTCAGCAGTATCGGTACTGGCCAGCGCGCGCTCCCGTACCGGGCTGGCGGGTGCAGGCTGTACAGCCTTAGCAACAGGTGCCGGTGCGGCAGTGGCAGGCACCAGTTCGGCACGCGCTGATTCTCTGCTCATTACCGGAGCCGGCGCACTCTCTTCCATCGGAGCCACGCCGGGCACGGCTGCCGGTGGCGGGGCCACCCCCTCTGCCATCGACGCGGCGGAACCGTCCCAGTCCCACGCGAAGTAGCATGAGGGCGCAGCGCCGGGCAGCACCGTACGCGGCACCCAGCTCTCAATGCCCATAGCCTCCAGATACGCCTGGCGCTGGCTTTCATCGATTGTGGGTTGCGGACGCATGGGGGCGGTCGTTGCCGTTTCCACTGTTGGCTTCTCTTCCATCTCTTGGGGCTGCTGTTCTGATGAACACAGGCAAAACGTGCTCACCAGAGGTGAACACGTCCTTACTTCATGACGCGCTACGCGTTCCTCATACCTGAGGGTGCGCTTTCTCGCGATTGGACAGCATGATGTTCAGCGCGTTGATATAGGCCCGGGCCGAGGCAATGACGATGTCGGTATCGGCACCGTTGCCGTTGATGATGCGTCCGCCTTTCTCCAGTCGTACCGTCACTTCACCCTGCGAGTCGGTGCCGGAGGTGATGGCATTGACGGAGTAAAGCTCCAGCGTGGCGCCTGACTCGGCAATATTCTCGATGGCCTTGAAGGTCGCATCCACCGGGCCTGAACCTTCGGCCGTGCTCTTCACTTCTTCGCCACTGGCAGTCATCAGGGCGACGGTGGCCACCGGCACCTCACCGGTTTGCGAGGTGACGCTCATGTAGGTCAGGCGGAAGGCTTCGTCCATGTCTTCAGCCGCACGCTGCTCGCTGACCAGCGCCTGCAGGTCTTCATCGAAAATATCGTGTTTCTTGTCAGCCAGCTCTTTGAAACGGCGGAAGGCTTCATTCAGCTCGGCATCGGTCGCGAAGCTGATGCCCAGCTCCTCAAGGCGTGAGCGGAAGGCATTGCGGCCGGAGTGCTTGCCCAGCACCATGCGGTTGGTGTGCCAGCCGACGCTCTGGGCCGTCATGATTTCATAGGTTTCACGGTGTTTGAGCACGCCATCCTGGTGAATGCCGGACTCATGGGCAAAGGCATTGGCACCCACAATGGCCTTGTTGGGCTGCACCGGGAAACCGGTAATGGTGGAAACCAGACGTGAAGCAGGGACGATCTGCTCGGTGACAATGCCCGTGGTCAGCTGCATGGCATCGTGACGGGTGCGCAGCGCCATGACGAATTCTTCCAGCGCCGCATTACCGGCCCGCTCGCCCAGACCATTGATGGTGCATTCCACCTGACGGGCGCCGTTGGCCACCGCAGAGATGGAGTTGGAGACAGCCAGACCCAGATCATTGTGACAGTGCACAGAGATGATGGCCTGATCACTGTTGGGCACGTTTTCAATCAGGCGGCGAATGGTATGGCCAAATTCTTCCGGCAGGGCATAGCCCACGGTATCAGGGATATTGATGGTGCGGGCACCTGCGGCAATGGCTGCCTCGACGATCCGGCACATGAAATCAAACTCGGTACGGCTGGCGTCCTCCAGCGAGAACTCCACATCGTCCATCAGGTTGCGCGCACGGCGGATGGCACGTACGGCGTTTTCCACCACCTGATCCGGCTCCATCTTCAGCTTGTATTTCATGTGGATGGGCGAGGTGGCGATGAAGGTGTGAATACGTCCGGCACTGGCGCCACGCAGGGCCTCACCGGCACGGTCAATGTCGGCATCCAGCGCACGGGCCAGCGAGCAGATCCGGCTTTCCCTGACCGCATCGGCCACGGCTTTCACGGCTTCAAAATCGCCCACGCTGGCCATGGCAAAGCCTGCTTCGATCACGTCTACCTGCATCTTTTCCAGCTGCTTGGCGATACGGACCTTCTCATCACGGGTCATGGAGGCACCCGGGCTCTGCTCCCCATCACGCAGGGTGGTATCGAAAATAATTACGCGGTTGGAATCGGTCATCACGGTATCTCCACCAGTACATGCAGGGCTGTCAGGCGCGGGCCATGCGTGCAGTCTTATTGTCTGTATGAGCGTGTTTATGCAGCTGTTGCCACCACTCCCGCAAGGGGCTGCCATTATGCCTCAAACCGCAGGCAGATGCTGGCTTTAAAGCCGGCGGAGGCTACTCCGGCTCACTGACCACCAGCGGCTGCCCGGGCAGAATCTCATGGCACGGCAGCTGCGGCCGGGTCAGCGGATTCTGGGTGCAGTGACGTGCCTCGGCCCGGTCGATCAGGCGCCACAGCAGGTGTTCATCACGCCCCGGCGGAATCCCCAGACGCACGCTCTGCAACAGTGCCACCGGCGTATATCCCACATCCTCCACCCGCAGCCGCTGCGGATGCTGAGCCTGCTGATCCCACTCCCTGACGGTCAGCCCCAGTGATTTACACACCAGTGTCTGCCCTTTGCACAACCGCGCCAGAGGACGCGGCAACCCCTTGCTGTCAGGGTTAAGCACCTGCATCTGCTGCAGACTGCTGGCCGGGCTCAGGCTGTCACTCCACGGCAGTGCTGACTTGATCAGCACACCGTTGCCCTCCCCTTCGGCACTGAAGTTGAGTGAGTCTTTCCCGCGGGCGTAATAGAGATAGAGCGTGCCCGGCGCCATAAACAGCGCCTTGCGTTTTTCGGTATAGCCGAGTGAAGCATGACTGCCACGGTCACGGCGGTCATAGGCTTCGGTCTCGATAATGCGCGCCGCTAACCATTGATCACCGACACGGTGGCGAATGATTTTGCCGATCAGCGCACGCGCCAGCAGGAGCGGGGGTTGGGCGAAAAAGGAGGCTGGGAGTATCATCAGTCACAGGTAACAAGAGACAGGGAAAAGAAAATGCACAGGTTCGACAAACCGGTTAACCGCCAGGGTACTTTCAGTTCCAAATGGGACAAATACCACGGCAGTGATGTATTACCGATGTGGGTCGCCGATACCGATTTTGTGGTGCCAGGCGCCATTATCGATGCCCTCAAGCAACGTGTCGACCACGGTGTTTTTGGCTATACCCAGCCACCCACGACCCTGACCGCACTGATCGTCGAGCGCATGCAGCGTCTGTATGACTGGCAGATCGACCCGGCATGGATCGTCTATCTGCCCGGGCTGGTACCGGGGCTGCATCTGGCCTGCCGCAGTCTGGTCGGACCGGGTGGCAATGTCTTCAGCCCCAGCCCGATCTATCCTCCTTTCGTCACCGCCCCGCTGTTGTCTGAACGCCAGCTGACCAAGGTCCCCATGCAGCTGCAGGAGCAGCGCTGGGTACTGGACTTTGCCCAGCTGGAAACCGAGCTGCAGCAAGCCGGCCCCGGTGCCCTGCTGCTGTTCTGCAACCCGCACAATCCCGGCGGCACGGTGTATACCCATGAGGAACTGCTGCAACTGGGCGATATCTGTGAGCGCTACGACTGCTACATCTGCAGCGATGAGATCCACTGTGATCTGCTGCTGGAACCCGGCCTGCAGCACATACCGCTGGCCAGTCTGAATGACACCATCGCCAGACGCACCATTACGCTGATGGCGCCCAGCAAGACCTTCAATATCGCCGGTCTCGGCTGCTCCTTTGCCATCATCAGTGATGATGCCCTGCGGCAGAAATTTAACCGCGCCCGCAAAGGCATCGTCCCCGATGTCAGCCTGCTGGCCTACACCGCAGCCGCAGCGGCCTATCAGGACGGTGATGACTGGCTGCACAGCCAGCTGGGCTACCTGCGCAAGAACCGTGACTATTGTGTCGAACGCATCAACGCTATCCCCGGCCTGACGCTGCAACCCATCGAAGCCACCTACCTGGCCTGGATCGATGCCAGTGGTCTCGGGGTCGAAAACCCACAGCAGTTCTTTGAACAGCACGGCGTGGGCATGTCACCCGGTGCGGACTTCGGCAACAAGCAGTTTGTCCGCCTGAACTTTGGCTGCACCATGCATGTGCTCAAGCAGGCACTGGATCGTATCGAGCAGGCAGTCAGCCAGCGATAACACGCGGCTGGCAGGTGGCTTGAATAAGCGACCTGCCAGCCACAAGCACAACCAGTCACTGCCATCATTCATTAGCCGGCTCAGTTAAGGACAACACTTATGAAGTTTCGCCTGCCCGCCATCGCCTCCCTGCTCTGCTCGTTGCTGTTCGGAACCGCCAGCACTGCAGTGCAGGCCGAGGGCGACCCCGTCTACGCGGCCAGCATGGTCAAGCGCGGCGCGCTGGTGGTGGATGTTCGCAGCGCCGAAGAATACGCACAGGGCCATGTGCCAGAGGCCAGCCATATTCCCTACGAAGAGGTCGTCGCCCGCTTTGCCGAACAGGGCATCAGCAAAGAGCAGACAGTAGTGCTTTACTGTGCATCAGGTCGTCGTGCAGAGATTGCCCGTCAGGCACTGGAACAGGCGGGCTATCTGCATGTCATAAACGGTGGCGGATTCCGCGAATTGCGACCACGCATTCCCAGTCGCTGACATCATTCCCGTTCGCTACCCAAGGGTATCGGGCGCTCTGAGAGGAAGGTACAGACGTGAGCAGAACAATAGCGGCAGTGGTGTTCACCAGCCTGCTGACGGGGCTGTGGATAACCACCCCGGTGCTAGCCTCGAACGCCACTGGGGATAACAGCGCCATGGCCGGCAACCGCCTGACCGGTCTGCAGCTGGCCAGCAGTGACAGCGCTAAAAGCAAGTATGACCACGACCGTGCCAAACGTGAGCACCGCCGTTGTCTGGTGATTCTCGAAGGCAACACAGCAGCCAGTGTGATCGCCAGTTACCAGGATCTGGTGGCGCAGATGCAGCAACAGGGCATTGATGCCGACAGCAGTGGCAAATACTACTGCGCCAGTGACGACTATGCCGGGGACGTCGCCCGGGATCTGGCCAACGCCGACTACATCCATATTGATTACGGCGGTAACTATCAGACACTGCATCAGCAGTCAGATAGCAGCGAGCCCTGATTCGTTTGCGCCGGGCACACTGATTCAGAATTCGCGCTGCTCCAGCTCCTTGCTGCGCAGCAGTTTGACACTGCGCAGAATATGTTCAGCTCTGGCCCGCCCGGCACGGTTGTACAGGTAACCATTGAGGCCATGGGGAAACGGCGGATGGTCATCATCACCTTCCTCCAGCGCCACACAACGTACCCTGATCTGCTCCAGCTCCGGGTCATAGTGAATGGGATAGCCGAGGAACAGCTCCCACTCCTCCCGCCGGGTGTAGCCATCCACCACGCCCTGTAGTAACGCTTCCACCTTCGCCCGCGAGGGTCGGTAAGAAGGCACGCCCATATGGGTGAAGACCCACAGACACAGCAGGATAACGATCAGGGTCAGACCAAACATGGCAATAAATGGCATAGTGCTGCTCGCTCCCGCTGCCCGGCTCAGGTGGTCCAGCGCTGCGCCTGCAGATGGCTGACCGCACGCTGAATAGGCTCCTGCAGCTCGGCTTCCATCTCATCCATGGCCTTCCAGTGCACCCGGCGCTTTTTCAGCTCCAGCCGCTTGAACGCCTCCTTGCGTGGAATATGTTCCGTGCGCTGCCATACCGTCTCCAGTACCTGCAGATCAGGATGCTGCAGCAATTCAGGGAAGGTATTGTCGAGCAGTCCCTTGAGTCGCAAGCAACCTTCTGTCAGCTCACATTGCCCGTCACGCATCGCCGAGGTGATCACCCGCACGCTCTCGATAACATAGGCGCGCTGCTCTTCCACCTGCTTCAGCAGCGCCTGTTCAGCTTCCTTCTGTGCCGCCACCCGCTGGCGGTCATCACGCCAGAGTTTGAGCACCACTGGCAGCAGTACCACGATCAGTACCAGCCCCAGCACGGTCAGAATTGTCGTTAACGTCATACTTACCTCAATGCTCCGTTCACGCCTGCTGCGCCAGCAGCCACTGCCGGCTGGCTTCAGCATCGTCCTGATGGGTGCCCCGACGCCCCGCCAGATAGTGCACGTTGAATACATGGAAATAGTGCGCCAGTACTTCAGCTGCGGGCTCGCCGGCCAGCTTCAGTAATTCGATGCCCACTTCCGCAGTACACAGATGGCTTTCCTCTGCTGCTTCACGCAGGCCGTAACCTGAGCTGCGCTCGGGAGTAAAACTGATCAGCGGCAGCGACTGCAGCCACTTGCTGTGACGAAACATCCTCCGCGCCTGACGCCAGGTGCCATCCAGCAGAATGAATACCGGTGTTTTCTCTGCCTGACGCTGGAACGGCAGCAGTCGTGCCTGATCCTCAGGTTCGTCAGCAGGAAACACCAGATAGGGTTGATAACGCTCATCCGCCAGACGTTCAAGCAATGCGGCCGGCGGATCAATACGGCTCCACTCGAATACTTCGGTGGTGGGCAGGACGTCAGCAATCAGTCGCCCGGTATTGGAAGGTTTGAACAGCTCATCATGATGCATGATCAGCCAGAACTCGCAGTCAGCCGCCACAGCGGCTTTATATGCACAAATACAGCCTTGCTCTGGCAACTGGCACGCCTGACAGCGACGCACATTGGCACCACGGGCATTAAAAGGCTTACGGGGCACATCGGCAGGCACCGATGCCGCAGGATGGTATTTGAGCATGATGGATAAGGTCGTCGGCAAACAAAGCCGCCTATGATAGTCGTGGCCGCCGACGGGGGCAATTTACGCCTCGGTCAGCGTCCCTGCGCCACGCTCATTCCGCCACAAGCACGTCCTGAGTTGCCCGTTGTGCCCTGGCAATGGCAGCCTCGACCGCCCCTCGCGCCTGCGGGCTGTTTTTCCAGCATGAGCTGCCCAGCATCGCAGCGACCTGTTCCAGTATCTGCTGGCTGTCACACCCGGCCAGCTGAGCCAGCGACGCGATCCCCAGCGCCTCAAAGCGCTGTATCACCGTGCCACCGACACCTTTAACCGCCAGCAGTACCTGCCGTTCTTCTGCACTGAAAGGCATTTCCTTCTCCTCGGTAGAGTCTGGTGCAGACTAGCCCAGACAAGCCCTGATATCTTCCGCCAGCTTGTGTGCCTGCGGTTCATCCAGTGTTGCAATGGTCAGACGTAACCCTGCCACGGCCTCATCCAGACAGAACGGTTCGCTGTTACGCACCAGCCAGCCCCGACGTGCCAGGGCATGAGCCAGAGGCTGCGCCTCTTGCTGCAAAGGTAACCACAGATTCAGCCCATCACAGCTGGCAGGCACCTGCAAACCGTGCTGCTGCAATGCCTGACGCAGCCACTGCTGCCTTTGCGCGTAATCGGCTTTTGCCCTGCTGATCTGCGGCTCAAACAGCGGTGAAGTCAGACTGGCCAGCACCACATCCTGTAAGAGATGGCTGATCCAGTTGGTACCACTGACCAGCCGCAGACGCAGTCTTCGCGAGGTCTGGGCATCGCTGCACACCAGCGCCAGCCGCATGTCCGGCCCCAGCACCTTGGACACCGAGCGAATCAGGGCCCAGCGCTCTGCCGAAGCAGGAATGACCGAGTGATAGGGCTGGCTGGATAACAGCGCAAAATGATCATCGACGATGATCAGTACATGGGGGTACTGCGCCAGCAAAGCCTGCAACTGTGCCGCCCGCCCGGCACTGAGGCTGCAGCCTGTCGGATTGTGTGCCCGTGGTGTCAGCACTACCGCCTGCGCGCCGGCTTCCAGCGCAGCAGCCAGCCCCGCAGGGCACATCCCTTCACTGTCGACAGCCACCCCCACAGGCACCAGCCCCACGACCCGCAACGTATTGATGCTGCTGAGAAAACAGGGGCTTTCCACCACCACCTTGTCACCGCCAACCAGCTCCGCCGCCAGCAACCGCTCGACCGCATCGACCGCCCCGTGAGTCAGATTGATCTCGCCTGCGGCTGGGCAATCCGGTTCCATCCAGCGGCGGCCGTACGCTTCCAGCTCGGCATTTACCGTGGGCTCACCGTACAGCCGGGGGCGGTATGGTCGCTGCGCCAGAGCGGCGGCCACATCCGGCAACCACTGGGGGTTGGGGTTGCCGCTGGCAACATCCATCAGGGGTGACCCCTGCACCCCGCCCTCGCGCTCCACCATGTTTTCCGTGTGACGAATCAGCGTCCCCAGCCGCCCCTGACTAACAGCAATGCCTGCCGCAACCAGACGCTTGTAGGCGGCAGCGACGGTATTGCGGTTGACCTCAAGCGCAACAGCCAGATCGCGGACGGGAGGGAGTGCGTCGCCCGGCTGTAAAGCCTTTGAACGCGTCATGAGCCGAATGCAGTCAAAGATTTCGGCAGCGGTTTTTCCAGCTATTTTCATTTTGTCCTATGACAATATATACTTCGCACTGTGACAAAACGCAGCATAGTGCGTTTACCTCTATCACGCCACTCCACAGCAAAGGGACTGAACGGTGAGTGAATCAAATATCGCTGAAGTTCTGGATACGCAGCCACAGCATGACCTGCACGGCCGCTATCCCAAGGCCCACAGCGTTGCCGACTTCCAACACAATCTGGCTACCGTGCAACAACGTATCGCCAGCGCCTGTGCCCGGGTTGGCCGCTCGCCGCAGGAAGTCAGGCTGCTGCCCGTCAGCAAGACCATGGACGAAGCCAGTATACGCCTCGCCTATGCCGCAGGATGTCGGCAATTAGGGGAAAACAAACCACAGGAAGCCCATCGTAAATGGCAGAACCTCTCTGAGCTGACTGACGTGCAGTGGTCTGTCATCGGCCATCTGCAGACTAACAAAGCCAAGCTGGTTGCCCGCTTTGCCAGCGAATTTCAGGCTCTCGACAGCCTGCGTCTGGCCGAAGCGCTGGACCGCCGCCTGCAGCTCGAAGGCCGCCAGCTGGATGTATTCGTACAGGTCAACACCTCGGGCGAAGCCAGTAAATATGGTCTGGCACCGGATGAGGTAGCCGACTTTCTTCAGGCACTGCCGCAGTTTTCCCATCTCAGAGTCAGAGGACTGATGACGCTGGCACTGCTGTCAGCAGAAGGCGAGCGCGTCAGAACCTGCTTCCGCCTGCTACATACCCTGCGTGACCAGCTGCAAGCAGATACCCCGCCCGGCGTAAGCCTTAACGAGCTGTCGATGGGCATGTCCGGCGACTTTGAAATTGCCATTGAAGAAGGCGCCACCGTGGTACGGGTAGGCCAAGCCATTTTCGGTGCCCGCGCGCTGCCAGACAGCTATTACTGGCCGGGAGGTGAGCAGTAAAACAGGGTCATGATCCGCTGGCTTTAAATCGTTACACCAACTGAGCACATAACTAAAACGAACGATTCAACTCCCCGTATCGCCGTCTTATTCAGGAGCGAGACGACCGCTACGACGGAATTGACCACCGCGCCTTGCCCGCCAACGCGCGTCAATTACAGCTAACAGGATGAACAACATGGAACAGTTCAGCATTTCTCAGGAAGATGCCGTGCAAAAGATGCTGCAGAAGCTGACCACCCTCTGGCGCACCCGTGCAGCGGTCAATCAGGATATTCCGGTCTATGCCGAGCTGGCATTCGATGCCAGCAAGCGTGATTTCAGTGAATCCCTGCTCCCCTTTCGTGATCATGATGCCTGGCTTCAAGCTCCTGAAGCCATCCGGTCTGCGTGCCTGTCCTATGCCTGGGGCATTTATAACCTCAAGACCATCTACATCGAATGTGATGTGGTGACACCGGCCTGCGAAGACATCATCAAGACGCCGCCCGCCAGCAACAACCGCGCCCTGTTGCAGGATGTCATGTCTGAGGCATTGCTGGATGAAGCGTTGCACACACGCATGTCCGTCATGGCCTGTAATTACATCTATGACCACCGCCAGCTGGTACCGCTGGATTTCACCGACTTCAATCTGGTGCAGTGGCGGCGCCAGCAACTGACGTCCTGCGGCGCCGAGTGGGAACGTCGCCTGACCCGTTTTGCCATCGCCTGCGCCAGTGAAACGCTGATCACCGACTATCTGAAAACCATGGCGGAAGATACCTCCATCCAGCCCATCTGCCATGAGGTCACCCGTACCCATGCAGTGGATGAGTGGAGCCACTCCAGCGTCTTCAGCTTCTCCGCGATGGACATTATTCGCGGCCTGAGCGAGAAGGAGCGGGAGTACTTCCGCCGCACGGTGCGTAAGACCGTAGAGATGTTTGCCAACAATGAGCTGGGCGCCTGGCAGGCAGTGTTTAACCTGATTGGCATGCCGCATGGCGCAGACATTCTCCACGACACCGGCGACAGCAATGAGGTCGGTGTGTATACCGACTCGGTTGAGCGTCTGATTGACCGTATCGGCCTGTCCGGTGCCGCCAGCACCCTGTCGCTCCCGAGCCATACAGCGGCGACTGGCCGACATGGCAAGGGGATGACGCTGTGATGCCGACCGTTCAAGCACGCTGCGAAAGCTCATCCCTGAAAACCGACGATGTCAGGCTGTTCAGGCTGAAGCTGGAGAACTCGCCAGTGCGGCAGGCGATATCGGCAGGTCAGCACATCACCCTCGTCTACCCGGATCTGCAGGGCCGTCCGCAACGGCGCCTGTATTCTGTGATCCGTACCACAGGAACAGACACGATAGAGATTGCCGTCCAGCGGACGGGCAAGCAGGGCCTGTCCGACAGCCTGCATGCCACCCTCAGGGCGGGGTCTGTACTGGCGGTAGAAGGCGTCAGCGGCAGCATCACCGTCGACCGCATCAAGGATGCACGTCAGGTACTGATGGTGGCCGCCGGGATCGGTATTACGCTGCCAATGGCCCTGCTCAATGCTCTGGCTGAGCGTGACGATGCCGGCCTGCCCGTCCCTGCTATCAGACTGATACTGTGCGCGCCCTATGTGGTGAGCATTCCCTTCCTGCATGAGTTGCTGCAGCTGAGCCTGACTCGTCGCTGGTTTCACTTCGATGCCTACATCACCCGCGAGCCGATCCTCAGCCACAGCCAGTTTCACTCTGGCCGGCCAACTGCGGCAGCGTTCGAGCTGGAACAGGCACCCGAGACGGTGATCGCCTGCGGCGGCTTTGCCTTTGCTCACGCCATCCGTGAGCACATCAGCCAGCGTTATCCCGACAGCCAGTTACTGCTGGAGGCCTTTACTGCGCCGACGCGCGATGAACCGTCCGCGCAGAGTGCTAAGGACAGCGGGATCACCCTGCAACTGACCCGCTCCGAGCAGCATGTCAGCGCCGACCCAAGCCTGTCGTTACTCGACAACCTGCAACTCCACGGCATCCCGATCAAAAACCAGTGCCGCTCCGGGATCTGTGGCAGCTGCCGGGTCCACGTCAGCGGCGAGGTGCATCGCGAGCCGGATTTCTGTCTGGACGAGCAGGACAAGGCACAGGGGTACGCTCTGGCCTGCTGCACCTTTCCGCGTGCCGGGCACATCATCGTTGATCCGGGCATCAGCCATTAATCAGCCATGCCACGGCCAATCGCCGTGGCTCAATACAGCCATACATTAGGGATTGATCTATGAAGTCTGTCGTTGCGTTGCGCCATCTGCAGTTTGAAGACCTCGGTACTCTGGAACCCCTGCTGCAGGAGCAGGGCTATCAGGTGACCTATGTGGACGCCACTCAGGCCAATCTGGCCCGTCTGGATGCCATCGGCCCCGACCTGCTGGTCATCCTCGGTGGGCCGGTGGGTGCCTTTGACGATGATACCTACCCCTTCATTGCCGAGGAGGCAGCACTGGTCAAGACCCGTCTGCAAAGCCGCCGGCCACTGCTGGGCATCTGTCTGGGTGCACAACTGATCGCACGGGTACTGGGCGCGACGGTCTCTCCCATGGGTTACAAGGAAATCGGCTTTGCTCCACTCAGCCTCACGACAGCCGGTCTCAACAGCCCGCTGGCGGCACTGGGCGACATCCCGGTACTGCACTGGCATGGCGATCAGTTTGAAATTCCGCAGGGGGCGACACGTCTGGCAGGCACTGAGTGTTGTCCCAATCAGGCCTTTGCCTATGGCCGCAACGTGCTGGGTTTGCAGTTCCATCTGGAAGCCGATCCCAGCCGCATCGAACAGTGGCTGGTCGGTCATGCCAACGAAATCGGTCAGGTGGGTATCGATCCACGCCAGCTGCGAGCCCAGGCACAGCCGTTGAAAGGCGCACTGGAGCGGGTAGCGCGTGAAGCCATGTCCGCCTGGCTGGAGCACACCGTCATTGACGCTCCCGAAGCGGTGCTGTGATGGCGACCTCTCCACACGCGACTGACACCGCCAGCAGGAGTGCCAGACCGCTGCCGCTGGATGTGGTGTCGGTACAGTCGCAGGTGGTCTACGGGCGCGTTGGCAACAACGTCGCCCTGCCCACCCTGCACAGCCACGGGCTGAACGCGACCAGTGTGCCGACGGTGCTGTTCAGCAACACCCCGCACTATCCCAGCGTGCATGGCGGCGCCGTCGCCAGCGACTGGTTCAACGGCTTTCTGCGCGACCTGATCGCCCGCGACGCCCTCGGTCAGCTGCAGGCAGTGCTCTGTGGCTATCTGGGCAGCCCGGCTCAGGCAACCCTGCTGGCCCGCTGGCTGGCAGACATTCGCCTGCTGCGACCTCAGGCTCTGGTCGTCATAGACCCGGTGCTGGGTGATCACGACTGCGGCAATTACGTCGCCCCCGGCATGGTCGAGGCCTACCGCCAGCATGTGCTGCAACAGGCCACCGGACTGACCCCCAACGGCTATGAACTGGCCTGTCTGACCGGGCTGCCCACCGCCACCTGGCCGCAGGTACAGACGGCCGCAAGACAGCTGCTGCAGACCAGTGGTGCACAGTGGATCGTGGTGACCAGTGCGGCTCCCGAGGAGTGGCAACCCGGCGAAATGTGGGTAGCCATCGTCACCCCGGACCGTGCCGAGGTGATCCGTCACCCGCGTCTCGACTGCTATCCCAAAGGCACGGGTGATCTGTTCTGCGCCAGCCTGACGGCGCGTCTGCTGCATCAGGTGCCGCTGCACGAAGCCGTCAGCCGGGCCTGCGATATCGTGCTTGGCGCCCTGCAGCTGACCGCCAGCCAGCAGTCTGCCGAATTACTTCTTCCCACCTACCCGTTATCAGGATGACAACATGAGCGTCTACCGCCTGGTGATTCACCGTCATGGCAAACTGCTGGGCCACTTCGAGTCCGGCACCCCCTGGGCAGAACAGGCCATCATGGAAGTGGCCGCACTGTTTCCCGACGCTGCCGGATTTCAGCTCAGCGCGCAGAAATCCATCGAGGAGCGCCGGCTGCTGGCCAGTGGCCCGGAAGGCGTGCAGATAATCCATGCCGAACATACCTTTACCCCGCTGGAGCTTGCTGCAGGGTCACCGACATGAGCCACTCTCATCTGATGCCTGCCTATGCCCGGCAGGCCGTTACCTTCTCCCACGGCGAGGGCGCCTGGCTGTGGGATGAACAGGGCAAGCGTTATCTGGATGCGGTGGCAGGCATCGCCGTCACCAATCTGGGCCACAGTCATCCGGCGATCACCGCTGCCATCAGCGAGCAGGCCGGGCAGTTGCTGCACTGTTCCAACCTCTATGGCATCCGCTGGCAGGAGCGGCTGGGCGAGCGGTTGTGTCAGCTCGCCGGCATGGACAGCGTGTTCTTCTGCAACTCAGGTTCAGAAGCCAATGAAACGGCGCTGAAACTGGCCCGCCTGCATGCCACCCGCAAACAGGTCAGAGCACCGCAGATTCTGGTCATGGAGAACAGTTTCCATGGCCGTACCCTGGCTACCCTCGCCGCCACCGGCAACCCTGCCGTACATCATGGTTTCTTCCCGCTGATGCCGGGTTTTATCCGTGTGCCCTATGACGATATCGCGGCCGTGCAGGCGGCAGCGCAGGAGCATCCCGGCATCGTTGCCGTGCTGGTCGAGCCGGTACAGGGGGAAGGCGGTGTGCGGGTGGCAGGCAGTGACTATCTGCAGGCACTGCGCACCCTTGCCGATGAGCAGGACTGGCTGCTGATGATCGATGAAGTACAGACCGGTATGGGCCGCACTGGCCGGTGGTTTGGTTTTCAGCACGCAGGCATCCAGCCCGATGTCATCACGCTGGCCAAGGGCCTGGGCAATGGCTTTCCCATCGGAGCCTGTCTGGCCAGTGGCAAGGCGCATGGTCTGATGATGCCCGGCCACCACGGTTCCACCTTCGGTGGTAATCCCCTGGCCTGCCGGGTGGGATGTAAAGTGGTGGAGCTGATGGAGCAGGACAGCATCATCCCTCAGGCGGAGCGCAGTGGTCAGCGGCTACTTGACACCCTGCAGGAGGTACTGATGGAGCTGCCCGGTGTGGTTGCAGTCAGAGGCCACGGGCTGCTGGTCGGCATTGAGCTGGACCGGCCCTGCAAAGAGCTGGTCGCCCGCGCACTCGGCGATGAGCAACTGCTGATTTCGGTCACCCGTGACAAGGTGATCCGTTTGTTGCCCGCGCTCAACTGCACCGCTGCCGAACTGGACGAGATCGCCTTGCGGGCCATTCGTCTGGTACAGGGCTGGTCACAGCGACAGTATGGCCTGATTGGCTCCATCGCCGAGGATGCCTGTCTGGCCTGAGCAAGCCGAGAACCTGTCGGCCCAGGCCAGCAGCAGTAAAGACAGTCCGACGGGTGCCTGGGCATGGGTGCCAATCAAGGCATCCTTGCCCGCGGTGTACCTTGGTATGCGGCTACTGGCCTGTGCTATTCAAACTCAGGTACCAGTGCCAGCAGGTCGGTGATACCAACATCAATACCGACCTGACTGAGCAGCGTGGTGACCTGCCCACGGTGATGAGTCTGGTGATTGTAGAAATGCTGAACCAGATAGCCGAACTGCTTTTCAAACAGCTGCTGTTTGCTGTTGCGGTAACGCAGCGGCGCCAGATAGTGGCTGTCATCCGCCTCCTGACTGAAGGCAATGATGAGGTTATCCCGCATGCGCCGTGCACCATAGAGCTCTTCAAGAGTGTCATAGAGTGCCGCATCCAGACTGCCGGGCGTCGGTATATCCAGCATGGGCTGCAGTGACTCCAGGGTCTGGCCATGTCTGGCAAAGCGCTGCAGCCACAGGGTGTCACCGACCAGAATGTGATTGAGAGTGCCGAGGATAGAACCAAAGAAAGCACCGCGATCCAGCATCAGCGAATAGTTATCAAGCTGAGCAGCGGCCTCATACAGCTGATCGTTCATCCACTGGTTGTAGTGGGCCATCAGTTCAAAGTGATGTTTGAGAGACATCGGGCTGTTCCTTGCCGGTAGGACATGTCACTGGAGTCTAGCAGCCTGCAAGGGTTAACGCAGTGCAGAGGTGGCAGCAAAGACGCGTGCTTCAGGTACGCGCCAGTACCAGCCCCTGTGGAATCAAGAGGTCGAACACATCCTGCTCCAGCCCCTGCAGCTGACCAAGATTGATCATGGCCAGCGCCGACAGGCAGATAAACTCCTCCTCACTGTCCCCTGCCCGCCCCAGCGCCCAATGATGATGTACGGCCAGTTGCCCCATCACACCGGCGTTAAACATCGCCGCATCAGCACTGAAAATACCCAGCAGCGCCCAGCACATCGCCAGCAGGCCGCGATAGCAGAACAGATACTGACGATCAGTCCGGCTGCTGCCGATGGCCTGTCGGAGCAGAGCACTCCCCTGACTACCCTGCCCCTCCAGCCACAGCAGCAGAACACTCAGTATGACTCCGGCCAGCCTGTTAAGACCAACCTGTCCGGCCTGCGCCTGCTGCAAGCAGATCAACTGTCGGGCCAGTGCCATATCCCCGGCCGCCAGAGCACAGACCACCAGCCGCAGGCAGTCGCATGCGGAGACGGACTGCGCCTGCTGCGTGGCCTGACTAAGTGCCTGCCGACCATAATGACAGGCACGCAGCCAGTAACTGCGCGCCATATCCCAGTCGCCGATCAGTGCATAACCGGTACCCAGCGCCTCAGCATCCAGCGAGGTGGCCAGCAGCATCACATGACCATCCTGCAAGGCGGCCCGATGTACTGTCAGCTGGTGCTGGGCATCACGCATCCAGCGGGTGACCTGACTCAGGGTCGGCGACAACCGCTGCCCCATTGCCGTCGTGGTATGACCTTGCCCAGCCGCCTCACCGGGTAACCAGCAACGCAGTAAGGCAGAAAGGGAAGAAGGAGCATCGGCCATGAAATCGGTATCCTGCAGCAGGCGCGGTGGTGAAGGTGTCACCAGACCTTAACAATACAGTCACATTGGTAACGCTGAACCGCATACAGTTCCAGCTCAGCTGGGTATCAGTCGCTTTCCAGAAGACAGATACCGCCCCTGTGCCATGCTGATTCGACAGACAGCCTGCTCACATCAAGGTGAGCAGGCAAGCAGTCGTTAACCGCTCGCGGATCAGGTGACCTTGGTACGCACCTGATAATCACTATGCTGCCACTGGCCTGTGGCCATGATGTCAGCCAGCACCTCCACCGCATCCCAGATATCCACGTAACGCAGGTACAGCGGGGTAAAGCCGAAGCGCAGAATGTCCGGTGCACGGAAGTCACCGATCACCCCACGGGCAATCAATGCCTGCATGATGGCGTAACCCTGCTCATGGCGCAGCGATACCTGACTGCCACGCTGGGCAGAATCCTTGCTGGAAACCAGGGTAAAACCCAGCCCCTGCAGGCGCTGCTCGACCAGTGCGATGAACAGCTCACCCATCTTCACCGACTTGGCACGCACCTTGGTCATATCCGCTGCCACCATCAGATCGACACCGACCTCCAGTACCGAAGCACCAATAACACTGGTAGTACCGCACAGAGTACGTTCAATGCCAGGGGCAGGCTCGTAGTCATCACGCATGGCGAACGGATTGGCATGGCCGAACCAGCCGCTCAGTGGCTGTTGCAGGGTCGCCTGATGGCGGCGAGCAACAAACAGAAACGCAGGCGCACCGGGGCCACCATTGAGGTACTTGTAGCCACAGCCAATGGCAAAGTCAGCGCCGACGCCGTTCAGATCCACCGGCACGGCACCGGTACTGTGGCTCAGATCCCACAGAATCAGTGCCCCTTTTTCATGGGCACGGGCAGTGAGCGCCGCCATATCGAACATGCTGCCGCTCTTGTAGTGCACATGGGTCAGAACCACGACCGCCGTATCTTCATCAATAGCCTCCAGCAGCTGCTTACGCTCGACGGTATGCAGCTGCACCCGGCCATCACTGAACTGCTCCACCCCCTGCAGGACATACAGGTCCGTCGGGAAGTTGCCCGGCTCGGAAATGATCTTGCTGCGCCCCGGTTGCATCCGCACCGCAGCGGCAGCCAGTTTGAACAGGTTGACGGAGGTGGAGTCACAGACGATGACTTCACCTTCATCAGCGCCCACCAGACGGGCAATCTTGTTACCCAGACGCTGGGGCAGGTCGATCCAGTGGTTGATATTCCAGCTGCGGATCAGGTCATTGCCCCACTCACGCCCTACTACATCCTGCGCTCGCGCCAGTGCCTGCTTAGGCATTACGCCCAGTGAGTTGCCATTCATGTAGATCAGGTTGTCAGGCAGGTGAAACTGTTCGCGGAATCCCGCCAGCTCGTCATCCTGATCCCAGCGCTGTAAAAGTTCGCGGTTCAGTTGCTCAGTCACGTTCAATACTCCTCAGTAAGGCTCGGACCGGAGACGCGTCCAGACCGCTCAGTTTTAAAGGGGGGGCAATCAGTTCGTAGTGGCCTGCTGGCACATCGTCCAGCACCAGACCTTCCAGAATCGCCATGCCATGGCGGCGTACCGTATGGTGCGCATCCAGTGTTTTTGACTGTTCAGGGTCAATAGAGGGGCTGTCGATACCGATCAGACGGGCACCACGAGCTGCCAGCAGTTCAATCGTGGCAGCGGCGATAGCAATAAAGTCGGAATGCCATTGCTGATGCGGAAACTGCTTGTAAGTACGCAGCAGTACGCGCTCGACATGCTCAGGCAGCTGCGCCTCGATATCTGCAGGCTCAACCAGCCCGCGGGCATGCCGCACATCCAGCAGCAGACAGGGACCGATGTAGGTATCCAGCGCCACCGCATCGATCGCCAGCCCCTGCGGATCATAGTGCAGCGGTGCATCGGCATGGCTGCCACTGTGGGTGGAGAAGCCCACCTTAGCAACATTCACCGGGCAGCCGCCTTCCAGTATCCAGGTACGGTCAGCCTGATACTCGGTATCCCCCGGCCACACCGGCAGACCTGTGCGCAGCGTCTGGGAAATATCCCAAATTCGTGACATGCAATGCCCTCGCCTCAGATGGCTGTGCGCACTGCCCACAGTTCCGGGAAGAACTGCAGATCCAGCGCCTTGACCAGATAGCTGACACCGCCGGTACCACCGGTGCCACGTTTGTAGCCGATGATGCGTTCAACGGTTTTCATGTGACTGAAGCGCCAGCGCTGGAAGTTGAACTCCATATCCACCAGCTTTTCCGCCAGCTCGTACAGATCCCAGTGCGCGGCGGTATTACGGTAGATTTCCAGCCAGATCGCCTCGACGTCGGCACTGGCCTGATAGGGCTGTGACCAGTCACGCTGGACATGGCTGTCAGGGATAGCAAAGCCACGTTTACGCAGCAGCTTCAGCACTTCGTCATAGATACTGGGTGCCTGCAGCACGTCGGTCAGATGCTGATAGTGACGGGCATGGCCCCGGTGCGCCTCGATCATGCTGGCATTCTTGTTGCCCAGCAGAAACTCCAGCTCACGGTACTGGTAGGACTGGAAGCCAGAGCTCTGCCCCAGCTCATCGCGGAAGCTGGCATAGTCGGCCGGCGTCATGGTCACCAGCACTTCCCAGGCGCTGATCAGCTGATCCTGAATACGTGCTACCCGGGTCAGCATCTTGAAGGCCGGGCGCAGATTATCGGCACGGATATGGGCCACGGCGCCGTAGGCTTCATGCAGACACAGTTTCATCCACAGCTCGGCAGCCTGATGGATGGTGATAAACAGCATCTCATCGTGCTGGGTGGAACGAGGGTGCTGGCAATTGAGCAGTGGCCCCAGGCTCAGGTACTGACCGTAGCTGATGTCCTGATCCCAGTGCACCTGTTCATCGGCCAGATCGACCATGGCGGCTTTCTGCTCGCCACTGGCACCTCCGCCCTGCCCATGCTCAGAGACAGGGCTGGAATGACTGTATGGGCAACCCATGTTGATGCTCCCGGTTCTGCACCGCCAGGGGCTAAGCCTGGAGGGCGTTGTTTTGTTGTTGTCAGATAGCGCGCCGAACACGAGCACCATCTTCCTGTGCTATTGAGAGGCGAGTTTACTGAGGGGGTTTCACTCTGTACATTTCATAAAACTGCGCATTTTTATGAATTTTTTTGGCAGGAACAGCGCCATGAGCATCAAACTCACCACCCGTCATATGCAGATGATTCAGGCGCTGTCAGAGTCAGGCAGCGTATCCGAGGCGGCAGAACAGATTGGTGTCACCCAGTCTGCCCTCAGTCATCGTATCCGCGAGGCGGAGCGACTGGTCGGCACCGCGCTGTTCTACCGGCATAACAAGAAGCTGGTGCCCACCAGCGCCGGTAACCGCCTGCTGCACTCGGCTCAGGTGATTCTCGGTGAGCTGGAACGGGCAGAGAACGACATCAGCAAACTGACGGTGGGGATCGAACATGTGATTCGCATCGGTCTTGAGAGCCACAGTGGCTGCCACTGGCTGCCGGGCTTTCTGCGCCAGTTCCAGCTCAGCCATCCCAGCGTCAGCATCGAGATTATCCCCGATGTCTCGCTGGCTCCCCTCAAGGCACTGCGTCAGGGCCATATTGATCTGACCCTGATTTCCGGCCGGGTCGCGGAAGGGTTTCGCACCCTGCCGCTGTTTACCGATGAGATGATGGCATTGCTGCCTGCGAACCACCTTCTGGGCCAGCACAGCTGGCTGAGCGTGGAGGACATCGTGGCCGAGCCCTACATCGCTTATCACACCACACCAGACAAGGGCCGGGAGTATGAACAGCTGTTCAGCCGCTATCAGCGCCTGCCCAGCCGGGTGATTCGAGCCGGGATGACCGAAGCCGTGGTGGAATTTGTGCGTGAAGGGCTCGGCATCACCATCATGCCCAGCTGGACCGCCGCCCCCTACCTCCGACAGGGAGGCTTGCAGCAGCGACGGGTTACCGAGCAGGGCCTGTTTATTGACTGGCAGGTGGTGATGCGCCACGACGAAGCCAGTAACAGCCCGGTGGTCACTTTTGCCCGGCAGATGAAGAAACTGCTGGCACGCCGCTGACGGGCACGGGCGGTGATCCATCGCCGGCGGGGCTCGTAAACAACCCGAACGCCATGAATGTAACGCCATGTCTGACTCTCTGCCGACCACAGGGCTGCTGTGGTTCCGACACGATCTGCGCCTGCACGATAACCCTGCCCTGTGGCAGCTGACTCAGCGTTGCCAGCAGCAGGCCTGCGTATATGTGGTCGATCCTCGCTGGCGTGATCCCGGCCCGTTTGGCTGTTGCCCGCTGGGCCCACATCGAGCCCGCTTTCTGCTCGACAGTCTGGAAGACCTGCATCAGCAACTGCAGCGGCGGGGGCATTCGCTCTGGCTGCTCTGCGCTGAGCCCGTCGGGGCACTCCGCCAGCTGTGCCAGCTCAGGCCGATGGATCTGCTCGGCTGCAATCATCACCCCGGCGTCTACGAACAGCAGCAGTACCGGCACCTGCTTGATCAATGGCCATCAGAGTGCCTCCTCGGTGACGCTGCCCATACCCTGTTCAGTCGCCAGCAACTGCCCTTTGCCCTGCCTGCCCTCCCCGTTTCCTTTACTCCCTTTCGCCAGCAGGTAGAGCAGCATCCGCTGCCCGATACCGTACTGCCCGAACCGGTGCGCTGGCCGGAACCACTGTCGCTCAGCCCACTGGCACACCCCTTCCGGCGTGAACAGCTGACGCGCTGGCTCAAGCTCGAAGAGAAGGAAGACCGCAACCCCTTTCAGGGCGGTGCCAGTGCCGCACAAGCCCAGCTGCACGATTATCTGCTCGGGCATCAGCAGGTCAGGCACTACAAGCAGACCCGCAATGAGCTGTGCGGATGGGGCAACTCCTCCAGACTGTCACCCTGGCTGGCCAACGGCTGCCTGTCCGCTCGTCAGGTGCTGGCAGCGCTGCACCAGCATGAAGAACGCTACGACAGGAATGATTCCACATACTGGCTGAGCTTTGAGTTACTGTGGCGGGAATATTTCCAGTGGGTACTGGAGAAGCACGGGGCGCGTCTGTTTGCCCCCTCCGGCCAGCAGGGTAAAGTACTGACGGGTCGCCATGAGCCTCAGCGCTTTCAGCAGTGGTGTCAGGGCCAGACAGACTATCCGCTGGTGAACGCCTGCATGAAGGAACTACTTCATACCAGCTGGCTGTCCAATCGCGGCCGGCAGCTGGTAGCCAGCTGTCTGGTCAACGAACTGCAACTGGACTGGCGCTATGGTGCGGCGTGGTTTGAGCAGCAGCTGCTGGACTTTGATGTCGCCAGCAACTGGGGTAACTGGCAGTATCTGGCCGGTGTCGGTAACGACCCACGTGGTCAGCGCCACTTCAATCTGACCAAACAGGAAGAGCTGTATGATCCGCTGCAGCACTATCAACAACGCTGGCTCGGCGGAGCCCTCGGCCCTGAATCTGAGTGATGAAGAATCTGCAGAAAGCATAAAGGCTGCCAGTGGCAGCCTTTATGCGTGAGACATGACAGGGAGGAAACGAGGCGTTACTCGCCCGACTTCCAGGCAGAGGTGATGGGATAACGGCGATCACGGCCAAAGCCGCGCTGGGTGATACGAGGTCCAATGGCTGCCTGACGGCGTTTGTATTCGTTAACATCCACCAGGCGAATCACGCGCTTGACGGTTTCCAGCTCAAAGCCCTGCGCGGCAATGGCATGGGCGCTGTAGTCCTTCTCGATATACAGCTCCAGAATGGCATCCAGCACTTCATAGGGGGGCAGGTTGTCTTCGTCCACCTGATCCGGTGCCAGCTCAGCTGATGGCGGACGGTCAATGACCCGCTGCGGAATCACCGCACCGAGGCGGTTGCGATACTCGGACAGCTTGAACACCAGCGTTTTCGGTACATCCTTGAGCACATCGAAGCCACCGGCCATGTCACCGTAGAGGGTGGCATAACCGACCGCCATTTCGCTCTTGTTACCGGTGGTCAGCACCAGATAGCCCAGCTTGTTGGACAGGGCCATCAGCAGTACACCACGGCAGCGCGCCTGCAGATTCTGCTCGGTAGTATCCACCACGGTATTGACAAACGAATCGGCCAGGGTGCCCATAAAGGCTTCAAACATGGGTTCGATAGACAGGATGCGGTAATCGACGCCCAGCGTGGTGGCTTCTGCCTGCGCATCTTCCAGACTCATGGAAGAGGTGTAACGGAACGGCATCATCACCGCCGATACCCGCTCCTTGCCCAGCGCGTCCACGGCAATGGCCAGCGTCAGGGCCGAGTCGATACCACCGGACAAGCCCAGTACCACACCCTTGAAGCCGTTCTTGTTGACGTAATCACGTACACCGGCCACCAGTGCCGAGTAAACGGAAGCCAGTTTGTCCGGCTGCGGTGCCAGCCTCTGCGCCACCGGCGTCAGGGCAGGCTCCAGCTGGAAATCGACCGGATACAGACCTTCTTCATAGCAGGGAGCGGACGCTACCAGCTGGCCTTCGCCGTCCACCACCATGGAGCCACCATCAAACACCAGCTCATCCTGACCGCCCACCAGATTGGTGTAGACAATCGGGCAGCCCGCCTGGCGGGCACGTTCAGCCAGCAGCTTGCGGCGTTCTTCCCATTTACCGATGTGGAACGGTGAGGCATTGAGGTTGATGATCAGCTCGGCACCGGCCTCACGAGCCTGCATCACCGGCTGTGGCTGCCACATATCTTCGCAGATGGTAATGGCCACCGGGCGGCCCTTGATCTCCACCACGCAGGGAAGATGGCCGGGGACAAAATAACGTTTCTCGTCGAATACCTGATAGTTGGGCAGGCTCTGCTTGCGGTAGATGCCCTGAACCTGTCCTTCTTCGATGTAGGCGGCCATGTTGTACAGGCCTTCCGGCTCACGCCAGGGGTAGCCGAGCATCACGCCGATACCGCGGACTTCTTCCTGCACCTGCTGCAGGGCTTTACTGACGCGCAGCTGCAAGCTGGGACGCAGCAGCAAATCCTCCGGCGGGTAGCCGGTCAGGGTCAGTTCGGGGAACACTATCAGGTCTGCCTGCAGCCGGTCACGGGCATCATTGGCAGCCGCAATCACCTTGGCAGTATTGCCGGGAATATCTCCCACCAGAAAATCGAGCTGCGCCATAACGATGCGCAAACCAGGCTTCATAGACCAGAATCCTTTGTTGCAACCGGGTTGAGGGGGCACCATTCTCCGGCAAAAGCCGATGGATGGCAAAGCACAATATGCTCGGAGAAAGCGTCTTTCTGCTACGCCTTTTTATCAATCCGCATCCACTGGCCAGCCATCCCCGCGGAAAACTCGTTCAACCTCGCTCCATCTGGCCCGGATGTACCACACTCCTGACCTTCTGCCGGCGCTGCCACCACCAGTACAGACGGATCAGCAGCAGTGCCGCAGTGATGCTGCCGTACAAAGCGGCTTCGAAATAGCTGGAGCGCACCTGCCAGAACAGATGCAGCCAGGCCAGCAGCACGGCCACATAGACGCTGTTATGCAGGCGCTGCCAGGATTTGCCCAGCCGCCGCATCATCGCTCTGGTGGACGTAACCCCCAGCACCACCAGGATCAGCAAAGCAGGTGCACCCACGGTAATGTAGGGGCGCTTGATCAGCTCTTCGCCCAGCCGGCTGAAGTCTGCTCCCAAAATAAAAAACAGGTACGCCAGCAGGTGCAGCACCGCGTAGAACAGCGCGAACAGCCCCAGCATACGCCGGTGCACCATCAGCCAGCCCCACTGCAGCAGCCGTCGTGCTGGCGACACGCACAGGGTGATCAGCAACAGGCGCAGCGCCCACAGCCCGGTCTGCCAGACGACCGTCTTGGCCGGGTCAGCGCCGAGGTGATTGGTAAAGGTTGCCCACAACAGCCAGCCGAAAGGCAGGCTGGCAAGGACAAAGATCAGCACGCGCCGGGCGCTTACAGGCAGGGTTTTCAAACCGTGCTCCTCTTCAGAACGCACTTGTCAGCGGGGCTGTGACGACATCAGTCACTCCCCGCAGCATGCTTAGCCGCTTCAGTAAAACTTGCGCAGGTCCAGACCGCTGTATAACGACGCCACTTCATCGGCATAGCCGTTAAACATCTGGGTAGGAACAATGTTGGGGCTGAACAGGGTAGAAGGCAGACGCCGCTCGGTGGCCTGGCTCCAGCGCGGGTGATCGACCTTGGGATTGACGTTGGCATAGAAGCCGTACTCATCCGGTGCAATCTCGCTCCAGGTGGTTTTGGGCTGCGTCTCGGTCAGCTCAATCCTGACAATCGATTTGATACTCTTGAAGCCATATTTCCATGGCACCACCAGTCTTAACGGCGCGCCATTCTGATTGGGCAGCGCCTTACCGTAGAGACCGACTGCCAGGATGGTCAGCGGATGCATCGCTTCATCCATACGCAGCCCTTCGATATACGGCCAGTCAATACTGCTGAAGTAACTCTTCTGCTCAGGGAACTGTTTGGCATCCTTGAGAGTAGTGAAGGCGACATACTTAGCCTTACTGGTAGGCTCAAAACGCTTAAGCAGGGAGGCCAGTGAAAAACCGATCCATGGAATGACCATCGACCAGGCCTCAACGCAGCGCAGGCGGTAGACCCGTTCCTCCAGCTCCATCCCTTTGAGCAGATCTTCCAGATGATAGCTACCGGGTTTGCCCACCTCTCCGGCGATTTCCACGTTCCACGGATAGGGGTTGAAGCCTTCGCTGTTAGCGGCGGGGTCTTCCTTCTGATAGCCAAATTCGTAGAAGTTGTTGTAGTGAGTGACGTTATAGAACGGCGTCAGCGACTCCTTGGCCACCACCACGTCGGGCTTAGCAGCCGCCAGTTGCTGGCGCAGCCAGTCCGGGCCGCGATCAACAGCGTCCTTATCGGTATGTGCCGGAGCGGCCCAGGCTGACGACAGCGCCATGCCGGCCCCTGCTCCCACCACCCCGCGCATAAAGTCACGACGCGCCCGATAAATAGGTTCGGGAGTTATTTCCGACGCAGGAATCTTCGAGGGAAACTTGATCAACATGGAATAGCCTCACTGTTGGTTATGCGGTCCTGTACTGCATGACGTCCTCGTCCCCTTTCCTGTCTCTGGATTGCTCATGCGGTAGCTGTGCCACAGATAAAAGTCTGTTTGCACTATTGGTCGGAGCTAGCGCGCATTTCTTACAGCCAAAGCTAAAATCCCTGCCCGTGGCCGCTCCCTGCCTACGCTCCGCTGCCATCAGGGCAGACCGTAAACAGGTGCTCAGCGGGTTGGACAGAAATAAGGATAATAAGTGCAGAAAAAATTCAGCAGAGCGCTGAATTTTTTGTTGGGGATAACCTGCACAACAGAAGTCGCGCAGGTATCTGTGGACAACTGTGCAGTGAGAGAGGTGGATATGCCGTCAAAGACCTGCAATCACCTCGCAGCGTGCAGGTCTTTGACAGCAGGCGTTATCAGGAACTGAGCAGGCTCAGCAGCAGCTCGCCATCCAGCTTGCTGGTGACCGCCTGATCACTCAGCACCTTGTCAGCCAGATCGCGTTTATCGTGGTGCAGTGCGACGATCTTCTCTTCGATGGTCTTTTCCGTCACCAGACGATAGACCGTGACCGGCTGAGTCTGGCCAAGACGATGAGCACGGTCACTGGCCTGATCTTCCACCGCCGGGTTCCACCAGGGATCGAGATGGATCACGGTATCCGCTTCGGTCAGGTTAAGACCGGTACCCCCTGCCTTGAGGCTGATCAGGAACAGATGGGTTTTACCGGCCTTGAACTCTTCCACTGCGGCCTGACGTGCCCGCGAGGTGCAGCTGCCATCAAGGTAGCTGTAACGCCAGCCAGCCTGCTGCAAACGCTCACGCAGGCGACTGAGCAGGCCGATAAACTGGCTGAACACCAGCACCCGGTGATCTCCGGCAAAGGCTTCTTCCAGCAGGTTCATCGCTTCATCCAGCTTGCTGCACGGGCCCTGATAGTCGTCGACAATCAGGCCGGGATGACAGCAAATCTGGCGCAGACGAATCAGGCCGGTCAGCGTCGCCATCAGCCCCGATTGCGTCTGAATCTGCTCCAGTGTCTGCTGCCGCGCCGCCTCGTACACCGCCCACTCTTCTTCACTGAGACTAATGCGGTGAGTGATTTCGGTCTTGCTCGGCAGCTCTTTCAGCACCTGACTCTTCATACGCCGCAGAATGAAAGGCGATACCAGCGCACGCAGGCGGGTCATGGCCTCATCATCACGGCTGGCATCGGAATACTTGCGCACGAAGGAGGCCTTGCTGCCCAGCAAGCCCGGGTTAATAAAGGCAAACAGGCTCCACAGCTCCAGCAGGTTGTTTTCTACCGGCGTACCACTCAGGGCAATGCGGCTTTCTGCCTGCAGCTGAAACAGCGTACGGGCACGCTGGGTATTGGCGTTCTTGATCTGCTGCGCTTCATCCAGCACCGCCGTGGCCCAGCTGATTTCTGCCAGCTCTTCCTCCAGACGGCTGACCAGCCCGTAGCTCAGCACCACCACCTGATTGGGGCCGGCACTGACGATACCTTCGCGGCGGTCTTCCAGCTGTTCCAGATCGATCATGTCCAGCTCAGGGGCAAAGCGGGCCGCTTCCTGAATCCAGTTGGGCACCACCGATTTGGGCGCGACTACCAGCGCAGGCCCAGCTTCACGACGCAGCCGCAGCAGTGTCAGCGCCTGTAGAGTTTTACCCAGCCCCATATCGTCCGCCAGACAGGCACCAAAGCCATGCAGGCACAGGTGGCTCATCCAGCGCACCCCATCGCGCTGATACTCACGCAGCGGCTCCAGCAGATCGGTGGGCAGCTCCGGCTCATCCAGCCATGACCGGGTGATGTCCTGCCAGTGCTGATCGGTCTGCACTCCCACACTCTGCAACAACTGCTGTAGCGGGTAGGCAATCTGCTGATCAAAGCGCTGTTCGTCACCGACCAGGGAATGCAGGGTGGTGAGGTACTGACGCAGCTGTTCGCTCATCAGCACCACATTGCCTTCATCCAGCGTCACATAACCCTGCCGGGCCTGTTGCAGCAGCAGACGCAGGGAAGCCACCTTCTGCTGATCCAGCTCGACATGGCCATCGATACCAAACCAGTCCTGCTGCTGACCGAGACTCAGGCGCAGGTCAGGCATATCAATCACACGCGCCTGTTGACTGCCACTACGCCACTGCACCAGCTCAGGTTCATGCTCCATCACCGGTTGCAGCGCCTGCAGCAGTGCCAGAGCCTCTTCGCCTTCGAGTTGCCAGAAGTTGTCTTCCTGCTTGCTCAGCCCCAGACGCTCGATCCATTCCTGACGCAACTGTGCTTCGCGCGGCAGGTCACGGTGATACCAGTGGGTATGGTCGTTACGGCTCTGCACCATGGCATTGCCCATGGCCAGAGGCAACGGATAGGGCCAGTCAGCCACCGGTTTGGTCACCAGTTGCAGCGCCAGTCCAGTGGACTGCCAGTCCAGCAGGAAACACGGCCGTGAAGGCCATTCGATCAGGCGAACATTGCCACGCAGTTGCGAATGATCGGAATACCAGGCCTGTTGCTGCCAGCGGTCAATGATCTCCTGCAGAGTGGGAATCGCCTGCTCGGGAATCGCTCCCGGAGCCGCGACCAGAGCACGCAGCAGCTTGTCGGCAGCTTCCGGCAGGATGTAGAACTGCCATATCCCTTCCCCCAGACGCTCCAGGGCCAGGCCGTTCTTCAGCAAGGCAGGCACCACTTCACAGTGCAATCCCTGCTCGGCACGCAGGAAACTGACCAGCGGTGTCTGCGGAATCAGTGACAGCGGCACACCTTCCACCGTGGATACCCGTGGATGGCGGCTCAAGGTCATCAGCAACGCCGGGGTCAGGCGAACCCGTTCGTAATAGTTCTGGGGGCGAATGCCGCACTGGGCGAGAATCAGGTAATCCTGCTCCTCCAGCATGCGGCCAAACTGTTCGGGATAGGACTGCAGCTGATCCAGCCGCACCTGTCGCCCCTTACTCCAGCTGCGCTTGCCCTGTTTCTGGATCTTGGCTGACAGCAGACCATGATCGAGATCCACGACCCACACCAGTCGCTCCTGCAGCGGCTCGGGGACTTCTTCCACCGACAGGGTATGCACCCGCTCCAGCCAGCCTTGCCAGGCATCCTGCTGGCTGCGCACGTTCATCAGCAGAATCGGATGACTGATCTCTTCGCCAGCCAGCGCCTGAGCCACGGCCCTGACCAGACTGTTCACTGGCGATTTGGCATCCAGCTGCAGTAATTGCTGATACTCGGGCTGCAGTTTCCACTCCTCGCTGAATCCCTCTGGCAGTGCCGATTGCAGTAGCAGCGCTTCCAGCAGCCATTGCAGTTTGAGCGGGAAGGCATCACGGCGGAAATACTCCCCAAACAGGCGCTCGGCCTCGGCGCTGGAGAAAAATGAATAGGGATTGCTGCTGGCCTTGCTCTGCAGCGAGGCCGAATAGGCTTTGATCCATTGGCGGGCATGCTGCAACTGACGTGGCAGCTCATCGGCAGCCAGCATTTCCAGCCAGCTGATCATGCCCAGATAACCTTGCTGTCTGGCCCACTGGCAGGCCTGTCGGGCCAGCTCAAGGCTGCGCTGCGGATCACTTACCCGCAGCAAGGCCATTTCCAGCAGGGTACGGTAGACCGGCAAGAAGCCCTGAGCATCCCTATCCTGCTGCTGCCACAGATAACGCGACTGAAACAGCGACTGCTCGGCAGACTGGAATTCCAGCTGGCCGAACCAATGATCCTCCAGATCCTTATCCTTGAGCTGGGTCAGGGCATAGTCGGCATCCCAGGCTGCCAGTAACGTCTCACTGAGGGTGTCCTGCAGGCCGTTGTCACGCATCTGGGCATCGACAGGCAAGACGTGGCCACCTTCCAGCACATCATTGAGGCAGAGAATGTTCAGCATCACCTTCTGCCAGTAAGGTGGCAGCAAATGCAGGTACTGCACCGCCACCGGCGTCTCACTGTATTTCTGTGCCAGCACCTGAGAAGCGCACTTGTCGAGGTCGGCCTCCATCCCCAGCCATGCCCGCAGCAGCTCGCGCAGGTCAGCATAGTCGTCATCATCATCGTGATGAGGAGCCAGCAGTGTCAGAGGCAGACGCTGTTCATGGAAGGCACGGAAAACGGTCCAAACACCATTCTCTTCCAGCAGGTATTCCTCACCATCGAAGTACAGCAGATCATCGTTGCTCATGGCATCGAGTTCACGATCAATATCCGCAGGACGTACTGTGGCGTCGAGGGATTGCCGGATATGCTGGCGGATGGCGTTGCCGGTGGTCTCCGGCAGCTCCAGGACTGCCTGAAAGATTTGAAGTTGCAGAGCAGCGAGATGCGCCATTGCAGAAAGCCTGTTCCCTAGGGAAAAAGCGAAGGATACCAGTTGTTTAGCCTTCACTGAAACTTTCAGCGCGGTTGCAAAACAAGGTGCCCGACGAAAGGTGGGGGATATCAGACAGAAGTGACAGCCTCTGCCTGCCGTACATTGCCGTCAGACAGAGGAGGATCACCGCAGGATCAGTTAAATTTGCGACGCAATTTGCGCAGATAGAGGGCAGGACCAGAAAACCCGTAGATCAGGAAGATCCCCCACAATACCGCTGCTGGCTGATAGGCAATGACCGCAAATACCAGTGCAATGATCATCAGGGTCATGACCGGCACCTTGCCTTTCAGATCAATGGTCTTGAACGAGTAGTAGCTGACATTACTGACCATCAGGATACCCGCTGCCGCTACCAGCAGGGCTGCCCAGAAACTGTAAGCAGTGGTCAGTACATGGTATTCGGAACCGACCCACACCATCCCGGTCACCAGCGCAGCCGCAGCAGGGCTGGGCAAACCAACGAAGTACTTCTTGTCGACCGAGCCAATCTGCACGTTGAAACGGGCCAGACGCAGTGCAGCACCAGCGACATAGATAAAAGCGGCGATCCAGCCCAGCTTGCCGAGATTGTCCAGCGTCCAGGTAAAGGCCACCAGAGCTGGCGCCACACCAAAGGACACCATATCAGCCAGACTGTCATACTCGGCACCAAAGGCGCTCTGAGTGTTGGTCATACGGGCCACGCGGCCATCCAGACTGTCCAGCACCATGGAAATAAAAATGGCGATACAGGCGGAAATGAAGTGCCCGTTCATGGCGGCAATGATGGCATAGAAGCCGGAAAACAGAGCGCTGGTGGTAAACAGGTTAGGTAACAGGTAGATGCTGCGATTAGGTTTGCGCGGCGGGGTTTCCTGAGACTTGTTATCCTGGGGAGTGTTCGATGCGTGCGGTTGTTCCACGTTGCTCTCCTGCGCTGGCTGCCCATCGGCGGATGAATTTGTGGCCTGCTGAGTGCGAATTGGCGTGACGTTATGCGTATGGTCAGATGGCGATGCGGCCATTGATTCCTTCCCCATTAATAGCGGTTTGCGGCTAATAATACGTCCCCCTCCTCAAAAGGGAAATGTTGGCTCCGGCTTCCCTTTGTTTCCAGCCGCCTTGCTCTGCCTCTGTCAGCACCTCCATGAGCGCCATTTTTTACCTTGACCTCATGGCAGCCACTGCACATGATGGACCGATGAAAACTCTTGCCTGCGCCATCCAGCTGACCACCACCACGACCGCCCCTCTGCGGGTCGTGCGCTAGCGGCTGATTTCCATACACTGCTACCCACCCCGCCAGTTCTGGACGGGGTCATTGGGGCGTCGTTCTGACTGGCACCACCAAGGAACGAACCATGCCCAACCAGATCTCGAAAGACTCCTCAAAAAGCGCCTTACTGATTATCGACATGCAGGTCGGCCTGTTTGATGCCCCTCAACCGCCTTATCAGCGCGAACAGTTACTCAGCAATATCAATCAGCTGATAGCAGCTGCCCGCCTGGCTCAGGCGCCTATTCTGGTGGCTATGCACACCGGCCCTCAGCACTCAGCCATTGCGGCAGGCAGCCCACTGTGGCAGCCCGTACCCGGCCTGGACCTCGACCTGCAACAAGATCAGCTGTTCAACAAGACCCGCCCCAGCTGCTTTGAGGGGACCGCTCTGGCACAGCAGCTGGCCGAGCAGGCCATAGACCGGCTGATCATATGCGGCATGAAGACCCAGTTCTGCGTCGACACCACTTGTCGCAGCGCCTGTGAACGGGGATTGGCGGTCGTTCTGGCGGCCGATGCCCACAGTTGCCCGGACGGCGAACTGCTGTCTGCCGCACAGATCATCCAGCACCACAATCAGACACTGGCCGGTGCCTTCGCCGACGTACAGCCCGCAGCCCGCATCCGTTTTGGCACGCCATCACAGCCATTGCAGTGTGGCGAACGAGCATAAAAACAAAAACCGCGAGCGTTGCCGCTCGCGGTTTCTGTTATTGCCTGGACTGGCGGCATCCTGTCATTAGCCGCCATCGCCCACTGCCGGATTAGTTGCGGGTTTTGTCAACCAGCTTGTTGGCAGCAATCCAGGGCATCATCGCACGCAGTTTCTCACCGATCTGTTCGATGGGGTGAGCAGCGTTGTTACGACGGTAAGCAGTCATTGAAGGATAGTTGGTCGCACCTTCAGTGATGAACATCTTGGCGTATTCACCGTTCTGGATACGCTTCAGCGCATTGCGCATGGCTTTGCGAGATTCATCGTTGATAACTTCAGGACCAGTCACGTACTCGCCGTACTCCGCATTGTTGGAGATGGAGTAGTTCATGTTGGCGATGCCGCCTTCGTACATCAGGTCAACGATCAGCTTCAGCTCGTGCAGGCACTCGAAGTAAGCCATTTCAGGGGCATAGCCCGCTTCAACCAGAGTTTCAAAACCGGCTTTAACCAGCTCAACCGCACCACCACACAGAACAGCCTGCTCACCGAACAGGTCGGTTTCAGTTTCGTCTTTGAATGTGGTTTCGATGATACCGGTACGGCCACCGCCTACGCCGCTGGCGTAAGACAGAGCGACTTCTTTGGCTTTGCCAGTGGAGTTCTGGTAAATCGCGATCAGGTCAGGGATACCGCCGCCTTTGACGAACTCAGAACGTACAGTGTGACCAGGTGCCTTGGGAGCGATCATGATAACGTCCAGATCAGCACGGGGAACAACCTGGTTGTAATGGATGGAGAAGCCGTGAGCGAAGGCCAGAGTCGCGCCTTTCTTCAGGTTGGGCTCTACTTCATCTTTGTACAGCTTGCCCTGGAACTCGTCAGGAGTCAGGATCATGACCAGATCAGCAGAAGCAACAGCATCAGCCACGTCAGCCACTTTCAGGCCAGCAGACTCAGCTTTGGCGCGGGTAGAAGAACCGGCGCGCAGACCCACTGTGACGTCCACACCAGAGTCTTTCAGGTTGCATGCGTGAGCATGGCCCTGTGAACCGTAACCGATGATGGAAACTTTCATGCCCTGGATGATGGACAGGTCACAGTCTTTATCGTAATAAACGTGCATTTTTTTCCCCTAATACTGGAAGCCCTCAGGCTCCCTCTTCACAGTCAACTTGAATTCAATATCCACCGTCGCGGCGGACCATTATCAGATACTTAAGGTTTTCTCGCCACGCGAAATACCCGACACCCCTGTGCGCACCACTTCCATGATGCTGGCATCGCCTACCGCCTTGATAAAGGCGTCCAGCTTATCGCTGGCACCGGCCAGCTGCACGGTATACAGGCTGGGGGTAACGTCAACGATCTGTCCACGGAAGATGTCGACGGTGCGCTTGATCTCATCACGCACCGGGCCGCTGGCTTTCAGCTTAATCAGCATCAGCTCGCGCTCAATGTGCTCACCTTCGGTCAGGTCAACCACCTTGACCACTTCGATCAGCTTGTTGAGCTGCTTGGTGATCTGCTCCAGCACTCGGTCGTTACCGATGGTGGTCACCGTCAGACGTGACAGGGTGCCGTCTTCGGTAGGGGCGACCGTCAGTGTCTCGATGTTGTAGTTACGCTGGGAGAACAGCCCGACCACACGCGACAGAGCACCGGCTTCGTTCTCCAACAGAACGGATATGATACGTCGCATGATCAGGTTCTCTCCGTCTTGCTCAGCCACATGTCTTTCATGGTGCCGCGTGGCACCTGCATGGGATACACGTGTTCAAAGGGATCAACGTATACGTTGATGAATACCAGTTTGTCCTTCATGGCAAAGGCCTTTTCCAGACCGGGCAGCAGCTCTTCCGGAGTACGGATAGTGACTGCTTCATGGCCATAGGAACGCAACAGGCCTTCAAAATCAGGCAGTGACTTCATATAGGACTGCGAGTGACGGGACTCGTAGTTCATATCCTGCCACTGACGCACCATACCGAGTGACTGGTTGTTCAGGCACAGAATCTTCACCGGTATGTCGTACTGGTTCGCCGTCGACAGCTCCTGAATGTTCATCTGGATACTGCCTTCGCCGGTGACACAGATGACTTCGTCTTCGGGAAAGTTCAGCTTCACCGCCAGAGCAGCAGGCAGACCAAAGCCCATGGTGCCCAGACCGCCTGAGTTGATCCACTGGTTAGGACGATCAAACTTGTAGTACTGCGCAGCGAACATCTGGTGCTGACCGACATCAGAAGTGACGTAAGCCTTACCTTTGGTGACCTTGTGCACGGCCTCGATAACGGCCTGAGGCTTCAGCAGTTCACTGTCGGCTGTTTCGTAACGTCCGGCATGCACTGTGCGCCACTGTTCAATGCTGGCCCACCACTCTTTCAGTGCGCCCTGATCCAGCTCGCTCAGGCGTGGCTTGAGCAGATGAATCATTTCATCCAGCACAGGTTGCACATGCCCCACGATCGGGATGTCGGCAAATACGGTCTTGGAGATAGAAGCCGGGTCCACATCGATATGGATGATCTTGGCTGTCGGGCAGAACTTCTCTACCGCGTTGGTAACACGATCATCAAAACGGGCACCGATGGCCACGATCAGATCCGAATGGTGCATTGCAGAGTTGGCTTCGTAGCTGCCATGCATCCCCAGCATACCGAGGAATTGCGGATCAGTACCGGGGAAGGCACCCAGACCCATCAGGGTATTGGTGACCGGGAAATTGAGCATGTGTGCCAGTTCGGTCAGCTGTTTCGAAGCCTGACCCAGCACCACACCGCCGCCACTGTAGATAACAGGCCGACGCGCGGTCAGCAGCAGGTCGACTGCTTTCTTGATCTGACCGGTATGGCCACGGTAGACCGGGCTGTAGGAGCGCAGTTTGACACTCTTCGGATATTCGTAGGGGAACTTTTCCGATGGCGCGGTCATGTCTTTGGGGATGTCGATCAGCACAGGACCGGGACGCCCTGTCTGCGCGATGTAGAAAGCCTTCTTCACCACCGCAGGAATGTCTTCGGCACGTTTGACTGACAGGTTGTGTTTCACCACCGGACGGGACACGCCAAGCATGTCGGTTTCCTGGAAGGCATCATCGCCAATCAGGTGACTCATGACCTGACCGCAGAGGATAACCATCGGAATGGAGTCCATATAAGCAGTGGCAATGCCTGTCACTGCGTTGGTAGCTCCTGGTCCAGAAGTCACAAGCACCACGCCAGCTTTTCCCGTCGCCCGGGCATAAGCATCGGCCATATGAGAGGCTGCTTGCTCATGGCGGACTAGGATGTGCTTCACGGCGTCTTGCTGGAATAGTGCATCATAAATGTGCAACACGGCCCCGCCAGGGTATCCGTAGACATATTCGACACCCTCATCAGCAAGGGCGCGAATAAGCATCTCAGCGCCGGAAAGTAATTCCACTTGTACCACCCTCAAAGATAGCTATAACTCACGTTTATACGCAGTATGAATAAAAGTTTGAATTCACAGGGTTTTCCGCACCGAAAAGGCGCGTAACGCTTACTCTGACCCAGAGCCTGGGGGATTGCAAGACGCCCAAGGTATGAACGCACAATGCCCTCGGGCCCTTTGCTGGTGTCAGAAAGGACGTCAAGAATTCAAAGGCCAGTTAGTTCGCCAACGGGTATAAGACGACTCAGGAATTGGGCCCAGACCATTTCATGGGTGGCGAAATTGATTTGAGGCCCAATAATAGACGTCGGCTAGGGTGATGCCGACACCTGAGGTGGGAGGTTCACTCCCAAGATTGGAGGCGCCATTTTTGCATGTGATGCTTAAGTGTGCAACCCGCATTTTGCATCTGCGAATCAGGTTGTTTTTGCGCACCAGCACGGTGCAGAAAACCACCTGAAAGGATGGCATTTTCAATGCATCTATACTGAATAGAGTGAACTGAGTTGTCATGTCGGCAAGGCAACAACGCGACATGGCGGGTCAGTATAGACCGAAGGTGGCAGGTCGCAGAGCGAGCGCCTGTGCTATAGTGGCGGGCAGTCAGGCTGTGCATGACAAGCTTTAACAACAAGGAGTCTGTATGTCTTCTGTAAGTGCTGATATTCGTAAACGTGACCGCATGATTGAAGAACTGCGCGGTTTCATCAAGAAAGTATTGATTGATCCCAGTATTGCTACCCAGTCTCTGGATATTGCTCGTGCGTTGATGAATGAAACCAATGCGGAACGCAAGATTGCCGACCGTATCTCCGCTACCACCAGCATCAAGATCCCCGCCGAACTCAGCGACGCAGACAAGATGTACCTTGATCTGCTGAAAGAAGTATTGCGCGACGAAAAAGCGCTGTATTGATCCCGCATCAAAGCGGTGTAAATACAAAAAGCAGGCAGGTGAAAACCTGACCTGCTTTTTTGTTGCTCACATTAAGCGGCGGCTGTCTGCTGACCCTTCAGGCATTACCTCAGCATGCTACAGCAGTGCGGCATAATCCGACTCGACCCGATCCAGCGTCAGATGGTTCAGGAAGTTAGAGAAACACATCCATGCCGACAGCGCGCTCATGTCCCGCAGTTGATCTGGCAGAAATACCGGCGCCTGCACCAGCCCCTCTTCGGCCAGCTGAGTCAGTACCTTGATATCCTCCAGATTGGTCTTGCCACAGAACAGCATCTGGATAGCGTTAAGATTCCCTTTCTGAACCGCCAGCTGCAAGAAGTTGTACAGCATGACGAAGCCCTTGGTGTAAGACAGATCTTTGGTAAACGGCTTACCGGTCGGTGTGCTGCCACGAAATACCCGGGTGGCATTGGTATAGCTGGTCTTCTCGCTGAATCCCTGTTTGACGAAAAACTGGTAGATGTCGATAAAGTCGGCACCATTTTCCACCAGATCTACCGCCTGAATACGGTTTGCCAGCTTGCGCAGCCGGGTCGGATAGGACACGAACGCAATCACCTCCATCAGAATGGCCAGCCCTTCCTGTGTGATGGTCGATGAGGGCGGCCCCTTGCTCAGGAAGGTACAGATGGACTGGCGCTGCCCATTCAGTGTCGTCCCCAGATGCACCATGCCTTCATGGACAAACAGGATATCGATATCACGCTGATTGAACATGGCATCGCGACGAATCTTCAGATAATCAGAACCTGCCGCAGCGTCAGCTACGATGTTGTCATCCAGCAGCACCCGCACCTGGGTGTCATTGAACTTGGCATTGAGCCGCTCATCCAGCTGTTTGGCGGCCTGCTCGGCATTGATGGTTTTGTCTTCATCCTGAATCACATCAGAGGCACTGAGCTTAGTCAGGGTGGCATCCATCATCCTGCCCAGATCAGCCAAGGTCGGATCACCGGCATGGAATACTTCCGATGCGGTGCCGTACAGCTCCTGGGAAATCCGCCCAAAAGCGGGCTTGCCGCGGTTTTCCAGCATGGTGCTGACCAGTCGGTACTCACGACAGATACGCCGCATGATGCGCCCCAACGGATTGAAATTCCCCAGTCGACGGGCAATGTCACGCTCAATCTCGTAGAACTCATCACGTTTGCTGTCAGGATCAAAGCTCAGCGGTCGACCCTGATAGTAGTCAATATCGACCAGCGGTAATTCCTTGCACTTGCTGGCAAAGAAGGCTGATTCGATACGGTCATCCCATTTGATGGCATCAAGGATGCGGATGGGTTCCTGTGCCTTGACGATACGATCGGACAACTGTCTAACCGTTTCGTGATAGGCCTTCATTTGCGCTTTCTTCATGGAGTACGCCACATCAGGACGAAATTGCTGGCATTATTGAGCAACTGCCAACCCACTGGCAACGAGCATTTACCCTCTGCCACAGTAGACGCCATGACAGCTTCCCAGGCTTATTGCAAGTTCCTCGCCAGTCTGAAGCGAACCTTTACAGCACTTTTACAGCCTGCCTGATTCGGCACCCCATATTAGAAGGTATAGTCATCGCCGGATGGATGCAGTGGTCGCCAGTGATGGGTGACCCGGCCTGTACAGGACGTGCAGATGACCGCCATCCGCATCTAATCGCAGGTAAAGCCCAATGAAAAAACCAATTCTCGCCCTGACTCTGGTTAGCTTTCTCGGCCTGAGCAGCCAACAGGTTCTGGCCGGACCACCCGGCCCCTGGGGCGGCCATCATGGCGGCGGCCCGGGTCCGATCATCGGTGACATTCTGGCAGGTCTGGTGGTCACAGGCATGGTGATGCATATCGTCAACGGTATCACCTACTATCAGGACCGCGATGTATGGTATCGCTATGACCGCCCCGAAGATCACTATGTCGTGGTAGCGCCCCCCAGCCAAACCGTTGTGATGGCTAATAATGACGGCGGCAGCGGCGTCCCCTTTGGCTCGGTGTATGAGTCATTACCACCCGGCGCAGTAGCCGTGATCATCAATGGTGTGCAGTATTTCGAGAAGGGTGGCACGCTGTTCCTGCCCAGCCAGCAGAATGGCCATCAGGTCTACGTCGTGGTCAAGCAATAACCCGCTGAGCGCGCGTTCACCCTCTTGTTTCAATACAGAAAAACAGGGGGCCGACTAAGTCGGCCCCCTGTTTTATATACGTCGGCTTATCCACCTGATGGCAGTTCACTGCTGCTGGCGACGCAAAACCTCTTCCAGCACCGGAATACGTGCCAACCCGGCACTGACCGCCAGCATGATCAGGGTATATCCCACCCGATACTGCCAGCCATGAAACACCAGCATGCCAATGGCCCAGGCTACCACCAGCATGGAGTAAGCCAGCTTTTTGGCTCTGCGCGGCATGGCGCGGTGCTCCTGCCAGCTACGAATCATAGGCCCGGTGAGCGAGTGATTGAGTAACGCCTGATGACAGCGTGGTGAGCCTTTGGCAAAACAAAAAGCCGCCGCCAGAATAAACATGGTGCCCGGCAACCCCGGCAGAATAATCCCCAGCACGCCCAGTGCCAGCGCAAGCCAGCCCAGTATCAGCCAGAGCAGTGCATGTAGTCTTGAGGGTCGCAACGTCAGTGTACTCATCGTGATCAGGCCTCCACCCTATCAACCCCCCTTTTTCACGGCAAGTTGCAAACAAGGATACTTCTGTCAGCACCAGGCCGGGGGTATTGCGGCAGTATCAGAGGAAAAGCCATTTTATAAAAATTGATTAATACTCAGTGACCGATAGCAAATAACAATAATCCTTTAATTCCCCCTCATCGCTACATTCTCTGTTACAGCTGCCGATATGAGTTGTTGGCTCCCGACAAGGCAGCCATTAAACTGAGCGGCTCCATTGTCGTCTCAGCACAACGCAAACAGGCTCAGAACATCCCATTCTCCGATGATCCACTGCCGCATGGCCGAACCGCTCAGGCAGCAGATTGCAGAAGGTGATGTGATGCTCTGTATGGCCACGGGAACAGATCGAAGGTGTCGGACACTCTACTGACCTTAGGCAGTAACAGGCGCGGAATGACGACCAAAGAACTGAGGCAACACAATGGATTTCCCTCGTCCGACCAGGAAGGTCCACAGTTCATGTTTGAGGCTTGTTTGCCATCGCGACTGCAACGACGCAGCACGCTGCTTGTACAGCTGATGGCACTGCTTTGCCTGCTGCTTAGCAGCCGGGCCAGCCTGGCATTTACCCCTGACACGACCAGTAACAGGATTGCACTGGCGCCTTATCTGCACTTCATTGCGGACCCCGAGGGCAAGCTCACTCTGGATGCGATTCGTCAGGCAACGGCGCAAAATCAGTTCGACAGCGATGGCGTACCTCCGCAACAGGGCTATGACACCCGCCCCTTGTGGATCACCTTCAGCCTTGCCAACCCGGATATGCAGATGCGAACATGGTGGCTGCATATTTCCCCACCCTACATCCAGACTGCAGAGCTGTATCTGATTGATGAGCATGGTCAGGTACAACACTTCCGTAACGGTGCTGGCGTAGCGATTGCTGATCGGCCCGAACCCAGCGCAGCCATACTGTTTCCACTGCCACTGGCTGCGCAGGGGCACTATCAGGTCTATGTGCGCCTGCAGTCATCAAACCAGCGCATGCAGCTGACACTGTGGCGCCCTAACGCCTATTCCCGCCATGAGGTACATCAGCAGTTCAGCTACGGCCTGTTCTTTGGTCTGTTACTGACCATGGCACTGTATAACCTCTATTTGTTCAGTATTACCCGCAATCGCGCGCAGGGCTGGTACAGCCTCTATGTCGTTGCGTTTGTACTGTATCAGGCAGCCATCAGCGGTTATGCCTACGAGTACCTGTGGCCCGCCCAGCCTTGGCTCGGCACCAAGAGCAACAACCTGTTTGGCGCCATTGCCATTCTGGCCATGCTGATGTTCAGCCATAGTTTCCTGCACCTGCGTCAGCTGGCCCCGCGCTTTCGCTATACCCTGCTGGCTGCAGCGGTCCTGCCGCTGATCGTCATCGCCGGTTTTATCCTGACACCGGGAGCTTTCTACCCGGCATGGATTCCGCAGCTGCTATCAGCCAGTGTGGTCGTGCTGGTGCCGCTCTGTATTACCGCCGGCGTGCTGGCCTGGCGCCGTGGTCTGCGCCTGGCCCGTTTGTACCTGCTGGCCTGGGCGTCTGCGGCAGCAGGCACACTGGTCTATATCGGTTTTCTACTGGGCTACCTGCCGGATAGCTGGCTGACCCAGCAAAGCATCCGCATTGGCGTGGTACTTGAAGTACTGGTACTGGCCGCTGCCCTGGGTGAACGCATTCGCACCCTGCAGGAAGAATGTGATCTGGCACAGCGCGATGCCGAGCAGGCACGGCAAACCCTGAAGGAGCGTCTGGAAGTCAAACTGGCCGAACGGACTCAGGCCATGCGCGATGCCAATGCCAGCCTGATGCGTGAATCCCATACCGATGCGCTGACCGGCTTGTTCAACCGCCGCCATCTTGACCAGTACTGGTCAATGCGTCGCACCTCGGTAGAGGCCGACACTCGCCCCAGTGTGCTGATTCTGCTCGATCTGGATCACTTCAAGCGCATCAACGACACGTTTGGTCACGACACAGGAGACCGTATTCTGCGCAAGCTGGGCAAACTACTGAGCAACCCGCCCGGCAACAAGCGCCTGCAGGCTATTCGCTGGGGAGGAGAAGAATTCCTGCTGATTGCAGAGAACACCTCGGTGGAAGAGGCACAGCTATTGTGTGCCGCCCTGCAGCAGCGCCTGCAGCCGTTGGGACAGCCCGATATTGAACACCTGACTGCCAGCATGGGGATCGCCCCCATCGGCCGCGATAGCAGTCTGGATGCAGTGCTGAAGGCTGCTGACATTGCCCTCTATCGCGCCAAGAGCAATGGCCGCAACCGTATTGAAGTGGCGTTACATCTGGAGCAGCTGAGCTGACAGCACGCTCAAGCCGTGTAAAGTCTGCCAAAACGACACAGCCCGGCGCACTGGCCGGGCTGTGTCGACGTCTGCTGTCAGCGTTTAGTGGCAACCGCAGTCTTCACTATGCTCATGGTCGTGATGAATATCAGCCTCATGGGTTTCCACTTCGATATCGATCACGTTGCAGGCGCCGGGACGCACCACCAGCATACCGAAATGACTGGGCTCTTCCTCATCGTCACCGCCATCGGGTACTTCCAGAGAAATCTGTGACTTGCCTTCATCAATCGGCTCAAAGTTGATAATCAGCGGCAAACCGTCGTCCCATTCGACGCGCAGCTCCGCCAGATTCAGTTCAATTTCTTCTCCTTCCGGAGTCATACCAAAAACGCGGGGCAATGAGGACATGATGTATTCCTGTTCTGTTGACGGCTAATCAGCCAATGCGTGTGAGAGGAGATAATGCCTGTAGGTGGTAACTTCAAGCTAAAACGTTCGCTGCCGGGTTAGAAAACCAGATTTCGTCCATGGAGCCGAAACCAAGCCCGGCGCCGGCGCCAGTCCGGGCAGTAGCGGCTGACCAGTTGCCAGAAAGCCGGCTGGTGATGAAAGTGCTGCAAATGGGCCAGCTCATGAATAAGTACATAGTCCATTTCCGCCTGCGGGGCCAGAATCAGCCCCCAGTGCAGCCGAATCAGACCGTCATGGGTACAGCAGCCGTAGCGACTGCGATAATGCTTAACCTCAATGGCCCGGGGCCGCAGCTGCATGCGCTCGCTCCACCACAGCAGGCGGGGTGGCAGCAACATTTTGGCCTGCTGCTGCAGCCAGGGCTGCAAATCCGCCAGCTGCTGATAATGGACCGGAATACGCAGCTCACCCTGCTCCTGCTGCCACTGCGGCTGACTGAGCTGCGGGTCGGTCATTATCTGACAGCGTTGTCCCAGCAGACTCAACTCAGCGGGCATAGTCGACTCCGCCGCAGGCGTCACCACGGGCTGCTGCAGATGCTGACGAATCCAGGCGGCCTGCTTGTGCAGCAGCGCCTGAATCTCACGGTCGGACGTATGCATCGGTGCCCGCACCACAATCTTGCCGTCCCGCACCTGCAGAGCAATGGTTTTACTACGCCGTGGGCTGCGAACAATATGGATATTGGGAGCATTCATCAGGCAGGTTGCCCTATGTGGCACGAGTCAGTCTGACGGCACAGGTTCATGATCACGGCCATCAGTGATGACACCAAGCAGCGGATCATGAACAGGCCTGAGGCTGAGTTCAGGGTGAAAATAACGTACTATGTCGGGCTGCGATTATAACTGACAGACCAAGATGACGACTCCTTCCTTTGAAATTTCTGTCGACAAGGCCGACATAACCGCGCTGGACTGGCTGGCGACGGCCAGCGCCCTGCCCAAAATGCGCCTGAAAGATGCCATGAGCAAGGGTGCGGTATGGCTGATCAGTAAAGGGCAGCCGGAAAAGCGCCTGCGCCGGGTACGCCATACGCCGAAAGTCGGCGATGTGCTGCGGCTCTACTATGATGCCGACCTGCTGGCACGCGAACCGCAACTACCGGTCCTGCTGGCTGACTTCAAGAAATACTCACTGTGGTACAAGCCCGCCGGGCTGCTTTCGCAGGGCACCGCCTATGCCGACCACTGCAGCCTGCTGCGTCAGGCCGAAGTGCAGACGGGCCGTGAATGCTGGCTGATTCACCGTCTTGATCGCGAAGCCCAGGGCCTGGTATTGCTGGCTCATCACAGCAAACTGGCAGCGCAGCTGTCGCAGCAGTTTCAGCAGCGGGATGTGGATAAGCGCTATCTGGTTAAAGTGGCAGGGGTTGTGGATAACACCGACTGGCATACGCTGGACCACCCGCTGGATGGCAAAGCTGCGCTGTCGCGTTTCCGCAGCCTGGGACTGGAGCAGGACCACAGCCTGCTGGAAGTCAGCATCGAAACCGGCCGCAAACATCAGATTCGCCGTCATCTGGCGGCCTTCGGTCACCCGGTGCTGGGCGACCCGCGCTACGGGCGCGATAACAGCTGGCCAGCCGGTATGCAACTGATCGCTGCCCGTCTGAGCTGGCAATGCCCACTGGCGCAGAAACGACGGATCTGGGATCTGACCCAGCACATGCCTGAGATCATGGCGGACTGGCCAGCCGAGGCGCTGAAGCAGCTTCGGCGCAACAATGAATAGGCTTCGCCCATGGTTACAGGCTCTGCCTCTGCAGGAATGCAGATAAAACGCGCGCTCCACGACAGCGCAGGTTGACGTTCAGAGAACCAGCCCCGTTATTCATCCAAGGATGGCCTGATGTACTACCCCAGAGAAGCACAGCGCGATTTTCACTATACCCGCAAGATGATCGCGCTGGTCCTGCTGCTGCCACTGTTCATGGTCCTGCTGTTTGCCAGAGAGGGCGCCCTGGCTTACGCCTGTATTAGCGTTGCCAGGGCAGACACCCAGGCCGTGATTTCCGGCATCAGCCCACACTATTCGACGCAAACCATCGACTACCATTTCACCCCGGCTGGGGGCGAGCTGACGCTGGGCACCTTCGTCACCCAGCAGGTCAATGATTACCACACAGGTCAGGATGTCGCGATCAGCTACTCACGCTGGCTGCCCACGTTCAGTGTGCGTACCGAGCTACTGGCCGACATGGCCATCAATCTCTATGTTGCCCTGGCGGCACTGGCCGCCATGCTCGCTTGTCTGCTGATGGCGGCCCATGCGGTCAGGAGCCTGCGCCGCCATCAGCTTGAAGATCGCTACTACTGAACACGATCTGCGCAGAGCGTGGAGGTGTTCTCACATTTCCATGACAAACACACGCAAACGGTGATCATCAGGATCTGCTGCAGTAAAGGTATAGCCAAAGTCCATGCTGGTCGGCTGCTGCAGAATACGCACACCCTGATCCCACCAGCGCATGCACAGTGCATCAACCTGCTCACGGCTGGCCTGAGGGAAAACCAGCTCAGTGCCACCGCCGCAGAGCAGTGCTGCAGGCTCAACACCCGATACCTTCCACAAGCCCAGTTTGAGGCCGCTTTCCAGCACAAACAGGGCAAAGGTGGGTGACACTTCGACCGGCTCGACAGCCAGCAGGCGGGTGTAGAACGACACGCTGGCTTCAGGATCAGCCACATAAAGAATGACAAAGTTAGGCTGACTGCTGATGGCTTGTGCTGCAGATGAAGACATGATGAAACCTCGCTGGGTGATTACTGAACAGACGATGGCCTGTCCGCTGCCCTGCATCCTAGGCGGGGTGACTGTCAGTTTTTGTCAGTAGCCGCATCGTTCCCCGCACAGCGCTGATAGTGCCCTTATCCCTGCCCGGCCTGCTGCTCAGTGTTCTGATCATCGGCAGTCTCATCTACACGGACCTGCTCGCGCTGCTGTGGTCTGTACAGATGCTCTGCCCGCCACTGTGCCAGCAGGTTGGCCCGACGCTGAGGGAAATGATCGTTCTGCAACTGCAGTGACAGGATGCGGTCTACCCGGAAATGGCGGAAATCCTGACGCAGTTCACACCAGGCCACCACCACCCGGACCTGCTCGAAATACCCCAGGGCAAAGGGCCAGAGTATGCGCTGGCTGGCCCGCCCCTGCGCATCCGCGTAGTCCACCAGCACCTTGCGCTCAGCCCGCATCGCCTGCCGCAACTCCGCCTGCCAGCGGTCATCCTGCTGCCGTGCCGGGATCAGCAGCGTGGTGGAATCAAGTAAGTGACGTGCCTCGGCCGGTAAGACTGCGGCTATTTTGGCCAGTGCATCGGTCGCCGCCTGCCCCAATGGCTTGTCGGTATGGCTGCCGACCCAGCGCGCCCCCAGCACCAGTGCCTCAATTTCCTCCTGCGAGAACATCAGCGGCGGCAGTACGAAATCCGGGCGTAGCACATAACCCAGACCCGCTTCCCCCTCGATGTGGGCCCCCTGCGCCTGCAGCGTGGCGATATCGCGGTACAGCGTGCGCACGCTGACTTCCAGCTCCTGCGCCAGCACCTGCGCCGTCACCGGATAGCGATGGCGACGCAGGATTTGCATCAGGGTAAACAAGCGCTGAGTACGGGCCACAATCATTTCCTGAGCAGACAGTGAGCAAGCACTGTATTAAAATCCAGTACTTCGTCAAGATCAGACCACAGCGGTCGCCACTATGTCCGTCGATAACGACTCAGCCGTTCCAGCTCAGCACCAGCGCAAGATCATTCACTTTGACTGTGACTGCTTCTATGCCGCCGTGGAGATGCGTGACCATCCGCCCTACCGCGATATTCCGCTGGCCATTGGCGGTCGCCCGGACAAGCGCGGGGTCATCGCCACCTGCAACTACCCGGCCCGCAAGTTTGGCGTGCGTTCGGCAATGCCGTCCTCCCACGCGCTGCGACTGTGTCCCAATCTCACCCTGATTCCCGGCAACATGACCAAGTACCGTGATGTCAGCAGGGCCTTTATGGCCATTCTGGCGGAGTTCAGTGATCACGTGGAGCCGCTGTCGCTGGATGAAGCCTTTATCGACGTCAGCAGCAGCGACGCCTTTCAGGGCAGCGCTACCCGCATTGCCAGCCATATCCGCGAACGGGTGCGCAATGAGCTGGGCATTACCGTCTCTGCCGGGGTGGCACCGAACAAGTTTCTGGCCAAAATTGCCAGCGACTGGCACAAGCCGGACGGCATGAAAGTCATCCCTCCCCATGAGGTGGAAAGCTTTGTGCTGCCATTGCCGGTGGAAAAAATCTGGGGCGTGGGGAAGGTGACGGCCGCCCGTATGCACGAGCTGGGGCTATTCACCTGTGCGGACGTGCAAGGCTGGTCCGCACAGCAGCTGCAGGAGCGCTTCGGCCGCTTCGGTCTGCAGTTGTATCGCCTCAGCCGCGGTGAAGATCAGCGCCCGGTGGAAGCACGTGAAGAGCGGTTATCCCTGAGTGTAGAACATACCTACGATCAGGATCTGCCGGACCTTGCCAGCTGCCTGGCGCAGTTACCGCGGCTGGAGGAAGAACTGCAGCAGCGACTGGCCCGCCGTCAGCTGCTGGAGCAGATTCAGGGGCGGGTGGTGAAGATGAAGTTCCACGACTTTCAGCAGACCACCGTAGAGCGCCACCTGCAGCGCCCCGACAGCGATTACGCCAGCCTGCTGACCGCCGCCTGGCAACGCGGTCTGCGGCCAGTACGCCTGATCGGCGTGGGTGTCAGACTCAAGGCGGCAGCAACCACCCAGCAACCGCAGCAGCTTAGTTTTGCCTGGTAACGGCCTGCCACCTTACCGCGTGGCCCCTGCTAACGCCGCAATGGCAACCACGCTGCCGCCTGCTCACTGGGCAGCGGTTCGGAGAACCAGAAGCCCTGCACCTCATCGCATTGCGCCGCCAGCAGAAAATCCCGCTGCTGCTGGCGCTCCACGCCTTCAGCAATCACCTTCAGGCCCAGACCATGGGCCAGATTGATCAGCGAGGTGGTGAGCTGCACGTCATTGTCATCAGCAGGCAGGCCACGGACAAAGCTGGCATCAATTTTCAGGTAATCCAGCGGCAGACGCTTGAGATAGCTCAGGCAGGAGTAACCGGTGCCAAAGTCATCGATAGCGATCCCCAGACCCAAGTTGCGCAGGGCATGCAGACGTTGCAGTGCCAGCGTCGACTTTTCCGGAATGAAACTGTTCTCAGTGATCTCAATTTCCAGCAGCTCCGGTGCCAGATGATAGTGATCCAGTGCCCGCTGAATACTGTGTACCAGACTGCCACCATGCAGATCAGCAACCGACAGATTGATCGCCACCGGCACCACTCGCCGCCCCTCCTTCTGCCAGGCACGCAACTGCCGGCATGCCTCGTTCAGCACCCACTGGGTAATGTTGGGCATCAGCCCCAGTTGCTGAGCCAGCGGCAGGAATTGCCCCGGTGAAATCATGCCCTGTACACAGGGCCAGCGAATCAGCGCCTCGAAGCCGGTCACCTCGTTGCTGTCGAGGCTGATGCGCGGCTGAAAGAACAGCCGGAATTCCCCCTGCCTCAGCGCCGCCCGCAGCTCGGACTCCATGTTCAGACGCGCGTGAGACTCCTCCTCCAGTGGCCGGCGGAACAGGTTGTAACTGTTACGGCCATCATCCTTGGAGCGATACATCGCGGTGTCTGCCCGCTTGAGCAGCAGCTCAACAGTCTCGCCATCATCGGGATAGCAGGCAATGCCAATACTGGTAGAGATATGCAACTCGTGCTCACCCACCTGCAGCGGCACAGACAACACTTTCAGCAGGCGACTGGCCAGCCCCTCCAGCTCGTAGTCGGACGCCACCTCAGGCACCAGCACGGTAAATTCATCGCCGCCCAGACGCGCTGCCGTATCGCCCTCCCGCAGACACCCCTGCAGCCGCTCGGCCACCAGCTTGAGTACCTGATCACCGACACTGTGGCCCAGGCTGTCATTGATGCGCTTGAACATGTCCAGATCGAGGAAGAACACCCCCAGCCGGTGCTGATGGCGATGGGCATTAGCAATCGCCCGTTCCAGCCGGTCCTGAAACAAACGACGGTTAGCCAGCCCGGTCAGCTCATCGAAGTAGGCCAGTCGCTTGATCTGCTCCTCCCGCTGCTTACGGTCGGAGATGTCACTGAAGATGGCGGCGTACTGCCTGACCTCGCCCAGCTCATCCGTGATGGCGGTGATGGTGATCCACTCCGGGAACACCTGACCGTTCTTGCGTTTATTCCAGATCTCACCCTGCCAGCTGCCCTTGCTGCGCAGGGTCGACCACATTTCATTGTAGAACGCCTGATCATGGCGGCCCGAGCTGAGCATGGAGGGCGATCGGCCAATGGCCTCTTCGGCGGAGTAGCCGGTGACAGCACTGAAACTGGGATTGACCGAACGGATGATGCCATCGGCATCGGTGACGATGATGGCATCCAGTGAAGCCTCGATCACTTTCTGAGCGAGGCGCAGATGCTCCATGGATTCACGCAGGGCCTGATTGCGCTGATCCAGTGCTGACTGCAGCCGATTGACGTAGGTGTATTCAATGCTGCTGAGAATATCGCCGTAAGACAGAATCGCCTTGACCTGTCCACTGGTGGTGGTGATGCCGACATGCCGGAAGCCACGGCTTTCCATCAGGTTGCGCGCCATCAGCAGCGGCGTCCCTGACGATACGGTTTCCACCTGACGCGGAATCAGCTCACCAATCGGCCGCTGAATCTCACCGTTCACCAGCAGGCGCACCCAGTCATGCTCAGTGGCAATACCCATGACGCCGTCATCAAACTCCACCAGCATGGCGTCGCGCAACTGGGAATACATCAGCCGGAAAGCATCGATGGCCGGTGTGGTCGCTGCCATCACCAGCGGCAGTCGGGTGATGGCACTGTCGACGTCACGCAGGGCCAGGTAATACTCCACACCCTGATGACGGATCAGGTCACTGAGGCTGAACAAGCCGATCGGTTGCTGCTGCTCATCCACCACCACCAGATGACGCACCCGCTCACGCTGCATCACCACCCCGGCCTCGCGCAGGGTGGCACTGCGTGGCAGGGTCTTGACCGGCGTACTCATATGCAGCCGGATGGGATCCTCCAGCACATCAGGCCGCTGACTGATATGGCTGGCATCGCGCTCGGTCCAGATGCCCAGCAACTGGCCCGCGTCCATGATCACCATGGCACTGCTGCGCGACTCGAACATGCGCCGGATCACCTGCTGCAGGTGCTGCTCAGGGCTACAGATCTGCAGCGGCGAATGCAACAGACGCCATACCTCAACACTGTACAACTCGGCTTCGGGCAGTTCCGTATCCATCTTCACTGAATATGTCTCCCTGCGACTGTTCATCATTGCCCCTCTGATGGTCTGGCTGACAGCCGGCCCCACAGCCGCTGGCCAAATGCCGGGCAGCTGGCTGTCGCCATAGCGCCGATGCCCTTCAGTACCGGTTCAATCATGCAGTCCATTTCTTGTTGATTATGTACTGTAGTAGGGAAAGAACCCGACCGCCTGACCAGCAGCGGTCGGGATAACAAAACCATCGCAGCCGTCGTTCATCCAACCGTTGCTGCTGACCATGGCAGAGACAGCACCGGCAGCGTTCCGCATCCGTATGATGAGCCATGTTCCCTGTATAGAAGGACACCGCATCGGGCTGGACAACATGCTGACTTTTTCTCGCCATTTGGCGCCCTGAAGGTCCCATCCTTACGTCACTGAGACTATACTTGGCACAGCAAAATACAGCTGGATGACGGTCAGCAGTGCGGGTCTGCCAGCACGCTGACAAAGACTTCGGCGACAGCGACCAACTGAATCCGATTAGCTTACAGCCTGCGACGGTCACAGAGCTTGTCCTGCATCATGGGAGCCGTCGTTATCATCACCCCTGGGGTCTAGCACAGGAATCACGTCATGCCCGTATTTGCATTTGATGGATTAATCCCGGTCGTCGACCCCAGCGCCTTCATTCACCCCAGCGCGGTGCTGATAGGCGATGTGTATATCGGCGGCAACTGCTACATCGGCCCGCTCACCTCCCTGCGGGGAGATCTGGGCACCGTGGAAATACGTTCCGGCAGCCACGTCCAGGACAACTGCGTACTGCACTCCACGGCAGGACGGCGAACGCTGGTGGAAGAGGATACTCATATCGCTGCTGGCGCTACCCTGTGTAACTGTCAGGTCGGACGTCGCGCTTTTGTGGGCATGGGGGCCGTCGTACTGGACGGCGCAGTCATTGCCGAGCAAAGCATGGTATCGCCCGGCTCCGTGGTCGAAGCCAATTTCAGCGGTCAGCCCAATCAGCTGCTGGCAGGCCATCCGGCGATTCCATGCGGCAGAGTGTCGCTGGCCACCCTGGAACTTCAGCAGCGTGCGGATCAGGACTACCGCCAGCTGGTGCAGCGTGCACGCCACACCATGCAGGAAGTAGAGCCGCTGCCAATGGCAACTTTGCGCCCGGTCAGGGTCAGAAATAGTTAAGGTGCGGTAACGTTGTTTAATTAACGTATGCTGTTGCGATAACCGCCGGTCTTCTGAGGACAACATATCAAGATGCTTCCATTTCGTCGGGCCGTCGCTGTTTTTTTCAGTATTGCCCTGAGCTTCCTGCTGCTGATGCTGGTGTTATTGCTGGGCTCACGCAGCATGATGCAGGATGAGTACCGGCAGTCAAAACAGACACTGCTGCAGGCGGCACTCAACAATGAAAAACGTGAGCTGACCCGCGCCCTGTACGACCACGCCTCCTGGGATGACGCGTATCGCCAGATGCAGCAGCCGGAGCTGGATCCGTCCTGGCTGGAGTCGACCTTCGGGGCAGACACCATCAGCTCCAACGACATGAGCGGGATTCTGATCCTGGCACCGGATTTCGCCGAGCGCTTCAACAATAGTCTGCAGCCGCTAACGGCCGAGCAGTTGCGGCAGGTACGGGACTTCGTACGCCAGCATCAGATCAGCTGTACCCCGGCGACGCAGATGAGCAACCTGCAAGAGTCAGCCAGCACTGACTTCCTCACGGCGGCCGGACAAACCCTGATGCTGTCGTCCGCCCCCATTGTGCCCAATACCTTCGAGGCCAGCTGCGAGCACCTCCATTATCTGGTGTTCTGGCGTCTGCTGGATAACAGCTATCTGGCCAGTCTGGCCAGCAACTACGATTTCAGCCAGCTGAGGCTGAGCAGTGGCACCGAGCCAGATGCCATCCAGAGCGTTCAGCTCAACGCATCGCAGCCCACCCGCCTGCTCTGGTCGGCTCCCGCCCCGCCATACCAGCATCTGTACAAGGCCTTGGGCCTGAGTATGGTACTGACCATCATCCTCGCGGTGCTGGCCCTGTTGTTTTATCGCAACCTCAAGCGCGGTCACCAGGACTTCTACAGCCTGTTTGAAAAAAACCGGGCCATTCAGCTGCTGGTCAATCCGCTCAATGGCCATATCGTTATGGCCAATCAGGCGGCTATGGCGTTCTATGCCTACCCCGGCAAAGACCTGATGCGTCTGACACTGGATGACTTGTCTGCTGGAGGTCTCAGCACCCTGCAGCTGATCGGTAGCGCCAACCCCTGTGAAGTGACGCAGAAGCTGTGGAATGGCACCACTCGCCGGGTGGAGATCAACTCTGGTCAGATCATTCTTGCCGGTGAGCCGCTGCTGTATCTGATCATTCACGACATTACCCAGACTCATCAGGCCGCCCGTGAGCTGGAACGCAGCGAAGCCCGGTTTCGGGCGATCTTCGAAGATGCCAGCCTCGGCATCCTGCAGCTCGACCGCTTTGGTCATATCCTTGATGCCAACCCTGCCTTTGCTCAGATGATCGGCTTCCCTGAAGAAAATCTCTCTCGCTGGCAGTGGATTGATCTGATTCACCACAAAGAGCGCGACGCAACCCGCCGCACCTATCAGGCGCTGATCGATGGCGTCGTCGACAAGCTCAGCCATCAGCAACGTTTTCTTAACGCCGGCGGCGAAATCATCTGGACCCAGATGAACATCAGCCCGGTACGCATCAATGGTGAAGACAGCACCTATGTGGCACTGGTGGAGAACGTCAACGAGCATATGCATCTGCAGCAGAAGCTGCAGGAAATGGCGGCCAAGGATCCGCTGACCGGCCTCTACAACCGCCGTTCCATGGAAGAGCAGGCAGCCCGCGAGCAGTCCTGGTCAAAACGTCACGGCCAGAGCCTGTGCGTGATGATTGCCGACATTGATCACTTCAAGCTGATCAATGACAGCTACGGCCATGCCAGCGGCGACATCGTGCTGAAGGAGTTTGCCGCGGTGTGTAATGCTCATTTGCGCGAAACCGATATCTTCTGCCGCTGGGGTGGTGAAGAGTTCGTCATCCTGCTGACCCAGACCGACATGCAGCAGGCCTGGGTGGTCGCCGAGCGCCTGCGAGAAGCAGTGGAAAAGATGCGGGTGCATTGCCAGGACCAGCATATTCGTCTGACCGTCAGCCTGGGCCTGAGTGACTGGAGCGCCGAGCGGGAGGACTTTATCTCTGCGCTGGAGCGCGCCGACACCGCGCTGTACGACGCCAAGCGCGGCGGCCGTAACCGCACGGTCATCGTCAACAGTGAAGCCCAGCACTCTGCTCACCCCTGAGGCCAGTAAGTACTCAGGACGTGAGTGTGTGCTATCGGCTGATCAGGGCTGTCTCAACAGCAGTGTCTGCCACAGGCAACGTCGAACGTCACAGATAACATCCGTCACAGATAACATCGAACAGCAGGAAGGCAAGAAGAAAAAGCCGGGCCGGTGAGGTGGCCCGGAATGCGGGAATGATCACAGAGCGAGACTGTCACCAGGACAGTCGTTACCGGCTTCCGGGGTAATCCCGAAAGCCGGATCAGGTGCTCGCTACGCCTTGGTTGTTCAGCATAGCGAATCAATAACGAGTGATATCAGGCAGGAAACTGCGTCGCAGCCAGTGCCGCTAACGAGGCATAACCTTTCTCAATGCCAGGCCACAGGCCAAATACCCGCGGCAGCAACTGCTGGTTGAAGAAACAGGCGGTCTGCACCTTCTGCTCAGCAAAACCTGCCTCCAGACGCTCAGCGCTGGCAGCTTCCAGCGCACAGGCCGCCGACTTCAGCAACAGCCAGCCACCGGTGACGTAGCCCTGCAGCATCATGAACGCCACACTGCCCGCCTGAACCGCAGCGGCATTGTCAGCACTGTTGTTCAATACCCAGTCACGGGCCTGCTGCGCCACCTGCAAGGCAGCGGCAAAGCTGTCTGCCTCAGCAGCGAGACGGGGATAGCGGCCACGGATCACCGCCACGTCTTCCTGCATTTCCAGATGCAAAGCACGCAACGCCTGACCGCCATCGCTCTGGCATTTACGCCCCACCAGATCCAGCGCCTGAATACCCGTGGTGCCTTCATAGATGGTCAGGATACGGGCATCGCGATAATGCTGGGCTGCGCCGGTTTCTTCGATAAAGCCCATCCCGCCGTGTACCTGCACGCCGAGGTAAGTCACTTCCTGCGCCAGCTCGGTAATCCAGCCCTTGACGATGGGCGTCAGCAGACTGGTACGCGCCTGATGTTCGGCCGCCAGCGGCCCGGAGCGACCAAAGTCCACTTCCGCCGAGGCGGTCAGTGCCAGTGCCCGCATGGCTTCGGTGGCGGCTTTCATGGTCAGCAGCATGCGTTGCACATCAGCATGCTGATTGATGCTGACACGGGTTTTACGATCCGCACCGACGCCCTGCACACGCTCAGCGGCATAGGCCAGTGCCTGCTGATAGGCCCGCTCAGCAATGCCCAGCCCCTGCAGACCTACACCCTGCCGGGCATGGTTCATCATGGTGAACATGCAGATGATGCCCTGATGGGGCTGGCCAACCAGATAACCGACCGCACCGCCGTTATCGCCATAGCTCATGACGCAGGTCGGGCTGCCGTGAATACCGAGCTTGTGCTCCAGCGCCACGGCCTGCAGATCGTTACGAATACTGTAGTTGTCTGCCTCATCCGGCAGGAACTTGGGCACCACAAACAGCGAAATACCCTTTACCCCGGCAGGGGCATCAGGCATGCGTGCCAGTACCAGATGGACGATATTGTCGGTGCAGTCATGCTCGCCCCAGGTGATAAAGATCTTCTGCCCGGTAATCAGATAATGGTCACCCTGCGGCACCGCACGCGCCTTGATGGCAGCCAGATCAGAACCGGCATCCGGTTCGGTCAGGTTCATGGTGCCGGTCCACTGACCACTGACCAGCGGTAACAGATAGCGTTGTTGCAGCTCGGCACTGGCGTGATGATGCAGGGCCTCGATAGCGCCCTGACTGAGCAGCGGATTGAGTGAGAATGCCAGATTGGCACTCTGCCAGATTTCGCTGACGGCGGTCCCCAGCACGTTGGGCAAGCCCTGCCCGCCAGCCTCGCTGTCCACCGACATGCCGACCCAGCCAGCATCAGCAAACTGGCGGTAGGCGTCACGAAATCCCGGTGCGGTTGTCACCTTCCCCTCAGTCAGGATTGAACCATGCCGGTCGCCCGCCTTGTTGAGCGGTGCCAGCACCTCGCTGGCGAAGCGCCCGGCCTCTTCCAGCACGGCATATACCAGCTCTGCCGACAGTTCTTCCTGACCCGGCAGGGCCGCCAGACGTTCAATGCCGACCAGTTCGTCGAGCACAAAACGCATATCCTGTTCAGGGTAGCGATAGTCTTTCATTATTGTTCTCTCGTCATACCTGACGCCCTGCTGACGTTTAAGGCTTCCTCGTCAGACTGCGCCGTTTTGATGCCTGTCAGGATCAGTCAGCGGCCCCTGCACGAACAATAACAATTCCTCTCGAAATGACTGACAAAAATGGCCATGCCAGCCGCGGGCCAGTGCCGTTACGCGTCCTGTAAAGGGTTATCCACGGGCAGAATCTAAGGTGTTTTTGAGGTGATTGCTACGCCTTCCGGCACGCTGACCGTGCTAGTCTCAGAGAGCTTGTACCCAGGCGGAACCCCAGCAGCTTTGGGCTCAGGCTTCATTTTGGATAGTCATAAACATAACAAGGTCCTGCTATGAAAAAACTCGCCATTGCCTCTGCACTGACACTGGCTGTCTGTGCTACTCCGCTGACAGCCATGGCGGAAACCATTGCGGTTTCCATGGCCTATTTCGATCAGAACTTCCTTACCCTGATTCGCACTGCGATTGCCGATGAAGCGGCCAAACAGGGCGTTACCGTGCATTTTGAAGATGCACAGGGCGATGTCGGTCGCCAGCTCAATCAGCTGGAGAGCTTTGTTGCTGAAGGCGTGGACGCAGTGATCATTGATCCGGTGGATTCGGCCTCGACCCCCAAGATGACCAAAATGGCGCAGGAAGCCGGTGTGCCTCTGGTGTACGTCAACCGCAAGCCCGGTGACAAACAACTGCAGCAGGGCACGGTCTTTGTCGGCTCCAACGAGCTGGAGTCCGGCACCATGCAGATGGAGGAGCTGGCACGGCTGGCCAACTATCAGGGCAATGTGGCGATCATGATCGGTAATCTGTCGGACGAAGGGGCGCTGATCCGAACCAAGGACGTGGAAGACGTCGTCGCCAGGTATCCGAAGATGAAAGTGGTGGAAAAGCAGGTAGCCAACTACGACCGTACCGAAGCCATGGACCTGATGACCAACTGGCTTACCACCGGCACGCCGATTGACATTGTGGCGGCCAATAACGACGAGATGGCCATTGGTGCCATCCTTGCCTTGCAGCAGTCAGGCAAAGACCCGCACAAGGTACTGATCGGCGGTATCGATGCCACACCCGATGGCCTGTCAGCCATGGCTAAAGATGGGCTGGATGTCACCGTGTTCCAGGATGCCAAAGGTCAGGGCCGTGGTGCGCTGAATGCGGCTCTCAGCATGGCGCGGGGCAACAAGCTCGACTCCTACCAGTGGATTCCGTTCGAGCTGGTGACCCCACAGAACAGTCAGCAGTATCAGTAAACTTCAGCGCGCTCTCGCACCCTCAGAGCGCTGGCTTGTCGAATTCCTGCCAGCGCACGCGCTGACGGTACTCGCCCGGCGTCATTCCGGTCCACTTCTTGAAGGAGCGGAAGAAGGCGCTGGGCTCATCAAAGCCCATCAGCAGGGCGATATCGTTGATACTCAGATGCGGTGAGTTCATGTAGTTGATCGCCGCCTCCTTACGACAGTCATCCTTGATTTTCTGGTAAGAGGTATTTTCCTCCATCAGCCGTCGGCGCAGGGTTGAAATCGACATATTCAGCTTGACTGCCACCTCTTCGGCACTGGGCAATTCCCGGCTGAAATCCTTGCCCAGAATAGCGATGATCTGCGACTTCAGGCTCTTTTCATCATCCACCATCACATGCAGCTGGAACGGTGCGGTCTTGAGAAAGCCACGCAGGGTTTCTTCGGTTTGCACCAGCGGCAGATCCAGATAAGTCGAAGAAAAGACCATCACGTTATCGTGCTGGCTGAACTTCACTTCAGCCTGAAACAGCTGGCGATAGTGATCCACATCGGCCGGTTCCGGGAAGCTGAAATACACCGCCTTCAGCTCCACCCGCCGCCCGACCAGCCAGCTGAGGAAGTGATGCCACACCGACAGTGAAGTGCGAATCACCAGGGGTGATTCTTCCTGTACCAGTTCACCCAGGGCGTTTTCCGGCAGTGAGGCCAGTGGCTGAAAGCTGAACTTGGCATAGCGGCCCCGACGCAGCAGCACCGGTTTGATGATGGAGCCGCGGCAGACTTCGTAGAAGTCACTGCAGCGGCGGATGGCCTTTTCCAGATTTTTGCAGTGGATGATGGCATAGCACATCATGCGGAACGTGCCATTGGGCACCTTGCCGCCACTGAGCATGCCGAAGGATTCGTCCTGCAGGACCCAGATCACCCGCTGATAGAGCTGGCCGAACTTGCGGGCAGATATTTCATTGCCGCTGTCGAGTTCTTCCCGGCTGATGTCGACTGACGCCAGAAGCGACTCCACATCGTAGCCCTGCTTGTCCACCTGACGCAGCAGATAACCGACAAAACCGGCAGGAATGGTGATACTGCGGTCGTTGGCAGCAGACTCACGCATCAGCGTCATTGATCAATCTCCGTTGCTCCCGGAATCTGCCAACTTGCCTGATTTTGATGCAGCGCAGCGCAGATATCACAACCGGGACTGGTTGTTGTTTTCCCGCTACTTTACACAGACAACACTATTGTCAGCAAAGGGGCAACCTGCCAGCGGGCGACCTGAATATTCGTTTACATTCACCACCACCGCTGCAGCCCGCGTGCTTGCTGGCACGGTGGAACGACTGACATTTTCCGCCAAATACTCACCGCATTTTTTTGTTAGCGTTTTTGGCCAAAATTGTCATTGCAGGGTCAGGGGAGCTAGTCAACACTTCGTCAGCATGAAACTGAATCTGTTTCATTACATTGCGAATGCCCTTCCACGGACAATTCGACATCCCAAGCAGGTGACGCCACATGACTACAAAAATAAAAAGGGTCCAGCGCTTCACACGCCGTCCTCTTTCGGCTGCGATTTCTGGACTTATCGGGCTGCTGGCTGCCAGCCAGGCTCATTCCTTCGAATTCAATATTGGTGAAATTCAGGGCAGACTGGACTCCAACATCTCCGTCGGCGCCAGCTGGCGTCTGGAAGATGCTGACCCCTATCTGATCTCCAAAGCCAACGGCGGTACCGGCCCGGGTGCAGGTAACGATGATGATGGCAACCTGAACTTCCACAAGGGAGAAACCTTCTCCAAGATCCTCAAGGGCGTCCACGATCTGGACCTGCGCTATCAGAACCTCGGCGCCTTCGTTCGTGGTAAGTACTGGTACGACATGGAGCTGGAAGACGGCAACCGCAGCCATGGCAACATTGGCAACGGCTATACCGCCAACACCCCTCTGAGCGATGACGGTTTCGACAACTACTCCAAGTTCGCTGGCGCGGCACTGCTGGATGCCTTCGTCTACGGTAACTTCGATCTGGGCACCCATCCGCTGGACGTCCGTCTCGGTCGTCAGGTGGTGAGCTGGGGTGAGAGCACCTTCCTGCAAGGTGGCGTCAACACCATCAACCCGGTTGATGCCAACACCTTCCGCCGCCCCGGTGCGGAAGTGAAGGAAGGCCTGCTGCCGGTCAACATGCTGTACGGTAACCTCGGCGTGACCGACAACCTCAGCATGGAAGCCTTCTATCAGCTGGAGTTTGAACACACCGTGGCCGATGGCTGCGGCACCATGTTCTCCGACAACGACTATGCCGCCGCAGGCTGTAACGGTATCCGTGTCTACAGCAGCAACTCGGCGCTGTCTGCCCTGCCCGGCTACAGCACCCTGCTGGCAGACGATTCTGCCTACTTCAGCTCAGGTCAGTTCGTGGTTCAGCGTGACCATGACGGCGTGCGCGAAGCCAGTGATGACGGTCAGTTCGGTGTCGCCTTCCGCTATCTGGCGGAGCAGATGAACAGCACCGAATTTGGGGTGTACTTCACCAACCTGCACAGCCGTCTGCCGGTCGTCAGTGCGGTAAAAACCGAAACCGACCCCAGCACCACGAACCTGAGCGCGGTACTGCAGGCGGCCACCGGGGGGATCTCCTCTCAGGCGCAGCTGCAGGCCACCATTTCTGCCCTGGCCTCAGCCGGTGCCAGCAATCCTTCCAGCCCGCTGTTCAGCACTTACAGCAGCCTGCTGTCAGTGGCTACCCTGCACACGCTGGATGCCGCAGCGGACAGCACCTACTTCACCTCCTACCCGGAGAATATCCAGACCCTGGGTCTGAGCTTCAACACCACCGTGGGTGAAGTCGCCCTGTCCGGTGAGTACAGCTACAAGCATGACGTACCGATGCAGATCAACGGCAGCGCGCTGCTGGCCTCCATCGCCACACTGGGCGGTGCAGGCATCAACGCCGGTATCGACAAGCGTGTCAGCTCGGCTGATTACGGTGATGTGATTCGTGGCTACGATCTGTTTGACGTGTCACAGGTACAGCTGACCGCCATCAAGACCATTGATCGCGTGCTCGGCGCCGATCAGCTGGCACTGGTGGGTGAAGTGGGCTTTATCCACGTCCACGGTCTGGATGACAGCGCTTCCGCCATCAAGTATGGCCGCAGCAGCGCCTACGGCTACACGCCCGGTGACAACGAAGGCTTCGTAACCCCCAACTCCTGGGGCTACGCCATGCGTGCTTCACTGTCTTACCCCGATGCCGTTGCCGGTATCAACCTGACCCCCTCGCTGTCATTCAAACATGACGTCGACGGTGTTTCGCCACAGCCCGGTGGCACCTTCAACGAAGGCGCCAAATCACTGGGTCTGGCCCTCAGTGCTGACTACCTGAACAAGTACTACGGCACCCTGTCATGGAACCGCTTCTACGGTGGTGACTACAACACCCTGAAGGATCGTGACTACGCCTCGATGAGCTTTGGCATGTCGTTCTGATCCGGACGTCCAACGTAAAGTCCACATGTAAAGACGGCCATGCTGCTACCATGGCCTCTCTGCCCACGCAGGTAACAGGACACCAAAATGAATAAGTATAAAAAGCCCCTTTTGCTCGGTAGCCTGCTGGCGCTGGCCATCAGCTGCCAGACTCAGGCTGCCGTATCGGCTGATCAGGCGGCCAAACTGGGAACCTCCCTGACCCCCATCGGTGCCGAAATGGCAGGCAATGCTGATGGCAGCATCCCCAAATGGGAAGGCGGACTGGCCGCCAGCAGCGGCGATCGCTTTGCTGACCCCTATGCCAGTGACAAGATTCTGCTGACCATTACCGCCGCCAATGTTGACCAGTACAAGGACAAGCTGTCCCCCGGTCAGGTGGCCATGTTCAAGAAGTACCCTGACTACAAGATGAACATCTACCCCAGCCACCGCAGCGCGGCACTGCCTCAGCGCATCTATGATGCCGCCAAAGCTAACGCCACATCGGTTCAGCTGACTGCGGGTGGTAACGGCGTCACTACTTTTAAAGAAGCGGTGCCCTTCCCCATTCCGCAGAACGGTCTGGAAGTTATCTGGAACCACATTACCCGCTATCGTGGCGGCACTCTGCAGCGCACCGTGATGCAGGCTGCGGTACAGGCCAATGGCGACTACAGCCCGGTCAAACTGGAAGAAAAGTTTGCCTGGCCTGCCTATATGGAAGATGGCGTACAGGATGGCGACAAGAACATCCTCAGTTACTTCACACAGGAAGTGCTGAGCCCTGCCCGTCTGGTGGGTAACGTCCTGCTGGTGTACGAAACACTGAACCAGGTAGACCAGCCCCGTCAGGCCTGGGTCTACAACGCCGGTCAACGCCGTGTGCGCCGTGCCCCGCAGGTGGCCTATGACGCGCCCGGAACCGCGACCGACGGTCAGCGTACTTCCGATAACCTCGACATGTACAACGGCGCGCCGGATCGCTATGACTGGAAACTGATCGGCAAGAAAGAGATGTACATCCCCTACAACAGCTTCAAGCTCGCCAGCCGCAGCCTGAAGTACGATGACATCGTCAAACCCGGTCACCTGAATACCGACCTGCCCCGCTACGAGCTGCACCGCGTCTGGGTAGTGGAAGCAACACTGAAGCCCAGCGAACGGCATATCTATGCCAAACGTGAATTCTTCATTGATGAAGATACCTGGCAGGCCGCCGTGGTAGATCACTACGATGGTCGCGATCAGCTGTGGCGCGTGGCCGAGGCCTATGAGTTCCAGTACCGCGATGCCCAGGTACCCTGGCTGACCGCTGAAGCCCTTTACGACCTGCAGTCAGGCCGTTATCTGATCGGCAGTCTGACCAACGAGGAAGGCAACGGTTTCAGCTTTGGTGAGAAGTTCCGTCATAACGACTTCACCCCCGATGCCATCCGTCGCATGGGTAAACGTTAAGTTGTCTGTACCGGCGTTAATGAATTACCTGCTTTGAAAGTCCCGTAAAATGGCGAATTGCCCCTCCCTGTGAGGGGCTTTTTTTGCTGCCTTCACTGCCCAGACCACCCTCCCTGTCACCGCCCGATAACTGGCATCTTCCGGTGTATTCCTGACGTGCGATTCTGTCAGCAGCCTGTTTACTTATAAGTACATGCCATTGCCGCTGCAGAGACCCCGCTCTGGGGTTAGCTGCGTCTTTACCATGTCAGTGCAGGGGAATAACAACGATGACAGCCCTAATGCAACGCTTCATGATCGCCACCCGCATCTGGTTTATTCTCGGTCTGGCCATTCTGGCCCTGCTCGCCAGCACCCTGATGAGCTATCTGAATATCCGCGATACCCTGCTGGCCGGTCGCATCCACTCCATCGACTTCGTGGTGCAGAGTGCCCTGTCGGAAGTCAGCCACTTTGCCGAGCTGGAGCAGACCGGCAAGCTCAGCCACGACGAGGCCCAGCGCCTCGCCGGTGAAGCCCTCAGTGCCATGCGCTTTGCCGACGGCAACTATATATTCGTCACCGAGCGCACCGGCATCATGCGCATCAACCCCACCCTGCCCAAAGACAAACTCGGCACCAACCTGATGAACATTCAGGATGAGAACGGCGTCAAGATTAATCAGGAGCTGTTCAAGGGCGTCGATCAGGGCGACATGGCGCAGGTTCGCTATCACTGGCCGCGCAGCAAAGGCGGTAAGCCGGTGGCCAAACTCGGTATTGCCCGCGAGTACAAACCCTGGGGCTGGCTGATCGGCTCCGGTATCTATATTGATGACCTTAACCGGGCGGCACTGGAGAAGCTGGAAGCCCTGGCGCTGCAATCCGGACTGATCATTCTGGTACTGATTGCTCTGGCTGCCATGGTGATCAGCAGTATCCGTCGCCCGTTACGCACGGCCATCGCCGCCATGCATGAACTGGCCGAGGGCGATGGTGATCTGACCAAGCAACTGCCTGCCGAAGGCAAGCACGAGCTGGCGCAACTGGCGGCCACCTTCAATCGCTTTGCTGCTGGTATCGCCGATATTGTGCGGGAAACCGGGCAGGTGGCGATGCGGCTGAATCAGTCGGCCGGTGAGCTGCAACAGGCGGCCAAACGAACCGACCACAGTATTCACCGCCAGTCCAGTGAAACCGGCACCCTCGCCACCGCCATGAACGAAATGGTCGCGACCGCTCAGGAAGTGGCCCGCCACGCCGAGGAAACCGCCAGCGCAACCAACGAGACGGACCGCCTGACCCAGGACAGCTATGAAGTGGTGGAAGTGATCGTGCGCAATATTGGTGAACTGGCCGGTGAGGTGGATGCCATCAGCCACACCATCCAGCGGGTAGCCAATGCCAGTACCGATATCGACAAAGTGCTGGAGGTGATTCGCGGTATCGCCGAACAGACCAACCTGCTGGCCCTCAACGCCGCTATCGAAGCCGCCCGCGCCGGTGAGGCCGGGCGGGGTTTTGCTGTGGTGGCCGACGAGGTGCGTACCCTGGCCCAGCGCACCCAGGACTCCACCGCTGAAATCCGCGTCATCATGGAAAATCTGCAGCACGGCTCGCGGGATGCCGCCGTGGCCATGCAGCGTGGTGTCAGCAAGGCACAGCAAACCAGCGAGTCGTCAGGACGGGCAGAAAGTGCGCTGCGCGCCATGAGCGATGCCATCGGCCGCATCCGCGACATGAGCGTACAGATCGCCACCGCTGCCGAAGAACAAAGCAGCACAGCAGAGAGCGTCAACCAGAGTGCCGTCACCATCAGTGATGCCTCGGCAGAAGTGAAAGAAGCCTCACATCAGACCGCCGCCACTGCCGATGATATTGCTTCTGCCATCAGCCATCTGCACGGGCTGATAAGTCGATTTAAAGCCTGACACTCTGAATTCGGTCTGCCTGAATTCGATCTGCCTGTAATCCGGCAGGTCGAATTCTCATTCAAATCGGTCATCCATTTCATTCAGCAAATAAGCCACTGCTAATAGCCAATACAAATTCCGCAACTCAGCGGAACTGATCTGATGTTCAGTAAACAAAGTTTAAAGAGCATTGGCATATATGGCAGAGGCAATATAAAAAATACGAATGCCTTCTGGTGTAGTGCGGCTTTTCAATTACTCGCATCTATTATTAGAAACAAAGGCATCAAAGAATGAATCTCATTTCCAATATAAATATTGGCCATCGGCTGCTGCTCGTATTTATCTTTTCTGTTGTCCTGCTCATTATCCAGACGGAGCTTTCGGTAATAAAAATCAATAAAGTCGATGCCGCTCTCGCCGAAATCAATGACATCAACATCCTCAAGCAGCGCTATGCCATTAACTTCAGAGGCAGTGTGCATGATCGGGCTATCGCACTGCGTGATCTGGTACTGCTGAAGGACGATAAGGATATTGAACCGGTATTAGGCTTAATTCACAGTCTGGAACAGGACTACCGAAAATCGGCCGCCCCGCTGGATGAAATGTTCAGCCGGGAAGCCAGCACCAACCCCAAAGAAATGGATGCCCTGAATAACATAAAAAGTATCGAACAAAAGACCATGCCAATTATTGGCAAGGTTATTACGCTCAGACAATCACATCAGTTTGATGAAGCCAGTACGCTGTTACTTTCAGCGGCACGACCCGCGCTGGTTGACTGGCTGAAAAGCATCAATGTCTTTATCGATCTGAAAGAGGCGCAGAATAAAGCCATTACTCAACAGGCCCGTACGGTTATTTCCAGCTTTTCTGCCATGACCTGGATATCTGCAGCGGTCATTGCAGGAATATTCATGCTGTGCGGCATCCTTATTGCCCGCAGTATTACGGCTCCCCTGAGTCAGGCCGTCACCTTTGCCCAGAGAATTGCCGCGGGTGACCTGACCAATCAGTTCCAGATTCGGGGTCGCGACGAAACCGCAGCCGCGCTTACCGCTCTGCAATCCATGCAGTCTTCGCTGCGCACAACAGTGGGTAGCATCAGCCATTCTGCCAGTGAACTCAGCCACTCCTCCGAGACACTGGCGCAGGCGACCCGGCAGGGTGCCACCTCCGTGGACTGTCAGAACCAGCAGCTGAAACAGGCTGCGACCGCCATCAACGAAATGAGTGCCTCCATAGAACATGTTGCTGAGAACGCCGAAGCCAGTGCCGATGCGGCCCGTGTGGCCATGACGTCCTCACAGGCCTCCACCGACAAGGTGCTGTCGACGGTGGATTCGCTGCGCACCATGCTGGAGGAGATCAACCGGACCGCAGTGCTGGTCAGGGATCTGGCCAGTAAAAGTATGGATATCGGCAAGGTGCTGGATGTCATTCGCTCCATCGCCGAGCAAACCAATCTGCTGGCACTCAATGCAGCCATTGAAGCCGCACGGGCTGGTGAGGCCGGGCGGGGTTTTGCGGTGGTCGCTGATGAGGTGCGTAGTCTGGCCAGCAAGACCCAGAGTTCAACTCACTCCATCGAGGAAATGGTCAACGCCATCCGCCACAGCGTGGAACTGGCCGTCGCCTCCATCGACACCTCCAGTCAGCGGGGCAATGAAACCAGCCAGCTGGCCACGGCTGCCGTCGATGCTCTGGGCAATGTTCAGCAGGACATTCAGCAGATGGCCGAGCGCAACCACAGCATTGCCTCGGCAGTGAAACAGCAGGCGCTGGTGACACGCGAAGTGGACCAGAATATTGCCAGTATTCAGGCTCTGTCCCAGCAGGTGGAGGCCATTGCCGACAGCACGCAAACGGCGGGCAATGATCTGCAGCGCATGTCGCTGACCCTGCTGGACAACGTCAAGCAGTTCAAGGTCTGACGCACTGCGCGCCAGACCGTCAGCTCAACACTGAACAGAGCAGAGCAGAGCAGAGCAGAGCACCTCAGTTTACTCATCGTGCAGATGACGTTCAGCTGCGCCGCTGTATTGCCAGATCAACTGGCGGGGGATCGGCCCCTTGTTGCGTCCACCCTGCCCGGCCTGCTCCCAGGCATGGGCAAGGATGCCGACGGAGCGCGACAGGCAGAACAGCCCCCGGGCCAGCGGTGCCGCGAACCCCAGTTCAGCGTAGATCACCGCCGTGGCGCCATCGATATTCATGGGAATGCGCTTGCCCTTACGCTCAGCCAGCACCTGTTCAATGCTGCGGCCAATGGCAGCAAACTGACCACTGACCTCGCCCCGGGCCGCCGCCTCATCCACCAGTGCCAGCAGACGCCCGGCCCGCGGATCCACCGGATGGAAACGATGACCAAAGCCGGGAATAAACTTGCCGTGCAGCTCGATAAACCGGTCCAGCTCAATCGCTGTCGCCTCTGCCAGTGGCGTACCCTCACCGTGGCGCAGAGCGATATCACTGTACAGCTGCATCGCTTGTTCACCGGCGCCACCGTGCACATCGCCCAGCACATTGACGGCGGAGGCCATGGCATTGTTGAGACTGACACCACAGGTCATGGCCATACGGGCAATGGCAATACTGGGTGCCTGCGGGCCATGATCCACCGCCGCCATCAGTGCCGCATCGAGTAACCGTCCCTGCCCCTGCGCAGGCAGCTCACCGCGCAGCATCAGCCAGATCATGTCGGTAAAGCTCAGGCGTCCGATCAGCTCTTCAATGGGATAACCGTGATAACGGATTTCGCCCGGAGCCATATCAATAATGTCAGTACGCCACCAGCCACGGACCTGATCTTCCAGGTTGTCTGCCATGTTTGCCTCGTCTCGTTCAGGTGCAGCACCCAGCGGCGCTGCAGGATTGGTATCTTGTGCAGCCACTCAGCAGGCGCCGGTTTGTCGCAGCGTTGCAATGGCGGCGCTGTCATAACCCAGCTCCTGCAATATCTGCTCGGTATGCTGACCCAGTGCAGGTGGCGGTGTCGCTACCGCAGGCGCCTGACCGTCCACCTTGAAGCCGGTGCGCAGCACACAGACGTCCTGCCCGACCCCGGGTACAGCGCTGAACTGTGCCAGCATGCCGCGATCTCGAATCTGCGGGTGGGCCAGCACCTGAGGTACCGAATACACCGGCCCGGCAGGCACGCCTGCCAGGTTCAGTGCCTGCCACCAGTGCTCGGTAGATGCGGTTTGCAAACGCCGCTCCAGCAGCTCAGTCAGTTGCAGACGATGCTGCAGCCGCGCCTGACGCTCGGCAAAGCGTGCGTCGGCCTTCAGCTCGGGGCAGCCCAGCACATCACATACTGCCTCAAACTGCTCCTGCTTATTGGCGGCAATGTTGAGCAGCCCATCAGCCGTACGGAAAGTGCCCGACGGGCTGGCGGTGACGTTGTCATTGCCCATGGGCTTGGGCTCGCGCCCGGCCACCAGAAAGTTCGATACCGCCCAGCCCATGGTGGCCATGGTCGCTTCCAGCATCGAGACATCGATAAAGGTTGCCTCACGCTGAGGGTTGGCCAGCTGGCTGGCAATGGCAAAAGCGGCCGTCAGACCGCCGACACTGTCGGCCACCGGATAGCCTACCCGATACGGTGCATTGTCTGGCGCACCGGTAATACTCATCACCCCGGCCATGCCCTGAATAATCTGATCATAGGCTGGCAGATCACGCAGGGGGCCATCCTGACCAAAACCCGAAATGGCACAATAAATCAGCCGTGGGTTGTGTTGCTTCAGCACCTCAAAGCCGACCCCCAGCCGCTCCATCACACCGGGCCGGAAGTTCTCCACCACCACATCGGCACTGGCTACCAGCTGCAGGAAAACGGCCTTACCTGCCTCACTCTTGAGGTTGAGGGTCAGCGAGCGCTTGCCGGGGTTCTGTGCCAGAAAGGACACCCCCATCAAGGCACGATTCAGCTCGGCACTGGCTCCCAGCTGCCGGGCCAGATCGCCTGAGCCGGGCACCTCGACCTTGATCACGTCAGCGCCCATATGGGCCAGCTGATGACAGGCAAAGGGCCCGGCCAGCACATTGGTCAGATCCAGAACACGAATATGTTTAAGGGGTGGATTCATCACACGTCTCCGGCTCTGCCAGCCATTCCACTGGCTGACAGCACCTTTACTGTCTGTGGTGGCGACACCACATAGGAACATTACTTGATCAGACCAATTTCCTTCGACAGGTCGGTGATCTGGCTGATCTGCTGTTTCACGAAACTGTCGAATTCGGAACCGACCTTATGGAAAGGCATCAGGCCGTTTTCAGCCATGGTCTGCTTCCAGGCCGGTGAGGCGTACAGACTGTCGAGGGTAGCCGTCCACCACTGGTACTCCTGATCCGATACACCACCGGGAATATAGAAGCCACGCCAGTTGGGCGCCACGGTGTCGATCCCCTGCTCGGCAGCCGTGGGCAGCGTGTCATAAGGGGCAGGCAGGCGTTTGTCTGACAGCACCGCCAGCACCCGCAGGTCGCCCGACTGCATAAAGCCCAGCACTTCCGATACATCACCGGTAAAGGCATCAATGTGGCCACCGAGTACCTGCGTCATGGCCTCGCCACCGCCGTTAAAGGCCAGATATTTAATTTTCGCCAGCCCGCTGACACCGGCTGCCTTAGCCGCCAGCAAGACTTTCAGGTGATCCCAGCCACCGGAGGCGCTGCCACCGGCAAACTTGACCGAGTTGGGGTCAGCCTGCAGCGCGGCCATCAGTTGCTTGAGATCCTGATAGGGCGAATTTTTACCCACGGCAATAACTCCGTAGTCCGCGCCCAGTGCCCCCACCCACTTGACCATCTCTGCGTTCATACCGGGGAATTGCCCCTGCGCCAGACGGGTAGTGGTCGCGGTACTGGCGGCCACCACCACATTCGGGTCGCTGTTGCGTTTGGAGACGATGTTGGCGTAAGCCACCCCGCCACTGGCACCGGGCATATTGACGGTCTGCACATTGCCTTTGACGTAACTGAGAGTGGACAGCAGCTGACCGACCGTGCGGCAGGTGAAATCCCAGCCACCGCCGGGGTTGGCCGGGGCGATACATTCAGGCGCTTTGGGCAGTTCAGCTGCCTGTGTGGCGGGTGCGGCCAGCGCCGAAGTCAGTAACAGCAGAGGGAGTGAGGTAAGCAAACGGGTACGGCGAGTCATTGTTGTTATCTCCACCAGAATCGACACAGCAGCCAGGCTGCTGAGAAAGGACAGACAAGGGTACAGGTGCCTCATCAAAGTTCTATTTAAGAGAATTAAATTCTCTCAGACAGAATATAGAGCGCAACAGAACAGAACGCAACATCGGATTGCTTCGGCAATGGCGTTCTGTCAGGCATAATTTTTCCGCAGAAATGTACGGGAACAGACCATGGCAAATGATCGAGTGGAGGCGGTTGAGCGCGCATTGACGCTGCTTGACTGCTTCAGTGAACAACGGCGCAGCCTGACGCTGGCAGAACTGGCCGAGCAAACGGGATTTTACAAAAGCACGATTTTGCGTCTGATGAAGTCGCTGGAAATGTTCGGGTATATCCAGCGTGACAGCAAAGGTCTGTTCAGTCTTGGCAGTGCCATTCGCCGCCTGAGCCATGCCTGTGATGCGGAAAACAGTCTGGAGCCGTTGATCCGCCCGGTGCTGGTGGCACTGCGTGACGCCAGCAATGAAAGCGCCTCGTTCTACGTGCGGGCCGGGGCACAGCGTATCTGCCTGTATCGGGAAAATGCCCAGCGGGAAATGCGCCATCATCTCGACGAGGGCATCCGTCTGCCTCTGGGTCAGGGCGCTGCCGGACGGATTTTGCGGGCCTACAGTGAGGAGCTGGCCGAAGATGAGGTCATCCGCCAGCAGGGATGGGCACGTTCACAGGGTGAACGCAGTGCAGAAGTGGGCGCCGTGGCGGTGCCACTATTCAGTCGCAGCGGCCAGTTTTTGGGCACTCTGGCGTTATCCGGGCTGATCACCCGCTTTGGTGAAGAGCAATGCCAGCAGTGGATTACCCTGCTCCGACAGGAAGCACGCAAACTGGCCAGTCAGATTGTCTAGCAGGTCGTTGAAAATCTGTCTGCGTTGCCGAATACCGCGTCAAAAACAGGCTCACAGCCAAAGGCTGAACGTGCTTTAGCACGGCCCCGAAGGGGCGAGCGGAGCGAGTCAAATGCTCATTTGGTCCACTAAACTCCGCTTTTTCGCCTGTTTCTTGTGCCCTCAGGGCATTTCCTTGTCTCGGCTGCCTCGATAACGTTTTTCAACAGCCTGCTAGCGGGGAGGTGACCGCACCACCTCTATTGACGCAGAGTGATGCTGTGGCAATGGGGCTCGTCCTGGGTAATCGCGATAGTGGCAGCCGAGACGGCCTGCTTGCCGCATTGCCAGGGGGCCGCCCCCGACAGATCAAAGATCAGCGTGGTTCCCATCTGGCTGACTTTGACCTGTTCATTGCTGTGCCCGGCGTAGCTGATGGTGGTCGTGTGCCCCTGCAGATTCCAGTTCACTTCGCCGTCATCCCGCTCAGCACTCAAACGGCAGGCAGCCACTTCGGCATCAAACGCCGTGGTCGAGCCACTGTAACGAAACCCCATCAGCCGGTCCGCTTCCATGCTCACTTCCAGCTGCTGGATAAAACCATCCACATCCTCCTCACACTTCCAGGTCTCGGCCCGGCTGATAGCGGCCTGCCATAGCAGACCACACAGCATTACCCGACCCCATCGACTGCTCCCCATGTCCTCTGTCCTGCCTGTTCGCCCTGAACGCGTTTACACTTTTACGGATGGTCACTCAGTGTTGAAAAACCTGCGACGGTCTACAGTGGCTGACCGATATGCAGCAATGGCGTCAGCGCCTCCTGCAGCGGTGCCGCACAGGCCAGCACGCGCATGGTGCCGGTTGTCGCAGGCTGACCGAGGTAGTTGTGCCAGCCACCGGCCTCTTCCACGATCAGCAGCCCAGCCAGCACATCCCAGGGGTTGATCTGCGCCTCGAAGAAGCCGTCCACCAACCCCTCGGCGGTGCGCGCCAGACAGAGTGCAGCCGAACCCAGCCGGCGCTGATCCATCTGACACTGGTAGAGATAATCAATGCGGGCAAGGTAATCCGGCAGCGCAGTACGGCGGCCAAAGCCCATATAGATCAGTACCGATGACAGCTCAATGGGCTCCTGACCGAGGCGCAGCGGCTGGTCGTTACAGAATGCCCCCTGACCACGCACAGCCTGATACAGCTGTTCCGTCATCGGCACATAAATCACCCCGATCTGCACTTCGCCCCCTTCGACATACGCAATCACCACGCCCCAGTCAGGCAGGCCTCGAAGAAAGTTGGTGGTGCCATCAATGGGGTCAATCACCCAGTAACCCTGCGACGATCCTTCCTGCCAGCCTTCCTCCTCACCGAGGATGCCGTCGTCGGGATAAGTCTCAGCCAGACGGCTGCGGATCAGGCTTTCGACGTTACGGTCAGCCTCGCTGACCCAGTCCTGTACGCCTTTGCTGTCGATGGTCAGCGCATCACGCTGGCGAAAATAATCCAGAGCCAGCGCCCCGGCTTCTCTTGCCCACTGACAGGCATGGGCGTGGCGCTGATTGATTGTATTCATAACATCCCCCTGGTGTCTGGTTCCGTGGCCGTGCCCACCGTTGTGGTTCCGGCACTCCCTGATGGCAAACTCCCCGCGAGCGGGCTGAAGGCTGTCTGGCTGATGTAATCAGGTGCCTACTGTACCAGCTGTAGCAGTACATGATCAGGCACACCGTTACCATTGCAGCGGCGGAACTGTCCCTGCTTGTCCAGACAGATGAATATCTCGTTGAAACGGTTGTTCTTGCCTGCCTGCACCAGCATGTCGTCGCGGCCAAGGCCAGGGTTCAGGGCGATAAACGCCTGTTTGATGGCCGCCGTACTGATCCGCCCGCCCGCAGCCAGTGGCTCCAGTGGTGGCCGCTGGATGCGTTGCCACAGCTGCTGTATTTCACTGAAGTAGTCAGCAGGAGCATCAAAAGCACAGGAGCCGTGTTTCTGCCATTCCCCCTGAATCAGCTGCACGCCGGGCATGATGCAGAGGTTGTCGCGCACCGTGCTGGCATCCACCTGCGTCGCCTGACAGTGACGCGGCTGGCTGCAGCGTGCACCCTTGCTGTCAAAGTTCTGTGGCCACAAGCCGTGCACCACCCAACGGAACTGGTTATCCCGGCACTGAAAGTCATTACTGCCACGCTGCCCTGCTGCACTGTCACAGAACGCGGGCGACCAGGACAACGCCAGCACATAGCCCGTCACCGGCGCATCGACCTGACAATCCACCTTCACCACACGGGTTTCAGGAATATGGGCCGGTACACGGCAGCTGTCAGCCTGAGCAGGGACACTGACCAGCGCCATGAGGCCCAGCATCAGCGCCGCCACCCATTCTCTGCCCCACCCCTGAACTGGCCTTGCAAGATGCCCGATATGCAGTTGTGCAGCCATCCTTCCTCTCCTGTCAGACATCGCTTTTTGCACTCCCTCTTTAGCGGCGAATATAGCATGGATACTGCCAGTTCCCGGCGGCACATTTGGTGAAAAAGCCTGGATCAGACTAACCTAAGGATTGCAGTCGCGATGGCGCAGGATCCCAGTTATGACCCCCACAGAAACCAGTCCGCCCTTTGATCTGGGAAGCGATGAACGTGCCGCTGACGGCTCAAGCCTGCTGCTCAGCATGCTGTCCATGCCCTACTGCTCTCCCGTACTGATTACCCAGCCTGCACACAATTTCCGCGTGGTCTACGCCAACGCGGCCAGCCTCAATTTTTTTGGCATGAGTGCAGAGCAGATCAGTGGCGACTGGTTTATGCGCGAATGGTCCGCCAGCCAGAGCCGCGACGACCGCGAAAAGACCCTGCAGGAGCTACGGCGTCAATTCCGGGCACAATTCACCATTCAGCATCAGGATGCCGACGGTCAGAGCAAACCCGTAGAAGTGACGCTATTTCTGTTCCTGCATCAGGGCGAGGAATATATCGCCAATTACTGTGTTGATATCAGCCAGCGGGTAGCTCAGCAGGGCTCGCTGCTGCAAATGGATGCCGAGGCGGCACGGGGAGAACGTGACCGCCAGTATCAGACCATCTTTGAACGCCTCGAAGACGCTTTCATGCTGCTGGATATCACCCCTCAGCGTCAGCTGCAGGTGCGCTGGCTCAACCCGGTAGCTGAGCGCCATCTGGCTTTTCACTCGCAGCATGCCGCCGGACGACTGCTGCGTGATCTGGTACCCGCCACCTTCCGCGACTCCTGGTGCCTTTACGAACAGCGCTGTCTGGAGCGCGGTGCGCCTCTGCACTTTGAGGATGCGCTGGATGAGAACGGCCTGACCCGTTATATCGATGTCAGCATGGTGCCGATCCGCAACGAGCTGCATGAAATGGTGTCGGTGGCGCTGATCGTCCGGGACATTACTGAGCGCAAGCGTGAAGAAGACGAGCGTTTCGACAAGGAACGGGTGTTCCGTGCGCTGGTTGATAACTCACCCGATGTCATTATCCGTTATGACACCCACTGCCGCCGGCTCTACGTCAACCGTCAGTACGAACAGGCCACCCGCACCCTGGCCAATGACAGTCTGGGTAAGTCTCCCATTCAGCATTCGGGCCTGGGCAGCAGCGCGCTGCAGTACCAGAACAATGTCCAGCGGGTGATCGATACCGGCCATGCCGGCACCATGGACCTCAGCGTCACCGACAGCAGCGGCCAGCAGCGTTACTACGAGCTGCGGCTGGTGCCGGAACTGGATCGCTATGACCAGCTTTGTGGTGTACTGGTGGTAGGCCGAGACTACACCGAGCGTCATCAGGCAGAAGAGCGCCTGCATGCCAGTGAACAGGCCTTCCGCACCCTGGTGGAAAACTCCCCCGATGCCATCATGCGCTATGACACCCAGTGCCGCCGTATTTACGTCAACCACGTCTACGAGCAGATCTGCGGTCTGGGAACCGGCGCGGTGCTCGGCAAGGTGCCCTCGGAGTTATCTGCTGCCGGTGTTGATGCCAGACAGCTGGAGCAAAAACTGCGCGAGGTCATTGCCGGCAAGCAACCGGATCATCTCGAACTCAGCATGCAGACTAATGAAGGCAAACTGCGCCATTTCGAACTGAAACTGACGCCGGAGCTGGGCCAGCGTGGTGATACGGTCAGTGTGCTGGCCGTCGCTCGTGACATTACCGAGCGCAAGGAGATCGAAGAAAAGCTCTATCGCAGCGAACTGACCTACCGCACGCTGGTGGAAAACTCCCCCGATATCATCTGTCGCTACGATACCCAGCGCCGTCTGGTGTACTGCAACCCGGCGCTGCTCAAACTGGTGAACATGCAGGCCAGCGACATCATGGGACTGACCGCCGCCGAAGCCCGGCTGAAAATTCTGCACTCACACGGCTATACCGATATTCCACGGGAGTCCAAGGTGGACGAGGCCATTGCCGAGGTGCTGGCCACCGGCAAGAGTACCGAGCTGGAAACAAAGATTCTCAACAGCCAGGGAGTACAGATCAGCACCCTGCTGCGACTGTCGGCCGAGTATGACCGTGACAACCAGCTGATCAGCGTACTGGCGGTAGCAAGGGACATCAGCGATATCCATGAATACCAGCAGCGTATCCATATGCTGGCCTTCTATGACCCGCTGACCGCCCTGCCTAACCGCAGTTTCTTTAACGACAAGGTCCGCCGCAGCCTGCTCAACGCTCGCCTCAAGGGCAAGCGGGCGGGTTTGATGATCATCGATCTCGACCACTTCAAAACCGTCAATGACAGCCTGGGTCACGGCCATGGCGACACCCTGCTGAAGATTATCAGCCAGCGCCTGCAGAACTGTCTGGATGCCAGTGCCACCCTGGCACGGCTGGGCGGTGATGAGTTTGGCGTGCTGTTGAGTAAGGTCGAAGACCGCCAGGATCTGCAGGCGCAGGCTCACTTTGCAATGACAGCGATCCGCGATCCGCTGCTGGTGGATGGCAAGGAAATCAGCGTATCGGCCAGTGTCGGTGCCTGTATCTATCCTGACGACGGCGACGATCTGGATGATCTGGTGCGCTTTGCCGACTCGGCCCTGTATATGGCCAAGGCCAGTGGCCGGAATACCCTGAAGTTCTACTCCAAAGAGCTGACCACCCAGGCCCGCGAGCGGCTGGAGCTGGAGAATGACCTGCGCCGCTGTCTGGAGCGGGACGAAATGCGTCTACTGTATCAGCCAAAGATTGATCTGCGCAGCGGCAAGATTCTCGGTGCCGAGGCGCTGATTCGCTGGCATCATCCACGGCGCGGGCTGCTGACCCCTGACCGTTTTATTCATCTTGCGGAAGATAACGGCACCATTGTCGATCTGGGTCGCTGGGTGATTGAAACCGCCTGTCAGGCAGCCTGCCGCTGGAACCGCCGCCCGGGGGAGCCGCTGAAGATAGCCGTCAACCTGTCAGGCCGTCAGTTCTTTGAGAGTGAACAGCCGCTGCTGGCAGTGATCGAACAGGCCCTGCTGCAGCATCAGTGTCCGGCCCTCTGGCTTGAAGTAGAAATTACCGAAGGCATTCTGCTGGAGGACCGCCCCGATGTAATGGAGCAGCTGCAGCAGATTCGTGCGCTGGGCCTGACCATTGCGGTGGATGACTTCGGCACAGGCTACTCTTCCCTCGGTTATCTGGCCCGCTTCCCCATCGATACGCTGAAAATCGACCGCTCCTTTGTCGATAAGCTGACCACCGCCAAAGAAAGCGCAGCACTGGTGCGCGCCATCATTTCCATGGCACGCAGTCTGGGGATGGAGCTGGTCGCAGAAGGGGTGGAAACCGAAGAGCAGGCCATCATGCTGGCCAGCATGGGCTGCCAGCAGGCACAGGGGTACTACTACGGCAAACCCATGAGCGAGGCGGACTTTATCCATATGCTGGATGATGAAGCCAGTGGCGGCGCAATGATCTAGTCAGACCCGGAATACAACAAGACCGCCATCACGGCGGTCTTGTTGTATTCGGCGATAAGCGCGTACCAGTCAGAACAGAGCGCTTACTCCGCAGGCTGCCAGGGGTGCAGATGGGCCTTGCGCATCTGGTCTTTCTCAGCAGGTGAAGCGCCCCAGTTGTTGTTATACACCTTGCCTTCCCAGTCACCGTAGGTGGGGTTTGGTAACACAATAAACTCGGCACCAAATTTAGCTTTGTTACTTTCGACCGCAACATCGCCTTCTTCCAGCGTCTTGGTATCGAAGGCCGCACTGAAGTCATTGAGGTTGTCACCCATCAGCAGCGCCACATCGTAGTCGGCTGCAATCTGCTGACGGCGTGGCTCCTTGTTGCTGCTGTCGGTGCGCAGCATCAGGTGAGCATCATCGACAAAGGGGAAGCCCAGCGCATTCATATTCTTGATGGTGCCGGCCTTACCCACTTCCTTGCGGTTGGTGACGTAGAACACTTCCCCACCGCGCTTCTTCACATAGTTGAGAAACTCCACGGCACCGGGCATGGCCTTGGCTTGTGCCGCATCCATCCATTTGTCCCAGGTTTTGCTGGAGTAACCGAAGTCCTTGCCTACCAGCCAGGCCTCGTAAGCGGAGTTGTCCAGTACCGTTTCATCGGCATCGACGATCACGGCGACTTTCTTGCCGCCGGGATGACCTGCCATATACATATCCAGCCGCAGTCTGGCCAGATTGAAAGCCTGATAAGACAGCGCCTTGAACTCGCCCGATGCCTGCATCCACAGGGTGGCCAGCACCAGCTGCTCATTCAGGTCTTTGGTGGTGTAGCTCGGCGCTGCCGGGGTATCTGCTGACCAGGAAGGCAGGCTGACGCTGCCCAATAACAGGGCAACCGATACCGCGGCGGTGCGCAGGGTGAGACGTGACATAGGTAAAGCTCCCAGTGGTATTTGATGAACTCCAGTCATGCCGAAGCAGGCTGAATTAGCAGCAAAAAATATTCCACACGGTCAGAAAAATGTCACAAAACCGTCACTACACCGCTATCCATCATCTCATTGCTGGCCGAAATGGCTGCACAGATTTAGGCTAGAACTGCAGCACCAGGGTTTTCAGTGGCGGCTGACCGTCCGTACTGGGGAAGTCTTCTTCCGGGCTGATCACCTCTACCGCCCGCACGGGACGGCCGAGTTTTTCCGCACAGCGCAACACCAGCGCACGCCAGCTGTCCATATCCACCTGTGCCACGTTATTGCAGCAGATCAGCTGACCATCGTCCCGAGTGGCGAGAATGGCCGGCTTCAGCAGGCTCTGATAATCGCGCAGCAGATCGACAGTACCAAAGGCACTGCTGGCATAACGCGGAGGATCGAGAAACACCAGATCAAACTGCCGGGCAGCCAGCCGCGGATAGCTGGGCAGGCGCTTGCCACGCCGTGCGGCAACCGGCAGGCCCGCCAGCTGACGGCAGGCAGGGAAAAAGTCACTCTGCACAAAACTGATCTGGCTGTCGGGGAAACCATTCAGCTCGGCGTTCTCCTTACCCACTGCCAGTGCTGACTGGGCAAAATCGACATTCACCACCTCGCGCGCACCGCCTTTGGCCGCACACAGGCCCACACCACAGGTGTAGGAGAACAGGTTGAGCACATCCTTGCCCTGACTGTTCTCCAGTACGTAACGCCGGGCATTACGCAAATCCAGAAACAGCAGCGGGTCCTGTCCCTGATGCCGCCCCCGAACCCGATAACGCACGCCCAGCTCCAATCCCTCATGATCCGCCAGCGCAGCGTCCACGGGTCGCAAAGCGGGGTCTTGCTGTGCGGTGTCGATACGGCTGTTATTGCCGGAACGGTCGTTATAGACCCACAGCACCGACTGCCCCAGCTGCTGCTCTGTCGCTGTCACGATCTGCTGATACTGCTCCACCCCGAGCGGCGTATGGAAACTCTGGATCAGATAGAGATCGCCATAGCGATCAACCGTGACGCCGGACAAACCTTCATTGGTACCGTGGAACAGGCGATAACAGGTGGTGTTTTCCGTCTGACAACGGCTGAACAGCGCCTGACGCTGTGCAAAAGCGAGCGCGATGCTTGCAGAGATGGGGTTCATGGCAGTGCCTGTAGAAATGATGCGCAAGTTTAGCAGCAAAGCAGGCCATCCTGTATGTGACCACGCCTGCACCACCTCACTGGCACGGAACAACAGCACGCCTGTGCGCCACTGATAGCACAACGTCCTCATGGACTGAGACCGCCAAACAGAGGAACCGAAATGGACAACTATCCGACCCAACGCCTCGAATATGCCCTGCGCCCCCTCGGCGCCGATCCTGCACAACTGGAGGCATTGCGTCAGGAAGGTCATCTGTTGTGGCCACTGAGCGCAGGCAGTGAATGCCTGCTGGTGCCCGGCGGAGAGGGTAACAGCGTGTTTATCATTCACTCCCTGACCCACATCGATCCGGAGCAGGATGGCCGTCTGCTGGCACTGGCGCTGCACCTGAATCTGTCGCCTGCCCACACCCTTAATGCCAGTATCGCGCTGGATATCGAGCAGCGACTGCTGTGCCTGCGCTACTGCCACAGCCTGATCAGCAGCGACGCCGAACCACTAGGGCAGGTACTGCAGCAGTTGCACCAGCTGTGTGCTCAGCTGCAGGACAGCATCCGTCGTTTTCGTCAGGATCAGCAGGCCGGCCTGAACCGTGCCCAGATCACAGCAGGTGCAGGTCTGAGCAAACGTCAGGAGCTGCAACCATGAAAACGCCCTCAGTCTCCCCAACGGCCAGCCCCCTGCACCCGGAGCTCAGCTCAGCGGTGGCCAAGAGCAAAGGGAAAAGCAGTGTGCTCACCAAGCTGGGGAAACTGTTCAGCGCATCATCGTCTAAACACAGCCCGGCAACCACCGCGACACATACCAGTCAGCTCGCTGCCTTTCCCGGTCATATCAGCACGCCACCCAGCCGCTATAACGATACGCCGGTCAAACAGGCACTGGCGCGCGAAATGACGCGCTTTGGTTATGGCGTGTCCGCCGAAGATACCTTCCGTGTCGCCCTGCAGCGCAAGGATGCTAACCCGGCGCTGGCAACAATGCCGGATGATGAGTTTCTAAGCCTGCGGCTGTATACCTCAACGATGTTTCGGGCGGTCAATCATCAGCTGCGCGACGGTAATCCCAGTGCAGATATGCAGCTGGTCGTCGGTGCCATGCAGAATGGCCTCCGACGGCTGGCGGAGAACCCGGACAATGTGGCGCAAACCACCCTCTACCGGGGCATCAATAAAAGTGTCAGCGACCAGTTTATTCACAACAACTTTCAGCTCCACGGCCTCTATCGTGACAAAACCTTTGTCAGCGCATCAGAGGATCCTTCGCTGGTTTCCGCCTCCTTTACCACCCTGACGGTGAAGAACAAAAAAGCCACGGACATACAGCAGCGCTATCAGAAAAGCCCCTTGCTGGAGATTGAAAGCCAGTCCGCCGTCAGAATAGCACCGCTGTCGATGAGCAAAGACGAGCAGGAAGCCCTGTTCCAGCCCAACACGCCCTTTCTGGTCACTGCCAGGGACAAGACCGACTCCGGTCGCTGGCATATCAAGCTGAAGGAAATGCCTGAATTACCTACCCCCGAGTAACAGGTACACCCAAATGCCTATTAATTCATTATCGTCCGCTCAACAGAGCTCCTATATACAAAGTCCCGCTGTACAACACACTGATAAAAGCAATTCAGCCTCTTTTTTGAAATCACTACTCTGTTGCTTTACACCGGGCAAAGCACATCAGACATCGTTAGACCCCATGGTAACAACCACTATCCAGCGTGATTATCCAAGCTCAATAAACAGTCAACGATTACATGGCTCACCAATGAAACACGCCATCAATCGTATTGTGGAACAAGAGATCAAACGTCTTGCCAGCCAGGGTATTGGCGACTTCAGTTCAGGCCTCACATCGGGGCCAGAGATGATTCACGATGCGCTGCAAAAGAAAGATACCACCCCCCAGGCAACCATGCTGACGGATGACGAATTTCTGGCTATTCATCTGTACTCCACCAATTTGTACCGCCCCATCAATCACCATCTTCGTTATGAGCCTAATCCAGAAGTCCAGCCTGTTGTTGATGCACTAAAGGATGGCTTAGCCAAACTGGCACAGCATCCCGACTATCAGGTGAACACCACTCTCTATCGCGGCATAGAGAAAAGAATGCCTGACAGTGAAATCATGCAGCGTTTTAACGCTGAAAAGCCTTATCGTGATCAGGCCATTATGAGCACGACTACCGATCCCAGCATTGCGAACAGCATGACTAGCCGGGTAAGCCTTCGCCTTCATTCGCATTCAGCCGTCAATATCAGTCCTCTTGCTCGCTTTCCACACGAAAAAGAAGCCTTAATCCTCCCTAATACACCGTTTCATGTTAGCCATATGGAAAAGCAACTCGATACCTGGCATATCGACCTAGAGGAAATACCACAGACCGTCGACAACGATAACCACGATAGTTGAGACCATCACGGCAAGGATGAGCAGCGAGGCAACGTTACATGATCAACCCTATTTCCACTGAAGCTCTGCCACTTGACTCCTCTTTACCGACCTCAGTGTCATCGTCTGCCCCTGCCAAACACCCCACTGACACCAGCCATCTAGAAAAGAATAAAACAGTGGAAAAAGCGCTGACCGAACACATCGCTGGCCATCCTGCTGCGCGTACTACGATGGCCGCACTGAGCCAGTCCATCGTGCAGCTGTTCATCGCCTGCCGCGGCGAGATCAAAGGCTGGGCTGATATTGTGCAAGCTGCCTCACGCCCCCACGACAGCAACCGCCGTGGCAGCGGTGTACTTAGCCCGCGCTTCGATGTGGTCGGCAGCGTCGGCTGGAACCCGGTGACCCTGCGTCGTACCTTACACAATGGCTCGCTGCGTGAGCAGGGCACACTGGCTCTGAACATGCTGTTGAGCGACACGTTCAAGGGCCTGCTCAATCAGCTGCTGGATCAGCCCGAACAGTCACAGCGACTCCAGCATCTGCTTGACCTCAGCTACCTGCAGGCTAACGGCAAAACGCTCTACCAGATGGAAGGCTGGGCGGGGAAAATGGCGGATAGCCGCACTGAAACAGGCAAAGCCCGGTATATGCCTGCACACCAGCTGACACTGGGCCAGATCAGCCAGCAGGAACTAGCCTATCACCGGCACAATCCCGTCAATCATCCTGGCCAGCAGACGCGTGTTGGATTCACTATCCCCCCTCCTGCGGACGAACAACTGCAGGTGCTGCGCGGCTATGGCAGGCATGTCTGGCAGGTGAATCCCGATAGTGAGTTTGCCCAAAAAGCGGCTGCCGCCGACAAGCCTACACTGGCCGGCCCCTCTGGCTCAGCGTCACGTATGCTGGCCGTCAGCCTGCTACTTGCCCCGGCTTGTCAGCAACAGCTCGGCATAGACGATCCTCAGGCACTGAAGGAGCTGATGCGCTATGCCGCCTATGGCTATTACGGTCAGGATGATCATCACTCCCTGCTGGAGGTCAACCTGGGCGTAGCATCCCATGGTCTTGCTGAACAATGGGACGACAGCCTCTATACCCAGCCCTTCAGCCAGCCCATCAGGGCCAAAGACTTTACTGTCGACAATCAGGCCCATCAGCATCTTTTTGCCCAGTTGCAGCAGGAGTAACGCGACAGCAAAACATCCCCCATCACAGACAAGGAGGCCTACATGGCACTGCCGCCCATCAATAATACTCACACCCCGTCAACCCAGACACCAACCCAGACGTTAGCTGGACTTGCCCTCCCTCAACCACTGGCCGCACTGGCTAAATGTTTTCTGGACTGTTTTAGGGGACAAACTGCTCTGCAGCAGCCTCCTGTTCTGGTCACTACCCAACAGCAACTATCGCATTATCCTCAACAGGTGAGCCCTAAAGCAGGCAGCAGCAAACTAGCTTCCGCCAGCAGAGGTGATACCCCCTCCCGCCTGACCGACACACCCGTGAAGCAGGCATTACACAGGGTGATTCGTGAAGAGCGCATGCGGCTGGCCTGTGCCGGTGAACTGAGCATGGCCAACCTGCCACGCGCCGAGCAGCTGATCAGAGAGTCGCTGGCGGTTAAAGATCGCACTGCCAGCGCGGCCAAACTCAGTGACGATGAATTTCTCGCGGTGCGGCTGTACACCACCAACCTGTATCCGGCCATCAACCACCACCTGCGTTACCAGCACAATGACAAGGTGGTCCCCGTCGTCGGGGCGTTACAGCAGGGTTTACAGAAACTGGCCGCCTCGGCGGAGCATCGGGCAGACGGCCAGCTGTACCGGGGTATCAGCAAGAACATGAGCGATGAAGAAGTACATCGCCGCTTTTCACCCGAGCGTCCGTACCGTGACAGTGCTTTTATGAGTACCTCACTGAATGCACAGAAAGCCTTTATTCCCGGTACCCGGGTCGAACTGACACTCTCCTCGTCTTCAGCGGTCAATATCAAAGCCTTTGCCCAGCATAAAGACGAAGAAGAGGCATTGATTCCACCCGATACGCCATTTCAGGTGCAGCAAATGGAAAAACATGAAGGGGTATGGCAGATCAGACTGAAGGAGATGCAGGAGCAGGAGCAGGAGCCGGCGCAGAACGTGCAGGCGACAGAGACAGGCAGCGCCGTGTCAGGCCATGATCAGATCAGCAGCTAAAAAAGCCCCCGACAGGCGGGGGCAACAAACACCAGTCAACTCAGGATAAGTCCATGGTCGGCGGAGGTTGCCGCCGCCATGGCCAACTCAACGAACAAAAGCAAGGGATGCTCAGGCAGAGATACAGCTCGATTCTCCGCCAGAGCAGGCGACCCGTCAGACTGCGGGACAGACCGGTCACCGACGCCCTTCCCCGCCTTTGTCCGCCTTGCCATTGCGGGCAGACAGAGGCCGGGAAGGGCGCCTTCGAGGCCTACGCTCATCCCGGTAACCCGGGAACAGCGAGCGATCAGAGCCGTTCGAAGATGGTGGAGATACCCTGGCCCATACCGATACACATGGTAGCCAGACCAAGGGTAGCATCCTGCTGCTGCATCACGTTCAGCAGGGTGGTAGAGATACGGGTGCCGGAGCAGCCGAAGGGGTGGCCAAGAGCAATGGCACCGCCATTGAGGTTGACCTTGTCGTCCATCTTGTCCAGCACCTTGAGGTCTTTCAGCACTGGCAGTGCCTGCGCGGCAAAGGCTTCGTTCAGCTCGATAATGTCGATGTCTTCCATACTCAGACCAGCACGTTTCAGCGCCTTCTTGGTCGCAGGCACCGGGCCGTAACCCATGATGGATGGGTCACAACCCGATACCGCCATGGCACGGATCACGGCGATGGGCTTCAGCCCCAGCTCCTGAGCCCGTTTGGCTGACATCAGGATCATCGCTGAAGCGCCGTCGGAAATGGCAGATGATGTCCCCGCGGTCACCGTTCCGACCTTGGGAATAAACGCCGGTGGCAGCTCCGCCAGTGATTCGGCGGTCACACCGTCACGGATCACTTCGTCACGGCTGATCAGGCTGCGGAAACCATTCTCGTCATGCCCTTCGATACCGATAATTTCACGGTCAAAACGCCCTTCCAGGGTAGCCGCCATGGCGCGCTGGTGAGAGCGGGCACCAAACGCATCCTGGGGTTCGCGGCCAATACCGTGCATCCGCGCCAGCATCTCGGCAGTGACGCCCATCATCATGGACGCCTTGGCGACGTGCTTGCTCATGGCCGGATTGATATCCAGACCGTGCAGCATGTTGACGTGCCCCATGTGCTCAACACCACCGACTACAAACACATCGCCGTTACCGGTCATGATGCCCTGCGCCGCGGTATGCAGTGCGGCCATGGATGAACCACACAGACGGCTGACGGTCTGCGCCGCCACACTGATGGGCAGCCCGGCCAGCAGCGACACCGAGCGGGCGACGTTGAAGCCCTGCTCCTTGGTCTGGTTGACGCAGCCCCAGATCAGGTCTTCCACATCGTTCTGGTCAACGCCGGGGTTACGGGCAAACAGCGCCTTGACCAGCTCACCGGACATATTCTCGGCGCGCACATTGCGGAACACGCCACCTTTGGATTTACCCATGGCGGTGCGGGCACAGTCGATCACCACCACATCATTGGGTTGAAGTTTGGACATTGTCATTATTCTGTTCTCCGTACCTGATCAGTGGCTGGCTGGGGTCGCTGCGGGGTAGTAGGTTTCACCCTGTTGTGCCATCTGCAGCATGCGCTCGGTGGGCTGATACAGCTTGCCGAGGTGAGCATAGCGGGACGCCAGCTCAACAAAGGCCGCCATGCCCATGGCGTCGATGTACTGCAGCGCACCACCACGGAATGGTGGGAAACCGATGCCGTAAATCAGGCCCATATCCGCCTCGGCGGCGCTGCTGACGATGCCGTCTTCCAGGCAGCGGGCGGTTTCGATACACATGGGGATCATCATGCGGGCGATGATGTCGTCCGCCTCAAAGGCTTTCTGCTCGCCGGTAATATCGCGCAGCAAGGCAAAAACAGCCTCATCCACTACTTTCTTCGGTTTGCCGCGCTTGTCTTCCTTGTAGACATAGAAGCCCTGGCTGTTCTTCTGACCATAACGGCCCAGTTCATACAGCTTCTCGATCACGGTGGTGCCTTCATGGGCCATGCGGTCGGGGAAGCCTGCTGCCATTACCTTGTCAGCGTGACAGGCGGTATCAATACCGACCACGTCGAGCAGATAAGCCGGGCCCATGGGCCAGCCGAAACCTTCCATGACCTTGTCGACCTGACGGAAATCGGCACCGTCGGCCATCAGTTTGGAGAAGCCGGCAAAATAGGGGAACAGGATGCGGTTCACCAGGAAGCCCGGGCAGTCATTGACCACGATGGGGGTTTTGCCCATGGCTCTGGCGTAGGCCACCGTAGTGGCTACAGCCTTCTCGCTGGTTTTCTCACCACGGATGACTTCCACCAGTGGCATGCGGTGCACCGGGTTGAAGAAGTGCATGCCGCAGAAGTTTTCCGGACGCTTCAGCGCCTGCGCCAGCAGGCTGATGGAGATGGTCGAGGTATTGGAGGTGAGGATGGCATCATCACGCACCACGCCTTCCACTTCGGCCAGCACCGCGCTCTTAACCTTGGGATTCTCTACCACGGCTTCCACTACCAGATCGACATGGCCGAATTCACCATAGGACAGCGCCGGGGTAATCTGGTTGAGGGTCCGCGCCATCTGTTCGGCAGTGATTTTCTCGCGCTCAACCTGCTTCAGCAGCAGCTTGTTGGCTTCGCTCAGGCCCAGCTCCAGTGCCTTTGGCGCGATGTCTTTCATGATGATCGGCGTGCCTTTCACCGCTGACTGATAAGCCACTCCGCCACCCATGATGCCGGCGCCCAGCACCGCTGCCTGTTTTACTGGCTGAGCGCTGGCTTCATAGGCTTTGGCCTGCTTCTTGAGGAACTGATCCTTGAGGAACAGCCCCACCAGAGCCGCCGTCACTGAGGTTTTGGCCAGTTTGGCAAAGCCCTTGGACTCGATGTCCAGCGCCTTGTCACGACCATGACGAGCGGCTTTCTGGATGGTAGCAATGACTTCCATCGGTGCCGGATAGTGTGGACCCGCCTTGGCACCGACCACACCCTTGGCGCTCTCGAACACCATCATCTTTTCAATTTCGGACAGCGGCAGTGCGTTCTGCTTTTCCTGACGGCGGGCGTTGTGACTGAACTCACCGGCAATGGCTTTCTGCAACAGGTCCAGTGCCGCATCACGCAGCTTGTCAGCGCTGACCACGGCATCGACAGCACCGTCTTTGAAGGCGGCATCAGCACGTTTTTCCGCACCGGTACAGATCCACTCGATGGCGTTGTCGGCCCCGATCAGACGTGGCAGACGCACGGTGCCACCCCAGCCGGGATAGATGCCCAGTTTGACTTCAGGCAGACCAACCCTGGCACTCTCGCTCATGACGCGGAAGTCACAGGACAGACACATCTCGAAGCCGCCACCGAGGGCAATACCATTGATGGCGACAACGGTGGGGCAAGGCAGATCTTCGACGCTATTGAAGATGGCGTTAAGGCCAGCGATGTGGCCTCTGATCTCGTCTTCGGACGCCGAGAACATCTGATTGAATTCGGTGATATCAGCACCGACGATAAACACGTCCTTGGCGCTGCTGAACAGTACACCCCTGATGCCTGCGGTCGCGGTCAGACCAGCGGCCACGTCCTTCAGCTCGTTGAGGGTGGTCTGGTTGAACTTGTTGACCGACTCCCCCGCCAGATTGAAGCACACCTCATAGATGCCATCGCCCAGAGCGGAGACCTGAATGGCCTGACCTGAAAACTCCATGGTGGTTCCTCTTATTTTTAGCCTTGGAAGGGAGGCGACAGACTCGCCGTCCCTGTGAACACTGCTGCGGGTATCAAGCGGTTCACGCTCTCTCGCTGTTGCCACAGTCTGGTAGCGGGCAAATCGGGAGATCGTAACAACGCGCTCAGACCTGCTTTTCCAGCTCCGGCAATGCAGTAAACAAATCTGCTACCAGCCCATAATCAGCCACCTGGAAAATCGGTGCCTCTTCGTCCTTGTTAATAGCGACGATGACTTTGGAATCCTTCATCCCGGCCAGATGCTGAATAGCGCCGGAAATACCGACCGCAACATACAGCTGAGGTGCGACGATCTTGCCGGTCTGGCCCACCTGAATATCGTTGGGAGCAAAGCCTGCATCCACGGCGGCACGGGACGCACCCACCGCCGCACCGAGCTTGTCGGCCAGCGATTCAATCACCGCGAAATTCTCCTTCGAGCCGACACCACGTCCACCGGAAACCACGATACCTGCGGCAGTCAGCTCAGGGCGGTCAGACACCACCACTTCATCACTGACATGGCGTGACAGGCCGGAGTCCTGCCCTGCGTCTACCGCTTCAATGGCGGCGTTGCTGCCCTCGGCAGCCACGGCGTCGAAAGCGGTGGTGCGCACGGTGATCACTTTCACCGGATCGAGGCTCTGCACGGTGGCGATGGCATTGCCAGCGTAAATCGGGCGTTTGAACGTATCGGCACTGACCACGGCGACGATGTCAGACAGCTGCGCCACATCCAGAAGCGCTGCCACCCGCGGCAAGACGTTCTTGCCGGTGGTGGTGGAGGGTGCCAGCACGTAGTCATGCCCGGCGGCCTGAGCCACAATCAGGGTCGCCATATTTTCCGCCAGCTGCCGGGCATAGGCGGGTGAGTCCGCCAGAATGACCTTGCTCACTCCTGCCGCTCTGGCCGCCTGTTCGGCAACCGCGCCGCAGTGCTGACCGGCGACCAGCACGGTAATGTCGTTACCCAGCTGCTGTGCCGCGCCCAGAGTATTGAGGGTCGCCGGTTTCAGGCTGTGGTTATCGTGTTCTGCTACAACCAGAATGCTCATCGTCTGCTCCTCACCCCAACACTTTGGCTTCGTTCTTCAGTTTGGCCACCAGCTCTTCCACCGACGCGACCTTGATACCGCCCTGACGCTCAGCAGGTGCTTCGACTTTCAACAGCTGTACATGGTTTTTGATCGTCACGCCGAGATCGGCCGGAGTCTTCACATCCAGCGGCTTTTTCTTGGCCTTCATGATGTTGGGCAGCGAGGCATAACGCGGCTCATTGAGACGCAGGTCCGTGGTCACCACGGCAGGCAGGTTGAGGTTGAGAGTTTGCAGGCCACCGTCGACTTCACGGGTGACGCTGACTTTGTCACCGTCCACCACCACGGCAGAGGCGAAAGTTGCCTGAGGCATACCGGTCAGCGCCGCCAGCATCTGACCTGTCTGGTTGTTGTCGGAGTCGATAGCCTGCTTGCCGAGAATGACCAGACCGGGCTGCTCCTGCTCGACCAGCTTAGCCAGCAGCTTGGCAATATTGAGGGAGTCCAGACCATTGGCGGCATCGACCTGAATGGCACGGTCAGCCCCCAGAGCCAGCGCAGTGCGCAGCTGTTCCTGACAGGCTTTATCGCCGACAGAAACCACCACGATCTCAGTGGCCACGCCCTGCTCTTTCAGGCGTACTGCTTCTTCGACAGCGATTTCACAGAATGGATTGAGGGCCATTTTGACGTTGGCCAGATCGACATCGGTCTGATCTGCCTTGACCCGCACTTTGACGTTGTAGTCAATGACACGTTTGACGGCGACTAAGACTTTCATAGAGCCCCTTCTTATTCTTTAGCGTCAGCAAAGTGAGCCGGTGTGATGCGATGCCCGCGTGGTACTGCACAGAACGCGGTTAACGTGATCGCTCCATACTAGTGCGGCAGTCGCAGGGAACAATAACAAAAATGGCCAGTGTCACTGACAAAAGGCATCATCCTGCAGCAAACAAGGTCGTCGACATAGCTGACAAACAGTCACTTAAATGCAAAAAACAGCGCCACTGGCCACTACCACCACTCTTCAGTGATGGCAGCATGGCGCAGTGCAGAACAAAACACAGGAGAAAATCGGGAAAAGCACGCCGCTGCTCAGCGCAGCATGAAATGACAATTTCGTTCAGCACTGATCAGGGAGAGGAGCCGGTAGCGATTCCGGCCAGGGCTATTCTGGCAGCGCTTATACAAGCAACACTAAGCAGACCGCGCTTATTCAGAGAGCACCCGCACCGTTACGGTCCGCCCCGCCAGCAGGCGCACCTTGGCGGCATCGTCCTTGTCCAGCGCAATACGTACCGGCACCCGCTGCGCCAGTCGCACCCAGCTGAAGGTGGGGTTGATGTTGGCCAGCAGGTTAGAGCTGCTGCTGCGCTCCCGGTCTTCGATACCGGCAGCGATGCTTTCTACCCTGCCGTTCAGGGTCAGGTGATCGCCCATGGGCACGATACTGACCTTGTCGCCGATATGGATGCGTTCCAGCTTGGTTTCTTCAAAATAGCCGTTGACGTAGTAGGAATCGGTATCCACCAGCGCGGCCACCGCCTTGCCGGCACTGACATAGTTACCCGGACGCAGGGAGAAGTTGGTGACGATGCCATTGACCGCTGCCTTGACCACGGTACGCGCCAGATTGAGCTGGGCCAGTGCCAGTTCAGCCTCTGCCTCGGCATATTGCGCCTGCGCCGACAGATTGGCCGTGCTGACCTGATCCTTCTGCTGACGGGCCACCACCTGATTACTCAGGCTGTCATAACGCGCCTGATCACGCCGTGCCTGGCCGAGCTGCGCCTCGGCACTTTTCAGTGCCGCTTCCGCCTGCTGTACCGCCAGCTGATAGCGTTTCTGGTCGAGCACAAAGAGGACGTCGCCGGCCTTCACTTCCTGGTTATCCTTCACCACCACCTGATCTACCAGACCAGCTACATCAGGCGCCACCTCCACCACGTCGGCACGGATGCGGCCATCGCGGGTCCAGGGCGACTGCATGTAGTAGCTCCACAACTGCCAGGCACAGAGACAGGCCAACGCTACCACTACCAGCGTCAGAATGACGCGGATCACCGCCATAACCGTATTCATAGGCTCACCCCTTGTCGTAATACCCGGTCTACCACCCACAACAGCACCACATAACGGCCCAGATCAAACAGCGCCGGATGCCAGACCCACTTATACACACTGGTTTTCGCCAGCCCCCAGCCAAGCAGGCGGTGGAGAATATAGGTCACCACCACCAGCACCAGCAGACTGGGCACAAACACACCATAGATATCCGACTCACCCGTCATGGCTTGTCCACCCCTCGTCAATCATTAGCAGCCCTGCGAACGGTGGCGTTTTACACCACCGTCGGCGCTGCCTGAGAATTCAGTTCCGCCTGCTGAATCAGTGCCAGGCAGCGCTTTACCCCCACCAGCATCAGCATCGCCTGCCGTCGGCTGGCGGTGACGGGCAGCTGCAGCAGCTGCTCCACCAGATGTTCAGCCAGACTGCCATCCAGCAGGCGCGGGTCGGCTTTGCGCCCTTCGCCCTTGGCAGCGTAATAATCATGGATATTGCCCTGCAGCCGCTGCAGCTGTCCCTGCATCAGCGGTGGCAGTTCAGGATGCAGTCGCTGCAGGATGGTCAGGCGGGTGCCGAGGGCGCTTTCACCCCAGATGGTCTGGGCCGACGCCGTCAGGCGTGGCGCGCTGGCCAGCCGGGCAGACAACAGCCCGATACGATCCAGCATGGTGCGGGTGAAGTGCTCAGCGGAATACAGATGTTCACCCCGTGCCGCCTCCGCCAGATCACGCCAGCTGTGACGCAGCAAGCGCCAGGCACTGTGCTCGGCGGTCATGGCGCTGATAAAGCTGATCACCAGCGCCGGTAGCAGGAAGCCCAGCACCATGGCAGCGGCAGAATTGGCCAGTGCCGCCATGTCCAGCGTTTCGTTATTGGTGATATTGAGCAGCATCGCCGTATTCACCAGAATCGGCAACGCGGTCAGGGTATTGGCCGGATTGAACAGCATCGAGCCGAACCACAGGTACACCGGCGCCAACGCCAGCACCAGCAGCGGGAAGCCATCAATAGCGGGAAATACCCCGCACACATAAATGAACACAAAGAACAGGCTGGCGACGGTATAGCGTACAAAGCTCAGCATCGCCGGCACCGGATTATCCATGGAAGCCAGAATGGACGAGCCTACCGCCGCCATCATGGCGAAGGTACCGCCCATGTTCCAGGCACTGACATACCAGAACGCACAGGCCAGACCCACGCTGATCACCGCCGCTATCCCGGAACGCATGGCCGCCCCGCGATCCCGGTGCAGATCAAAACGCCCCTTGCTGTCCCCCAGCGGATAGCGGTCCATATCGATATTGCCACTGCGAATATCCAGCCACATCTGACAGCACTGGGCATAGCGTTCGATAAAGGTCCGCAGCGCCGAAAGAGCACTCAGTTCCATGGCCGTCAGCCAGGGTGACTCACGCACACAGTCCTGCTCCACCACACGGATGCGCCGGATAAACTCAGCCGACCGGGTCAGATCACGGCGATGGCTGGACTCCAGCCACTGCAGAATATCGTCCAGCAGTTCACGCAGGGGTTGCGGCGCTTTCAGTTCCAGACTGCGCAGCTGATTAATGCGGTCGTTGATTTCCAGCAGCACCGGCAGCAGCAGCACCATCTGATGCTGCAGGGCCTGCAACGGGCGGGTCATACCGCGCAGGGAGGACGGCTCATAGTTGAGATGAATGGCCAGACCATGCAGCTCACTGATGGATGCAGCCAGACGTTTGACGTCTTCCACTACACTGATATCGCCCTTGTGCGGCGCCAGAATATCCCGTGCGGCCTTGCTCAGGGTAGCCAGCGCACCATCAATACGGCCGGCCAGCACCGGGCCGATATGGCGGGGAAAGATGAGGTGGCTGACCAGGGTCACGCAGACAATGCCGAGGATGATTTCCTCCATCCGCGCCACGGCGGTAATAAATACCTGCTGCGGGTTATCCACCACCGGAAAGGCGATGATGGCGGCCGTGTAGCCAGACAGCATGAAGAAATAGCTGCGCGGGGTGCGGTCCTGCAGCGAGACAAACAGGCAAAAGCCTACCCAGCAGGCCATGGCCAGCGACATCAGCTCCGGCGAGTTAACCAGTGAAGTCACAATCGCAATGGCCATAGCGCCGCCGGCGATGGTGCCGAGAATACGGAAGATGCCCTTGGAGGCTACCGCACCGGACAGCGGACTGGCGACGATATACACCGTGGCCATGGCCCACGCCGGGCGCTCAAGGCTCATCGCCAGAGAGATATACAAGGCCAGCATGGAGGCAATGAACATCTTGATGGCAAAGATCACGTTGTCTCTGGCGAAATGAGCAGACAGCAAGGCTTTCAGCATAAGCAGTCCCTGAATCAGCACCCTGCCCTGACGGGGCAGCCTCTGCACAGAGGCAAACCCGTCAGACCACGGCTGAAAGAAATAAGAAGCGGCTACACAATGACTATAGACGGCAGTCGAACAACTGCCCTGACACCGATACATTCATCGGCCATGAGGAGCAGGCTACGCCAGCATACCGTGGGAAGAGAGCCTCCTCACCACCGGACACCGCGCCTCCTGCAGACTCATCCAGATCCCTGCAGCAACCATGACGCAACAATTAAATTAATTGAAACACAGGTGACATAAGAGACGCGCGGCAAAGATACAGCAGGAGTGCATCATTGGCCAATATCCACTCGGGAACGCGCAGATGCTTATATGCAACACTCAACAATGAAGGAAATTACGCAACACTACGCAAGAAGATGAGGGAAATTGCAGCAGGCAGGCATAAGGAAGAAGCGCCAGATGAGCAGCCCACCTGGCGCTAAGTGACCATACAGACAGGTTACTCCCGGGCCTGCTGCAATGCCTCGATCCGCTCCTGCAAGCCAGGATGAGTGCTGAGCCAGACGGGCACCGCCCCTTCCTTTTTATCCGCCAGCAGCAGCCTGTACAGACTGGCCAGCGCCTCGGTGTTGTGATCCTGCGTCATCAGCACGCTGGCAGCAAAGGCATCGGCTTCGCGCTCATGGTCGCGGGAATAACTCATGGTCATCAGAAACACCCCGGCACCCGACAGCGTATCTGCCACGCCGCTGCCATCACCAATCATCATCGCTGCCGCCACCGAAAGAATCGAACTCTGTACCAGTCGCGTCATCATATGGTGGTGATAGAGATGCCCCAGCTCATGCAGCAAGACGCCCTGCAACTGTCGGTCATTGCGCGCCAGCGCCACCATCTGGTCGGTCAGTACCACTGTCCCATCAGGCAGGGCAAAAGCATTCGGCCCCTGCTCGAAAGAACGGAACACCAGCTTCGGTGGCACGCGGAACGCCATGTGCTGTTGCTGCAGCTCTGCCAGCAGTTGCGCGAACGCCTGCTGCAGCTGTTGTTGTCGCTGCACCGTCAGCTGGGTTGGAGTGAAGCCCGCATGATCCAGCACCACCTGCGTCTGCTTGCCCATCAGTTCGAGCACGCTGATGGGCATATGGGGCGCAATAGCCCGAGACAGCCAGGGCACCCCATAGCGATAGACCGCAAAGCCGCTAACGACGGTGACAATCATCGCCAGCAGAATCCAGCGCAGACTACCCTCTAGGCGCTGCAGCCAGGAACGGCCGCGTAACTGATGCAACAGCTGATTGAAGGCGGGCACATCCTGCGGAGTGAAAATCCAGCCATCACTGAACGTCAGGGTTCTGGGCAGCGAGCCCAGATCGTCCGACACCTGCACCGCATGCCAGCCACACTCCGTGCTCTTCACCTCACTATGCAGGGCCAGTGCGTGCTGATCGCAGTGCAGCTGCGCCGGATGCCGGGCAGCGGCCCCCGGCTCCAGCAGATGACCACTGACAACATGCATGATCAGAAGGCACCGACTTCAATATTGAAGGCATTGCTCAGCTCATCGGCAATAGCCACCTGCCCCTGTCCGGCGCTGCCATGCACCTGCTGCAGCGACAGATCACCCTGCACCGCCAGCGCTTCGCTGACATAGCGCACACTGCGTACACGAACCCACGGATAGGCCAGCCCCAGCGTGCAGACAGTCAGCAGCACGTTGGTCAGCACCAGACCGACAAAGCCCCAGACGGGCATCTGTGACGATAGTGCCAGATCCGCCACCCGGGTCTGTGACAGCACATAGTTATGCACCCGCGCACGGCTGTAGCTGCTGATGATCACTCCCACCAGCGCGAAGGCGACGTAACAGACGATCATCAGGGTATAGATACCGGCACCCGACTCAGCACCCCCGGTCGTCAGGCTGGACAGACTACTCAGGGAAAACACTCCGGTCACACCCAGCACGGCCAGTAGCACCGCTGCCAGCACCACAAACACCAGTGCTGCGGCCATTGCAATCCTGAGAAACTGCCCTTGCTGGATCTCGGCAGAAAAAGCCTGATTGCCGTACCAGTAGTTATTCATGATGTAACGGTGCAAAGCGGCAGTGACCCAGGCATAGGCCCATACCATGGTGGCCAGACCGGCAATACTGCCCAGCACGATAGCCAGTATCGGATTGGCACCGGCATAAGACAGCATACCTACGGCGCCGCCCACCAGAGCAACTGCCAGATAACCCAGCAGCGGATAGAAAAACATCACCTTATATGCCCCGGCATAGCTACCCTGAAAATCAAAGCAGACATTACGGAAACGCGACACACGGGCATCAAAGCGCAGATTACGTACCGCCAGTACGGGAATAAAGCAGGCAAAGATCAGAGCCACTCCCCCGGCGACCACAGGCTGCAGGTTATTGAGCAGGCTCCAGCAGGCCAGGGCGGCGACCGCGATAATACGCCCGATCAGAATCTGCATCGGCGTCGCCAGATACTCAAAATGATCACCCGCCAGCTGGGTGTTGCCATAGAAATAGCGTTTGCTGCGTACCTTGGCCCAGGCGGAGTAAATACCCAGCGTGATGATCGACAGCAGCACATTCACAATCCAGATACCGAAATACTCCTTACCGGTACCTTTGAAGCGGAAGCCATGGGTCGAGGGAGGGGTGAGAGTAGCGTCGTGATTGGTCACTTGAGGTTCCATCCGTGATTGACGAAGCCGACATTTAACCAAAAATAAACAAAAACTTACAAACTGTATTTTTATGAACCAAAGCTTTTTATTTTGTATGCCGTATCACATGAAGGATGCATACCACAGCACCGGTATTCATGCAGAAACCGGTGCTATGTGCGCAGATGAAGAGAGAGGAGTTACTTCGCCGAACGCTGGGCAAAGGCGGCAAAGGCGGCCTGAGCCTCGCGGGAGGACAGGCGCTGCTTGAACAGCTGCCCTTCGGACTCGATCACTGCGGACACGGTTTCGGCCTGCGCGCTTTTAAGCATCTGTTTGCTTAGCCGCACAGCCTGCGGCGGCAGCTGACTGATCTGCGCCAGCACAGCCTCTGCTGCCGGCAACAACTGCTCTGCTGACACCACCTGATTAACGATCCCCAGCTGTGCAGCCCGCTCGGCATCAATGCCATTGCCCAGCACCAGCAGCTCGAACGCCAGACGCTGGCCCAGCAGTTGCGGAATCAACAAACTGGTGCAGCCTTCTGGCACCAGCCCAAGACGCACAAAAGGCATCTGTAACCGCGCGCTGTCACTGGCCAGTACATAGTCACAGTGCAACAGCAGAGAGGTACCAATACCAATAGCGAGGCCGTTGACGGCAGCGACCACCGGCACCGGGCAGGCTGCCAGCGCCTGGAGAAAGTCCAGTGGGATGCGAATGTCGTCGGAGTCCCGGCTGGCCGCCGCTACGAAGTCGCCAATGTCATTGCCGCTGGTAAAGCTGTCAGCGCAACCGCTGATCAGCACCGCCCGCACGTCCTCATCGGCCGCCTGCAGCAGCGCGCTGGTCATGGCCTGATACATGGCAAACGTCAGCGCGTTCTTTTTATCCGGGCGATTGAGCTGGATGCGGATGATGCCTGCTTCCCGGCTGACACTGATCTGGTCGCTCATAGCGCTGCTCCTTCAGCGATGCCCTCGCCTGCCGCCACACCATAGCGCTGGCTCAGACGACTGAAGCGCTCGCCCGCCGCCTGATATTCATCCTGTAACCGCTGCACCAGCTCGGCCACGGTCGGCACATCGTGAATGTTGGCCACGCCCTGCCCGGCAGACCAGATGGTCTTCCAGGCCTTGGCACCGTCTTTGGGTGCCTGCAGCTCCTTGCCAAAATCGATGTCTTTCTTCGGCGCCAGATTGTCTGGATCAAGCCCGGCAGCCACCAGACTGGGGCGCAGGAAGTTGGCCGGAACGCCGGAGATTTCCTGGGTGTAGACAATGTCACCGGCGGCCGAGGCAACGATCATGTCTTTGTAATCGTCCGTCGCCTGACTTTCACGGGTATTGATAAAACGGGTGCCCATGTAGGCCATATCAGCGCCCAGCATCTGCGCTGTGGCAATATCCTGCCCGCTGGACAGGCAGCCTGACAGGATGACGGTTTTGTCGAAGAACTGGCGAATCTCACCCACCAGCGCGAAGGGGCTGAGGGTGCCCGCATGACCACCGGCTCCGGCACACACCGCAATCAGACCATCAACGCCTGCTGACGCTGCCTTTTTGGCATGACGCACATTAATCACATCATGGAACACCACACCGCCGTAGCCATGCACGGCGTCCACCAGCTCCGCCACCGCGCCCAGCGACGTGATGATCAGCGGCACCCGGTATTTGGCACACAGCGCCAGATCGGCCTGCAGACGCGGGTTGCTCTGATGCACGATGAGGTTGACGCCAAAGGGGGCGGCCTTGCGGCCCGTGCTGGCTTCAAACTCATCCAGCGCCGAGCGGATGGTCTGCAACCACTCCTCAAACCCTTCACTGCTGCGCTGATTGAGCGCCGGGAAGGTACCAATCACGCCCGCCTTACAGGCTTCGATCACCAGCTCAGGGCCAGAGACCAGAAACATCGGGGCTGAAATCAGCGGCAGGCTCAGGTGTTGAAATGCATCAGGCAGGGCCATTGGAAATCTCCATAGTCGCTTGTTGTTTTTGTCGTTCGGTGGACTGACGGGCAGTGCTTCCGTGCTAACGGAAGCGCATGGGCTGCCCTGTCCAGAAACGGGTTCACGAAGGTGCGAGCCTGCGCCGGGTAGCCAGCGCACTGCAGATCGTGTTGACGACAAGCGCGGAGCGCCGCTGGCGGCCTCGCCTGTCAGGTGTTCTGTTCAGCTTCGATAAAGCGGTGAGGGATAAAACGTCTTACAGCTTCGCCATTCTCCGACCAGCTGTAGCAGGTGTTGACCAGACCATTGCCGGATGACTTGCCATCACCACCTTCCTGCAGCTGCTGGCGTGCATGCCAGGTGGTCTGAAATGCCGTGGTCGCCATCGGCACCAGCAGTTCGCTGACATGGGTGCAGCCCTGCACGCCCCCTACCCGCTCTTTCATGACCCGGCTCCAGCCCTTGCCGATACGGGTGCCTACCAGCTGCTGATAGGAGTCACTGATATTCGGGCAGCCATCGAAGGGTGAAGAAGCTATCTCCACTTCAATGGCATGAATCAGCAGATCCAGATCCACTGTCATCCGCACCCGCATCAGGTGAAAGGGGTCACCGGCGGCAACGCGTCCGGCAGAACGGCCGGGGCTGGGGGTTTCATCGGTTTTGATGTCCTGCATCAAGCCTTCGATATCCCACAGACCGTCTTCACGCAAAAATCCCTGGCAACGAACATCACGGGTATGCATCAGTCGCCGCGGCGCGGCTTGCGACAACGCCATACGTTTTCTCCCAAAGCTACAGCCCGCCCCTTCTGCTCAAGCAGCATGGCCCCGGCTTCCAGAGGAAGGCCTGACGGGACTGACCGGGAGGTAAGGTGACGAGCGATGGACAATCAACTGGCGATACGTTGCTGATCGGAATCACGCAATGCTCGCCGCAGGATCTTGCCCACATTGGACTTGGGCAATTCATCCCGGAAGACTATCTGCTTAGGCACCTTATAGCGAGTAAGACGCTCTAAACAGAATGTTCTCAGCACTTCCTCGTTCAGGGTCGGATTGCGTCGCACCACAAATACCTTGATGGCCTCACCGCTCTTTTCATCCGGCATCCCCACCGCAGCACACTCGACTACATCAGGATGCTCCATCAGGGCATCTTCCACTTCATTGGGGTAAACGTTGAATCCGGACACGATGATCATGTCCTTGCGGCGATCAACGATGCGCAGAAAGCCGTCCTCCTGCCGCACCGCAATGTCGCCGGTGCGGATATACCCTTCCGCCGTCAGCACATTGGTGGTTTCTTCCGGCCGCTGCCAGTAGCCCTTCATCACCTGCGGACCACGTACGCACAGCTCACCGGGCATGCCCGGCAGCACATCGCGGCCATCGTTGTCGAGCAGGCGACAGTCAGTCCACTCTACCGGCAACCCGATGGTGCCCAGCTGGTTGTTGTCGGGCGGATTGAAGCTGACCACCGGTGAGGTTTCCGTCAGGCCATAGCCTTCCAGAATCGGGCAGCCGGTGATGCTCTGCCAGCGCTCCGCTACCGCATGGGACAGCGCCATGCCACCGGAGGACGTCAGTACCAGCTGGGAAAAGTCCAGCTGGCGAAATTCGGCGTTGTCACACAGCGCGACAAACAGGGTGTTAAGACCGACAAAGCCCTGGATATGCCACTTTTTCAGCTCTTTGATAAAGCCCGCAATATCACGCGGATTGGTGATCAGCAGGCTGTGGTGCCCCGCCGAACCGAGAGACATGCAGTGCATGGTAAAGGCGTAGATATGGTACAGCGGCAATGGCGCGACAAAGGTCATGGAACTGTCGGTCAGGACACTGCTAAGACGGGTCTTGACCTGACTCATGTTGGCAATCAGGTTGTCATGGGTCAGCATCGCGCCCTTGGCCACACCTGTAGTACCGCCTGTGTACTGCAGCATAACGGTGTCATGGCGATGGACCCGGACCTCACGCCACGCCTGACCTGCGCCTTTATCCAGTGCCTCACGCAGGGGCACCTCGTTGGCCAGGTGATAAGGAGGCTGCATTTTCTTGATGTATTTGACTGCCGCATTGAGCAGCGCCCGTTTGGGCCAGGGGTGCAGATCCCCTATTTCGGTGGTAATCACATGGCGAATCTGGGTGTCAGCGAGTATCGGCTCGGCCTTGCTGGCCATACAGCGGTGAATGACCAGCGCCTTAGCACCGCTGTCGGCAAACTGGTGCTGCATCTCGGTCGAGGTATACAACGGGTTGGTGTTGACCACGATCAGCCCCGCCCGCATGGCTCCCAGCAATACGACCGGATACTGCAGCAGGTTAGGCAGCTGGATAGCAATGCGATCACCGGGTTTGAGGTCGGTATGATGCTGAATGTAGGACGCGAAGTTACCCGCCAGCCGGTCCCATTCGGCATAGCTCAGAGCATGACCGAAGCAGGTATAGGCCGGGCGCTCGGCGTACTTCTTACAGGCATGGTTCAGCACCTCGGGAATAGACTGATATCCTTCCGGATTCGGCCATTCAGCGGGCTGCACCGTCACTGCGGTCGCGGCAGCGTTCATCACATTGTCTCCAACTTATTCTTATAAGAGACGAGCTGGGTAAAGCCCTTCTTGAGCTTTACCGCCCGACGACTGTCATGGCCTGAGGTGGCAGCTCAGGCCAGTCTCAGAAGGGACTCAGTCGAGGGGAAACAGGTTGTTGAGCTTGGTTGCCAGCATGATGTTGCCATCGGCACGAATGCGGCCGGTCATAAAGGCCTGCATGCCGTCCAGCTCACCGGTCATCACCTGCTGCAGGGTATCGCTGTCCATGATCAGGGTAACGGTAGGATCATCATGCTCACCGTCCACCACCTGGCAGGTCTGGTTTTCAATCACGATATGGGTGGTATCACCATCGGTCAGCTCGAACTGGAAAACAGCATCCAAGCCGGCAGCGGCCTGGGCATTAAAACGGCTCTGCATAGACTGAAACAGGGCGGCGATAGCAGACATGGGGGTATCCTCGTGGTAACGGTCATTATTATTCGGAATATCGGTCAGGGTAGCGGGCGCACGGGTGATGGCTTCCACCGCCAGCATTTCCGGCGTGATGGCAATGGCTGCCGGGGCAGGCTCGACAACGGTCTCCACTGCGGCAGCGGGCTCCACCCTAAGCTCGGCCTTACGTGCCTTTCTGGCCGCATAGGCGCGCTGCTGAGAAGCCAGCAGGCGCTGCACCAGCCAACGGCCAACGGCATTGCCCATCAGCCCCTGCACCAGCGCCGGACTGGCTGCGGCCTTTTTAATCAATCGCTTCACTGTGATGCCCATCCGGCGTCCGCTGTGCCCCGCTGCGGCTGAAGGCTCAGCAAGCAGGGCAGGGTTGTAACATTAACTGTAGTCAGATCGTGAACCGGGTCTCAGAACTGGAACAGCGCTGAATCCAGCGCCATGATTGGCGCCGCACCGGCCTGCATGCAGGCGACATGAGCACGGGTGCGTGGCAGGATACGCTTGAAGTAGAACTCGGCAGTCGCGACTTTGGCCTGATAGAAACCAGCCTCATCGCTGCCAGCAGCCAGTGCTTCGTTGGCCACCTTGGCCATCCGCGCCCACAGATAACCCAGTACGACGTAACCCGAGTACATCAGGTATTCAACCGAGGCGGCACCGACTTCATCACGGTTTTTCATGGCGCCCATACCGATCTGCAAGGTCAGCTCGCCCCACTCCTTGTTGAGTCTGGCCAGCTCCTGCACGTAAGGCTTGAGCTGTTCGTTGCCTTCTTCAGCCTGACAGAACTTGTGCACCATCTTGGTAAAGCGTTTCAGGGTTTCACCCTGCGTCATCAGCACCTTGCGGCCCAGCAGGTCAAGCGCCTGAATCTGGGTGGTGCCCTCATACAGCATGGAGATACGGCTGTCGCGCACGTTCTGCTCCATCCCCCACTCGGCGATAAAGCCATGACCACCGTAAATCTGCACACCGTGGTTGGCGGCTTCGTAGCCCACTTCAGTGAGGAAGGCTTTGGCGATGGGAGTCAGCAGCGCCAGCAGCTCATCTGCTTCTTTCTTTTCAGCATCGTCGGTGCTGAGTTTGACCTTGTCCACCAGCGTAGAGCAGAAGTAGATCAGCGCCCGGCCACCTTCGGAGAAGGCTTTCTGGATCAGCAGCATCTTGCGCACTTCGGGATGCACGATGATAGGATCCGCCGCTTTCTCCGGTGCAGCAGGCCCGTTCAGCGCCCGCATCTGCAGACGCTCTCTGGCGTAAGGCAGGGAGTTCTGGAACGCCCACTCGGCATGCGCCAGCCCCTGCAGGGCGGTACCCAGACGGGCGGTATTCATAAAGGTGAACATGCAGTTCAGACCTTTGTTGGCCGGGCCGATCAGATAACCGGTGGCCCCATCAAAGTTCATCACGCAGGTAGCGTTACCGTGGATCCCCATCTTGTGCTCGATGGAGCCGCAGCTGACGGCATTGCGCTCACCGATACCGCCATCAGTGGTCGGCATGAATTTGGGTACGATAAACAGGGAAATGCCCTTGGTGCCGGCAGGGGCATCGGGCAGGCGGGCCAGCACGATATGGACGATGTTGTCGGCCATGTCATGCTCACCGGCAGAGATGAAGATCTTGGTGCCACTGACCTTGTAGCTGCCATCCGCCTGAGGTTCGGCTTTGGTGCGCAGCAGACCGAGGTCAGTACCGCAGTGAGGTTCGGTCAGGCACATGGTACCGGTCCACTCGCCGGACACCAGCTTGGTCAGATAGGTATGTTTCTGTTCATCGGTACCGTGGGCTTCCAGCGTATTCATGGCGCCGTGAGACAGGCCTGGGTACATGCTCCACGACCAGTTGGCAGTGCCGGTCATCTCGTTGACGAACAGACCGAGTGATTCGGGCAGCCCCTGACCACCGTGTTCGGGGGAGTGAGCCAGTGAAGGCCAGCCGCCTTCAACATATTGCTGGTAGGCTTCCTTGAATCCGGTGGGTGTCGTGACGGTGCCGTTATCGAACGTACAGCCTTCACGGTCACCTACCTGATTGAGCGGTGCCAGCACGCGCTCGGAGAACTTGGCGCCCTCCTCCAGAATGGCAGTAATCATGTCAGGTGTGGCTTCTTCGCAGCCAGGCAACGCAGCGTAATGCTTGTCGATACCCAGGACTTCGAAGAGGGTGAATTGCATATCTCGTAATGGCGCTTTGTAACCAGGCATAGTAACCCTACCTCGATTGTTCTTGTTGTAAGTCGCTCTGCCACCCCGTCTCCCGCTGGAGACACTGCCGGGCTAGCAATGGCGACTACCTCTGGCATGGGGTACAGAATCCTGCAATTGACGCATTCTGCTCAATAACAAAACGAACCATATTCGCTAACAAAAAATATCAGCCGGTGCAGGTAGTGGCTCGTCAGCAGGCATGAAACGGACTTTATGAGTTATGCCTGCGAAACGGCGCAAAGCAAGATGATTACTGACATAAGCGGAGGGAAGATCGTCAGGGTAATACCTGTCTGGGGACAGGGTGACAAGCGATGTCAGCACCGGAGTCCGGCACTGACATGCTTTGCACTGAAGAAGGAATAGCGGCAGTGCTCAGAGCGTAAACAGGTTCTCAGCCTTCCAGCAGGGTCAGTACCGCCTCACCGTTATCAGGTTGCAGCACCAGCACATCACTGTGGATGGCATCCAGAATGCGCTCGGCCGTGTTACCCAGTAGTGCTCCGATAAACTGCGAGCGTGCGACGGTACCTAGCACCACGACCGCATAGCTGTCTTCGCCTGCAATCTTGGGAATCCAGTGCTCGGCTGGTCCTTCACCAATGTGCATGGCTGCAGGCGTGGGAGCCAGACTGGCACTCTGGCCAATGCAGGCCAGACGCCACTGGCTTTCCAGCTGCTGCACAGTCAGCTCATCCGGGTTGCCTCCCTGCAAGGGCGGTGGAAAAGCGGACACCAGATGCAGCTGGCCATCAATACTGCGCGTCACCAGAGCCGCCAGCTGCAAAATACCTTGATTCAGCAGGCGATGACGCTCGCTCTGTGGCTGCCCTTCGATAGCCGCCAGCACCTTACCGCCCTGCCAGCGGATATCACGCTTGACCAGCAGCACCGGACAGGGGCACTGACGCAGCAGCTGCCAGTCCGCCGGCGCACGCCAGGACAGCTGCGAATGGCGCGGATCACACTCCTTCACCACCAGTCCGGCCTGCAGACGGCTCTGGGCACGCAGCACGGCATCAGCCAGATCAGGATCAGCATCCGCTTCAATGCAGATATCCTGACCGGCCGCACTGAAGGCCGCCAGCTCCGACTCCAGCCACGCCTGCCGCTCCATAAGCTCCGCCTGGGTCCCTGCGACCAGCACCGCCAGCCGGCAATGCAGACGCTCGGCGATCAAGCGGCCACGCTCCAGGGCGATGGTTTCCTGCTCATGGGCGCGCAATACCACCAGTACAGTCTTACTTAACGACATGGCTTACCTCCCGCCCCACACGGCCTGTTTTACTCTGTTTGATTTCATCACCGTGCCGGGCGCGCACTGTACTGGCTTCGGCGTCCTCAGTACGTTGTGGCGCCACCGGGGGTTCCACGGCTACCGGCCGCTTCAGCAGGCACACCAGTGCAGGCAGGAAGATCAGCGCACCGAGCATGTTCCACAGGAACATAAAGGTCAGCAGTACGCCCATGTCGGCCTGGAATTTGATCGGCGACCAGATCCAGATGCCCACGCCAATGGCCAGTGTCAGCCCGGTGAAGGCAACGGATTTACCCGTGCTTTTCAGGGTCAGCAGATAGGCCTTCGGCAGTGCCATTCCCTGCACCAGATAGGTACTCAGGCGTGAGTAGATATAGATACCGTAATCCACCCCGATACCCACCCCAAGGGCGATGACCGGCAGCGTGGCGACCTTGACGCCGATACCGAGTTTGGCCATCAGCGCCTGACAGAGTACCGAGGTCAAGCCCAGTGGCAGCAGTATGCACAGCACCGTGGTCAGCGAGCGGAACGTGAGCAGGCAGAGCAGCCCGACCACCGCATATACCCAGGCCAGCATGGCGTACTGAGCGGTGCCAATCACTTCATTGGTGGCGGCCTCAATGCCTGAGTTACCAGCCGCCAGTACAAACCTGAGCGTGTCGCTGTTGTTGTCGGCAGCAAAGCGCTTGACCGCATCGACGACACCCCGCAGGGTGTCGGCCTTATGGTCATCAAGGAAGATGATGACCGGCACCAGCGAACACTCGGCATCCATCAGACCGGGGGGCACAAAGCTCAGACTGGAGTTGATCATGTACTGGTTGCGGGTCAGGGTGCGCCATTTCAGGCTGCCCTCGTTCATCCCGGCAATGGTCATTCTGGCCACATTAGCCAGCGATACGCTGGACTGCACACCGGCGACGTTGTCGATATAACCCTGGAAGCGGTCGATCATGGCCAGATTGGCGTAACTCGAGCACTGTTCAGGTTTCGTTTCCGCCATCACCACAAACACATCACTGCTGGATGAGTAGTGTTCATTGATAAAGGCGTTGTCGAGGTTGTAGCGTGAGTCAGCGCGCAGTTCTGGCGCACCCTTCTCCAGATCACCAATCTGCAGATCCTGCCCGGCATAAAAACCATAGGCGGTTGCCGCTACACCCAGTGTCACGGCCACGATCGCACCACGAGGCCTGGCGAACCAGGTGAACGGCGCCCAGAAGCGGTCCTGATACTGTTCGCGGCGGCGCTGATGCTGCAGCGCCTTTTCACCCACACCGGTGTAGGACATCAGCACGGGCAACAGCAGCAGATTGGTGAGAATGATCACCGCCACGCCGATACTGGCCGCCACCGCCAGCTCCTTGATGACCTGAATGTCGATCACAATCAGTGTGACAAAGCCGATGCCGTCGCTGAGCAGTGCTACCATGCCGGGAATAAACAGACTGCGGAAGGCACGTCGTGCGGCGGTCAGCTTATCAGCACCGTTGATGCTTTCATGGGTCAGCCCATTGACGATCTGCACGCCATGACTGACACCGATGGCAAATACCAGAAACGGCACCAGCATCGAATAAGGGTCCAGCCCGAGGCCGAGCTGATTGAGCAACCCCAGCTGCCATACCACCGCCACCAGTGACGTCAGCAACGGCACCAGAGTACAGGACAGGGAGCGGGAATAGATAAACAGCAGCACCAGCGTGATGCCAATGGCCACCAGGAAGAACAAGGCCACCTGACTGGCACCATCGATCAGGTCACCCACCGCCTTGGCAAAACCGGTGATATGGATCGCCACATGATCGTTCTGGTACTTATCACGTACCAGTTTCTCCAGCGCGGCGGAGAACGCCTGAAAGTCGAGTCGCTTGCCGGTATCCGGATTGATGTCCAGCAGTGGCACCTGAATGATGCTGGATTTGAAATCATTCGCCACCAGCACGCCGACCTGCCCGGAGCGCAGGATATTCTGCCGCACCTGTTCCAGACTGGCCGCGGAGCCATCGTAGTTTGCCGGGATAACCGGGCCGCCGGCAAAGCCGTCTTCGGTCACTTCGGTCCAGCGCACGTTGGGTGTCCAGATTGACTTCATGCCGGAGCGGTCAACACCGGGCAGAAAGAACAGCTCATCGGATATCTTGTGCAGCACATCCTGATAGTCCTTGCTGAAGATATCGCCGTCTCTGGCTTCCACTGCCACACGAATGGAGTTACCCAGTCCTGACAGCGACTCACGGTGTTTGAGGTAATTGATGACGTAAGGATGATCGCTGGGAATCATCTTGAGAAAGCTGGCATCAGTGCGGATATGAGCCGCCTGCCAGCCCAGCCACAAGGTGGCCAGTGCAAATAGCAGCAGCACCCCCAGCCGACGGAAAAAAAGCACCCGCTCCAGCACACTTTCCAGTGCCGCGACAGGGCGGAGCAGCAGATTGAAAATCTTCATTACAGCAGGCTCCTCAGGGCTGAGTACGGGCAATGCGGGTCAGACCACCTTCACCCGCCACCACCCAGTAACCGGGTACGGCAGCAATGGCACTGTGGGTACGACGCCCGGGCAAGGTGGCCGTGGTCAGAGGTTGACCTGGCTGGCCGCTGATCATTAAGCCGCTGTTACCGACAATCGCCAGCTGGCCATCACTGAACAGCCCGGCATTGGTGGTCAGCGCCGTATCCAGTTTGACCGGCTGCCAGGAGTCTCCCTGATCCTCGCTGACAAAAACATGCCCACGCAGGCCAAGCAGATAGGTATCAGCCCCTGCAGAGAGCAAACCAAAGTAGGAACCTTCATAGGGGCTGTCGAGACGCTGCCAGCTGCTCCCCTGATCATCCGAACTCATCAGCAGACCAGCCTCACCGGCCAGCAGCAGCCGTCCGGAATCCAGACGCACCAGGGCGTTGTAGTGATTGTGATCTGGGTTATCCATCTGCGACTGCCAGGAGTGCCAGCTCTTGCCACCATCCTCGGTCCGCGCAATCTGTCCATAGGCGCCAACCACCATACCTATTTCAGGGGTCACAAACAGTACGTCCAGCAGCGGATTACCGGGGCCATCACTGACGGCAGCCCTGGCATCATCCAGCGCGGCTTCGGCATCTTCCAGCGTCGTCTGCAGGTCGGCGGCATCATTAGCGGTATCTGCGGCCGTTTGCTCCGCCTGCGGATTATCCCCACTACTGACCGTTGCGCTGACCTGATTACTCTGGCTGGCCGCCAGCTCTGTCTGCAGCCTGGCCACCTGTTGCTGCCAGTCTTCCACCGCCAGCTGATTCAGCTGATTGCCGTCCAGCACCTTGCGCCAGCTGGCACCGGCATCGTCGCTCTGCAGTACCACGCCATCATGACCCACAGCCCAGCCAAGCTTGTCAGTGCTGAAGGTGACTGCGGTGAGCATCACACTGACGGGCACCCGAGCCTGCTGCCAGTGCAGTCCCTGATCGTCAGAAAAGAGGATATTGCCCCGCTCGCCCACACTCACCAGTCGTGAACCGGCCCTGGCCAGATCGACCTGCAGTGAATGCTCAGCGCGGCTGGCAGGTAAGGCCGGCATAGTGAGCAGATCATCGCCGGCCTGCACCGCTGCGGTCAGACTCAACCCCAGGGCCAGCAGCACGCACTGTCCGGCACGCCACCCCGGTTTCCCGGTTCGTTTCGGCTTCATAGCGCCCTCGTTGTTATGCTTATTATCAGGAGTAAAAATGAAGCAGCCCTGTGCCACTCAACACAGGACAGCTATCAGAATGTGTTCAAGGCACCAGTACACTCTTAAGGCATCACTGTTGCCAGATCAGTCAGGCTGATGAGCGGGCCGTCATACGTTACGCTCGAACAAGGCAGCGATTCCCTGCCCACCGCCAATGCACAGTGACACCACCGCGTAACGCCTCTGGGTCCGCTGCAGTTCATACAGTGCCTTGACTGTAATCACCGCACCGGTCGCACCGATGGGATGGCCGAGAGAAATGCCACTACCGTTGGGGTTCAGTTTTTCCTGCGGTATCTGCAGATCACGAGCTACGGCCAGCGCCTGAGCGGCAAAGGCCTCATTGATTTCCCACAGATCGATATCCGCCACGGTCAGGCCAGTCTGCGCCAGCAACTGGCGTATGGCTGGCACCGGGCCGATGCCCATGTACTTAGGTTCCACTGCCGCCACACTGTAACCACGCAGCGTGGCCATAGGCTGCAGTCCCTGTGCGGCAGCGGCCTCGGCGCTCATCAGCACCACCGCGGCGGCGGCATCATTCAGGCCGGACGCATTGCCCGCAGTCACACTGCCATCCTTACGGAACACAGGGCGCAGTTTCTCCATGTCAGCAGGTTCGACATTGAGGCGGACGTGTTCATCAGTGCTGTACTGCACATCACCTTTACGAGATTTCAGGGTGACCGGCAGAATCTGCTCGGCAAAATAGCCCTGCTCGATTGCCTGCTGAGCACGGCGATGACTTTCCACTGCCAGCGCATCCTGATCTTCCCGCGATATCTGCCACTTATCGGCAATATTTTCCGCAGTAATTCCCATGTGTACCTGCTCCATCGGGCAGGTCAGAGCACCGACCATAGAGTCGATCATGGCACCATCACCCATCCGCTGACCCCAGCGTGCCGCCGGCAGCCAGTAGTTGGTACGACTCATGGACTCCGCGCCCCCGGCTACTGCTACGTCACAGTGCCCAAGTTCAATCTGCTGGGCGGCAGTCACAATCGCCTGCAGGCCGCTGCCACAAAGACGGTTGACCGTCAGTGCCGGCGTCTGCTCAGGCAAGCCACCCTGCAGTGCCGCCACTCGGGCCATGTACATGTCTTTTGGCTCTGTGGGGACAACTGTTCCCATCACGCAATGACCAACGCTGTCCGCCGCAATACCGGCACGCTTTACCGCCTCAGCAACCACCATGGCTCCCAGTTGCGACGGCGGAATGTCTTTCAGGGCGCCGCCAAAGGTACCAATCGCCGTTCTGACACCACTGACCACTACAACGTCTTTTATTGTTTTCATTGCGTACTTGCCCTATCTGGAAAGAAGTAATGAACCTGACTGACGTCCAGTCATCATCATGAGAGGTGAAGTCTGAGCGTAATGCGTGAGTGCCTGAAAGCACTTTGGCACGTGAGGAGGTCCCATTGCAGTGTCGGACAGCATCCCCGAAAGCAGCAACCTGTCTCAATAACAATTGACGCCAAGATGGATAACAAAATCCGTCAATAGCTGAACGGGCAGGCCACTATTCAGTCAACCTAAGAGGAAAAGACAGGCTGAAGAAGCCGAAATACGGGGAATATGCAGGAAGTGTGGCGAGGTGATGGTAGAAGAACAGCAGACATCCCGCCGATGGTGGGATGTCTGTGATTGACTGACGATTATTTCCAGCCGGGAATCGCAGTGCCTTTGAACAGTTCTTCAGCACGGGCAGCAACGGCATCGGACTGGTAGGCTTCGATCAGCTTCTGCAGACGTGGATCGTTCTGATTGTCTTCACGGGCAGCGAAAACGTTCACGTAAGGAGAGTCTTTATCTTCTACCAGCACGCCATCACGGGTCGGTAGCAGGCCAGCAGGAACAGCATAGGTGTTGTTGATAAAGGCCAGATCGACGTCATCCAGTGCACGTGGCAGCTGTGCCGCATCCAGCTCAACAAACTTGAACTTTTTGGGGTTCTCGGCAATGTTCAGCGGCGTAGCTTCCAGATTTTTGTTGTCTTCCAGTTTGATCAGCCCCTGCTTGTCGAGCAGGATCAGCACGCGGCCTTCGTTACTTGGATCATTAGGGATGGCGATCTGAGCACCTTCAGGCAATTCGCTGATGTTTTTGATCTTCTTGGAATAGGCAGCAATCGGGTAAACAAAGGTGTTAGCTACTGCCACCAGTTTGAAGCCGCGATCACGTACCATGGCATCCAGATAAGGACGGTGCTGGAACGCGTTAGCATCAATAGAACCATCCGCCAGGGCTACGTTAGGAGCCACGTAGTCAGAAAACTCGATCAGTTTGACATCCACATCAAAGCGCTTTTTAGCTTCGGCCGCAGCAGTCTCCATGACCTGCGACTCCGGGCCAGCCATCACACCCACTTTCAATGGCTCAGCAGCCTGGGCCTGGCCCCAGACCAGCAGGGAAACCGCAGCAGCGGCAACAGTTTTGATAAAGGTACGACGGTTAGACATGTGACAACTCCAGTTGACAGTCGGACAGGCCTTCAGTGAGGCATGTCCCTTTGTATTTTTCAAAACACTAACACTTCATGCGCAGCGCTTTCTTCAGTGACGAGTGTGGTCGTAACGACGCACCAGCCAGTCACCCAGCGACTGCACCAGCTGTACCAGCACGATCAGGATCACCACGGTGGAGATCATCATGCTGGAATCAAAACGCTGGTATCCGTAGCGGATACCCAGATCCCCCAGTCCACCACCACCGATGGCACCGGCCATGGCCGAATAGCCAATCAGGGTAATCAGCATCAGGGTCAGACCATGAATCAGGCCGGGCATGGCCTCAGCCAGCAGTACCTTGCGCACAATTTGCCATGGGGTCGCCCCCATGGCCTGAGCGGCCTCGATCAATCCACCGGGCACTTCGTTCAGTGCGCCTTCGGTAATGCGGGCAACAAAGGGAATCGCGCCCAGCGTCAGCGGCACAATCGCTGCTGTCGTGCCGATAGAGGTACCGACGATCCAGCGGGTAAAGGGAATAATCGCCACCAGCAGGATAATAAAAGGCACGGAACGCGTGGCATTGATGACGATGCCCAACAGGCGGTGCAACCATGGATTCTGCAGCATCCGTCCGGACTTGGTGGTATAGAGCAGAATACCCAGCGGAATACCCAGTAAGGCACTGAGACCACCCGACACCGCGACCATGTACAGGGTTTCCCACAGACTGCTGGTCAGCAGATCCAACTTAGCGGCTGACATAACCCAGCACCTCCACCTGTAACTCTTGTTGCTGCAACCATGCCAGCGCCGCCTCGGCCGCAGGCTGATCCTGCGCTTCTACCTGCGCCACCATAAAACCCAGCGGCTGGTGCTGAATCAGTTCGATCTGCGAAGAGAGAATATTGACGTCCACACCAAACTCGCGGCTCAGATGAGACAGCACCGGCGCATCAACCTGCCCACCCACATAGGTGATGCGTACCAGTGGATCGAGCCCTGCAGCAGGTACACTCTGCAACCGGCTCAGGATGATTTCTGGCAGTGGCCGCTCAAGAGCAGCCTGCACAAAACGTTTGGCAGTAGCTGATTGGGGTCGGGCGAAGAAAGCCTGCACCGGTCCACGTTCGACGACTGCACCATCTTCCATCAGTGCGACTTCGTCGCAGAGGGTCTTGATTACATCCATCTCGTGAGTGATCAACAGGATGGTCAACCCCAGCTTTTCGTTGATATCTCGTAGCAAAGCCAAAATTGAGCGCGTGGTTTCAGGATCAAGTGCAGAGGTAGCTTCATCACACAGTAAGACTTTGGGCTCACTGGCCAAAGCACGAGCGATAGCGACACGCTGCTTTTGGCCGCCAGATAACTGGGCAGGGTAATGATCGGCTCGCGCCTCAAGGCCGGTCAGAGCAAGCAGAGGCTGGACACGGGCAGCAATGTCACTGCGACTCAAGCCTGCCAGCTCCAATGGCAGCGCCACATTGTCAAAGACGCTACGAGTGGACAGCAGGTTAAAGTGCTGAAAGATCATACCAATCTGGCGCCGAGCCTGACGCAGTTCCGCATCGGTCAAGGTCAGCAGGTCTCGCCCATTGACCCAAACCTCACCGGCATCGGGACGCTCCAACAAATTGACACAGCGGATCAGGGTTGATTTGCCGGCGCCGCTGGCACCAATCACCCCGAATATACGCCCTTCAGCCACGTCGAGGCTGACATCACGAACCGCGTGAACAGGCGCACCATGACCATGGTAAGTTTTAACTAGATGCTTTAGAGAGATCATCGCATATCCAAATATGACTTGCGGATAGCGATGGTTGGCAGGCAACCATCCTGAGCTAACAGAACGGATCAAAGGCGGGAATAACGGCCTAAACCCTTCTTTTAGCGTATTTCTTAGCAAGGCTCTCAAGAGCCTTACTAACGCGCCCGCAAGCCGAAGTACAAATCAGCGCGTAAAGTAATAGGCAGGTAGTCTATATTCCACCTGTTTGATGTCAATAATATTCACCGAGAGCGCTAAACTGCTTTGCTCTAACTTAGAGCCATTAGCTATATGACCTGTTAACCGCCGCCAGACCAAAAACCGGACCAGTAGCAACAGTGAGATGAGATGACGACAGCGCTTGACGTGATAAAAAATAAGGCAGGTAAGCTACCTGCCTGAAAGATGGGTTGAGATTGAGAGCAAAGTGGCACATTCGCTGACAACCGAATGTGCAAGAGGGAGTATGGCACAGGCTAGTAAAATCAGGCATTTCCGCTCAGCTCAGACTGTTTCACACTGTTACCCCCTCTCAAAGATGCATGAGTTCAAAATGTCAATTCTTTCATCATCTGCCCATGCCTGTATAATGGCGCCCCTACCCTAGAGTCTCCTCCTGCGGATAACTGCTTTCACCTCTCCTATAATGGATAGTGACAGTTCGTCCAGGGTCTTTGCGCGCCCGGTTTCGGCCACAGGAGCAGACTCATGACAAATTCACCGCACCACTGAAAGGTTGTCCACGTGATAATCTTCAAGATTACCAATACCAAGACACAACAGACCTACATTGGCTCTACCAAAGGGGACATCTATTCCCGTTGGCAGGAGTATGTGAAAGCCGCTGAAGCAGGGATGGATTTTCCTCTGTATGAGGATATTCGTGCGCACGGAGAAGTCAGCTTCGAAGTCGAGGAAATCGACTTTGCTGAAACCCGTGAGGAGCAGCAGGAACTTGAGCTGTATTACACCATTGAGTCTCGTGCACGCTCGCTGAAAGGCTATAAATTCTCTACTGCCAAAGTGGTCATTCCTGCTGCTCAGCTGGAATTGCAGGAAGAAATTCTGGCAGCCCGCGCCAGCATGCAGAACCGTACAGCACCTATTGCTTCGTCCGTCGTAGATGATTCTGATGCTGAAGATAGTCGCGCCCCATGCACGGAGGTGGTCACTCCTTCTTCCCAAGCTGCGATTGAAGCCACTGCTGAGACCACCCATGACGATACGGCTCTAGTTGAAACTCAGAACGCTGAACATCCGCAGCTGAGCGGTTCTTTAGCCGATCTGCTGGCACAGACTGCAGCACAACTACCCGATCAGGCCAGAGCATCAGCAGTGCTGAATATTGCACAGCAACTGCTGGCTATTGCCGACGAGCAGAACGCCCCGTCACCATCTGTCGAGCCGGAAATGGCCGCAGAGGATAAGGCACAGGTGCTGCGCAACTCGAATCTGGCAGCGACCATTGCGGCATTGCGAGTTCAGCAATCCAGCCCAAAACGTGGTAGCAAGAAGGCAGCCGCCACCGCTACGGTCAGCCGCGCCAAACAGGACGCTATTATCGACCGGAGTAGCCTCAATGATGGACTGGACAGCTCCGTTCTGACCACGTTAAAAAAAGCTGCACCTGCGACCACAGCAACCTCTTCCTCTCCTACGACGGGGGACACTCTACCAACAGGTCGAGCACGCTCTTCAGTCAAAGAAAAACGTATAAGGGAAGCGTTAGCCAAAGAGCGTGAAGCTCGCGAGAGCGAACGACTGGCCAGAATAGAAGCTGAGAAATCAGAGATGGATGCCATCCTGGCCAATATCGCAGCAAGAGAAAAAGATAGCCGGCTTACCTTACGAAAGCGCCGCAACGGCCGCTAAGCACTAACAAACGAGGCAAGGATGCCTCACCCCCTCCCCAAGCTCCAAGCTCCAAGCTCCAAGCTCCAAGCTCCAAGCTCCAAGCTCCAAGCTCCAAGCTCCAAGCTCCAAGCTCCAAGCTACTTTTATTCATGAACAAAGCAATCGCCACGTTCGCAAACAACCGCTCATTCATCTCTTAATGCTAACCAACAAAAAAGGCTCCCGAAGGAGCCTTTTTCTTTAAGAGCAGCGAGTATTACTCGATGATCTTAGCAACAACACCAGCACCTACGGTACGGCCGCCTTCACGGATAGCGAAGCGCAGACCTTCGTCCATAGCGATTGGGTTGATCAGAGTTACGCTCAGAGCAACGTTGTCGCCTGGCATAACCATTTCAACACCTTCTGGCAGTTCGCAAGAACCAGTCACGTCAGTAGTACGGAAGTAGAACTGAGGACGGTAGCCTTTGAAGAATGGGGTATGACGACCACCTTCTTCTTTGCTCAGAACGTAAACTTCTGACTCGAACTTGGTGTGAGGCTTGATCGCGCCTGGCTTAGCCAGAACCTGACCACGCTCTACGTCGTCACGCTTGGTACCACGCAGCAGAGCACCGATGTTCTCGCCTGCACGACCTTCGTCCAGCAGCTTACGGAACATTTCAACACCAGTAACGGTGGTTTTGGTGGTAGCGTGAATACCAACGATCTCGACTTCTTCACCAACGCGGCAGATACCGCTCTCTACACGACCAGTTACTACAGTACCACGGCCAGAGATAGAGAATACGTCTTCGATAGGCATCAGGAAGGGCTTGTCGATAGCACGCTCAGGCTCAGGGATGTAAGAATCCAGAGTCTCAACCAGCTTACGAACAGCGGTAACGCCCATTTCGTTGTCGTCTTGGCCGTTCAGAGCCATCAGAGCTGAACCGATAACGATAGGAGTGTCGTCACCTGGGAAGTCGTAAGTGCTCAGCAGATCACGCACTTCCATTTCAACCAGTTCCAGCAGCTCAGCATCGTCGACCATGTCGGCTTTGTTCAGGAACACAACGATGTAAGGAACACCTACCTGACGAGACAGCAGGATGTGCTCACGAGTCTGAGGCATGGGGCCGTCAGCAGCGGAGCAAACCAGGATAGCGCCGTCCATCTGAGCAGCACCAGTGATCATGTTCTTAACGTAGTCAGCGTGTCCTGGGCAGTCAACGTGAGCGTAGTGACGTACAGTTGACTGGTACTCTACGTGAGCAGTAGAAATGGTGATACCACGAGCACGCTCTTCAGGTGCAGCGTCGATCTGATCAAACGCTTTAACAGATCCACCCCAAGTTTCAGCACACACTTTGGTCAGTGCAGCGGTCAGAGTAGTTTTACCATGGTCAACGTGGCCGATGGTACCTACGTTAACGTGGGGTTTACTCCGTTCAAATTTTTCTTTAGCCATTCTTACACCTACTTACGTAACGAGGTCATTAAGACTGTTTGATAACTGCTTCAGCGATATTGTTGGGTGCTTCAGCATAGCGTGCGAATTCCATGGAGTAAGTCGCACGACCCTGAGTAGCTGAGCGCAGATCGGTTGCGTAACCGAACATTTCGCCCAATGGTACTTCAGCACGGATGACTTTGCCAGAAACGGTGTCGTCCATACCTTGGATCAGACCACGACGACGGTTCAGGTCACCCATTACGTCGCCCATGTAGTCTTCAGGCGTTACAACTTCCACCTGCATCATAGGTTCGAGCAGGCAAGGATTAGCCTTCTTCGCATACTCTTTCAGAGCCTGAGAAGCGGCAATCTTGAACGCCATTTCGTTAGAGTCAACCTCGTGGAAGGAACCGTCATACAGGCGAGCCTTGAGACCGATCAGAGGATAGCCGGCGATAACACCGTTCTTCATCTGCTCTTCAACGCCCTTCTGAATGGCAGGGATGTATTCCTTAGGAATCGCACCACCCACGACTTCGTTGATGAATTCCAGACCTTCTTCATCAGAAGGCATGAACTCGATAACAACGTGACCATACTGACCGCGACCACCGGACTGACGCACAAACTTGTGGTTTGCGTTGACCGCTGAGCGGATTTTCTCACGGTAAGCTACCTGTGGCTTACCGATGTTCGCTTCAACTTTGAACTCGCGACGCATACGGTCAACGATAATGTCCAGGTGAAGCTCACCCATACCAGAGATGATGGTCTGACCAGACTCTTCGTCAGTTTCCACACGGAATGACGGATCTTCCTGAGCCAGCTTGCCTAGGGCAACACCCATCTTCTCCTGGTCTGCCTTGGACTTTGGCTCCACGGCTACGGAAATAACAGGCTCGGGGAACTCCATACGCTCAAGAACGATGACGTTATTGAGGTCGCAAAGAGTATCTCCGGTAGTTACATCTTTCATGCCGATCAGGGCACCGATGTCACCAGCCAGTACTTCTTTGATTTCTTCACGGGTGTTAGCGTGCATCTGAACCATACGGCCGATGCGCTCTTTCTTCAGCTTGACCGAGTTGATTACCTGATCACCGGAGTTGATGTGACCTGAGTAAACACGGACAAATGTCAGAGTACCAACGAAGGGGTCGGTCGCAATTTTGAACGCCAGTGCAGAGAAAGGAGCATTGTCGTCAGCTTCACGGGTAGCCTTGGTCTCGCCATCTTCCAGAGTACCTTCCACTGGAGGAATGTCGATCGGAGAAGGCAGATACTCGACCACGCAATCCAGCATTGCCTGAACACCTTTGTTCTTGAATGCAGAACCACAGATGGTCAGAACAATTTCGTTGCTCAGAGTACGAGCACGCAGACCGGCCTTGATTTCCTCAATGGTCAGTTCGCCTTCTTCCAGGTACTTGTTCATCAGCTCTTCGGTGGCTTCAGCGGCAGCTTCGACCATGTGCTCACGCAGCTCTTCAGCTTTGTCTTGCAGCTCAGCAGGAATATCTTCCAGCTCGTAAGTCATGCCCTGATCGGCCTCATTCCACATGATAGCTTTCATGCGAAGCAGGTCGACGACACCTTTGAAGCTGTCTTCAGCACCGATTGGGATCTGGATAGGTACTGGAGTAGTACCCAGACGAGCTTTCATCTGCGCAACAACGTTGTAGAAGTTTGCACCAGCACGGTCCATCTTGTTGACGAACACCATACGGGGAACTTCGTACTTGTTAGCCTGACGCCATACAGTTTCAGTCTGAGGCTGAACACCAGAAGATGCACACAGTACAACTACAGCACCATCCAATACACGCAGAGAACGTTCTACTTCGATAGTGAAGTCAACGTGTCCGGGGGTATCGATGATGTTGATACGGTGTTCATCGAACTGCTGGTTCATGCCCTTCCAGAAACAGGTGGTAGCAGCAGAAGTGATGGTGATACCACGCTCCTGTTCCTGCTCCATCCAGTCCATGGTCGCAGCGCCATCATGTACCTCACCGATCTTGTGAGAGACACCTGTGTAGAACAGAACGCGTTCGGTAGTCGTGGTTTTACCCGCGTCCACGTGGGCGCAGATACCGATGTTACGGTAACGCTTAATGGGGGTTTTACGTGCCACGGCTCAGTCCTCTGCTGATTAGAAGCGGTAGTGAGAGAAGGCTTTGTTGGCTTCTGCCATACGGTGCACGTCTTCACGCTTCTTAACCGCTGCACCTTTACCATCAGCAGCATCTAAGATTTCGTTGGCAAGACGCATGGCCATAGACTTGTCGCTGCGGTTACGGGCAGCATCTACCAACCAACGCATGGCCAGGGCCGCACGACGATTAGGACGCACTTCAACCGGAACCTGATAGGTAGCACCACCTACGCGGCGTGATTTAACCTCAACCAGAGGCTGGATCGATTCAAGGGCTTTGGTGAAGGTTTCCAAAGCATCGTTACCGGTACGCTCACCGATACGATTCAGAGCGCCGTAAACAATACGCTCTGCTACAGATTTCTTACCACTGATCATCAAGTGGTTGATAAATTTGGCCAATGTCAGGCTTCCGAACTTGGGATCCGGCAGCGCTTCACGTTTAGCCGCTACGCGTCTTCTTGGCATGATAAGTCCTTCTTCAGGGGAGCTCAGGACCAACTTTGGCCTGACCTTACTCTTATCCAGTAATCACCCTTTGCAACAAGGCAAAGGAATATAAAGATGTTCTGTTACAGTCCCGTGGCAGAGAGTGCCACTACCGTGCTAAGCAATTAAGACTTAGGACGCTTGGTACCGTACTTGGAACGACCCTGTTTACGGTTGTTAACACCAGAAGTATCCAGTGCACCGCGAACAGTGTGGTAACGCACACCTGGCAAGTCTTTTACACGACCGCCACGGATCAGTACTACCGAGTGCTCCTGCAGGTTGTGGCCTTCACCACCGATGTAGGAAGTCACTTCGAAGCCGTTGGTCAAACGAACACGGCACACCTTACGCAGAGCCGAGTTAGGCTTCTTCGGGGTGGTGGTATAAACGCGGGTACATACACCACGGCGTTGCGGGCAGCCCTGCAGAGCAGGAACGTCGCTTTTGTCCACAACGCGCTTACGGGGTTTACGCACCAGTTGGTTAATAGTTGCCATTCAGCAAACTCCAAGTTTGGCGTCATTCGTCTGTAATTTATGTTACAGACACTCAATAAAATGACAGGCAAAAGCCTGTCATCGAGGGGGCGAAATTTTAATCACCCTTAGTCAAAAGGTCAAGATACGCACAATAAAGGGCGCACCCTGACCTTCAACTTTTTCTGGCTCAGGACTCAAGCTGATGCTGTTTCAGCGCTTCGCTCAGAGCCTGACTAATTTCTTCTGCGGTTGGGCCCTGGCTGGCCGCTGGAGCCATTTGAGCTTTAGCACGCTTACGCTTGCGCTCATTGTGATAGGCCAGACCAGTACCGGCAGGAATCAAACGACCTACTACCACGTTCTCCTTCAGACCACGCAGATGATCACTCTTACCAGTGACAGCTGCTTCGGTCAGTACTCGTGTAGTCTCCTGGAAGGAGGCTGCAGAGATGAACGATTCGGTAGCCAGGGACGCCTTGGTGATACCCAGCAGAACACGCTCGTACTTAGCAGGGAAACGCCCTTCAGTGGCGGCCTTTTCATTAGCCTCCAGCATCTGGGTGTACTCCACCTGATCACCTTTGATCAGATTGGTATCACCCGCATCAGTGATATCTACCTTACGCAGCATCTGACGAACGATAACTTCGATGTGCTTGTCGTTGATCACAACGCCTTGCAGTCGGTAAACGTCCTGAATTTCATTGACGATGTATTTCGCCAGTTCACCAACACCCAGAATACGCAGGATATCGTGAGGATTGGACGGACCATCAGCGATGACTTCACCGCGCTCAACGTGTTCGCCTTCGAACACGTTCAGTTGACGCCATTTTGGAATCAGCAGCTCGAAAGGCTCGCTCTCAGCCGGCGTAATCACCAAGCGCTTCTTACCTTTGGTTTCTTTACCGAAGGTCACCACGCCAGATACTTCCGCCAGAATGGCAGGCTCTTTGGGTCGACGTGCTTCAAACAGGTCAGCAACACGCGGCAGACCACCGGTGATGTCCTTGTTACCGGACGACTCCTGAGGAATACGCGCTACAACCTCACCCGCTTTGATGGTAGAACCGTTGTTGATGTTCAACACAGCCTTGGCTGGCAGCAAGTATTGCGCTGGAGCTCCAGAGGACAGCGTCAGCTCGTTACCACCTGCATCCACCAGGCGGATCATGGGACGAATATCCTTACCTGCAGCTGGACGGTCTTTAGGTTCCAACACTTCAACACTGGAAAGACCAGTCAGCTCGTCGGTCTGACGCTTGACAGTAATACCATCGTCCAGACCCACGAACTCGATCTGGCCAGCGACCTCGGCAATGATCGGGTGAGTGTGCGGGTCCCAGTTGGCAACCACATCACCTGGCTCAACACGCTGACCATCAGCCACTTTTACCAGTGCGCCATAAGGAAGCTTATAGCGTTCACGCTCACGGCCATGCTCATCCGTAACACCCAACTCGGAAGAACGAGAAACAACAACCAATACGCCGTCGTCACGTTTTACCGACTTCATGTTGTGCAGGCGGATCTCACCACCATTCTTGACCTGGATGTTGTCGACTGCTGCCGCTCGCGATGCCGCACCACCGATGTGGAACGTACGCATGGTCAGCTGAGTACCGGGCTCACCGATGGACTGAGCAGCGATGACACCGACAGACTCACCGGCATTCACCAGATGACCGCGACCAAGGTCACGACCATAGCACTTAGCACAGATACCATAGCGGGTATCGCAGCTGATAGGTGTACGAACGATAATCTCGTCGACAGAAGACAGGTTTTCGTCTTTCTCCAGACGCTCAACCCAAGCCTCATCGATCAGCGTACCACGACTGATCAGCACATCCTGACTGGCAGGATCCAATACGTCATGAGCAACCACTCGGCCCAGCACGCGCGCACCCAGAGGCACAACAATATCACCACCCTCGATAACCGGGGTCATGATCAGGCCTTCTTCCGTTCCGCAGTCGTCTTCGACTACAACCAGATCCTGTGCTACATCCACCAGACGGCGAGTCAGGTAACCGGAGTTGGCTGTTTTCAATGCGGTATCGGCCAGACCTTTACGAGCGCCGTGAGTAGAGATGAAGTACTGAAGTACACTCAAGCCCTCACGGAAGTTCGCGGTAATAGGTGTCTCGATGATGGAGCCATCAGGTTTGGCCATCAGACCACGCATACCACCCAGCTGACGCATCTGTGCTGCAGAACCACGAGCACCGGAGTCGGCCATCATGTATACGGAGTTAAAGGACTCCTGATCTACTTCGTTACCGTCGCGATCAAGCACTTTCTCACGACCGAGAGTAGCCATCATCGCTTTGGCAATTTCATCGTTAGCCTTCGACCACAAGTCGATAACCTTGTTGTACTTCTCACCAGCCGTTACCAGACCATCGCGGAACTGCTGTTCGATTTCCTTGACCTCACCCTCAGCACGATCAATGATCGCGACCTTGGCATCAGGAATAACGAAATCGTTAACACCGACCGAAGAACCTGAGCGTGCAGCAAAGCTGAAGCCCATATACATCAGCTGGTCAGCAAAGATAACGGTATCTTTCAGACCAACACGACGATATGACTCGTTCAGCAGGCGAGAGATCGATTTCTTCTTCATCGCCTGGTTGATCAGATCAAATGGCAAGCCCTTGGGCACGATATCAAACAGCAGTGCACGGCCAACAGTGGTGTCAGCGATACGTGTACGCTCTTCCACACCGCCGTGAATATCACGAATGACTTCGTGGATACGGACTTTGATCTTGGCTTGGAGATGTACGGCGCGCGCTCCATCTTCAGCAAAGGTGTTGTAAGCCTTGTGAACTTCTTTAAGGTCAGCAAAGATGCGACCTTCGCCACGGGCATTTACACGCTCGCGACTCATGTAATACAGACCCAATACCACGTCCTGAGAAGGAACGATGATAGGCTCACCGTTGGCAGGCGACAGCACGTTATTGGTTGACATCATCAACGCACGCGCTTCCAGCTGGGCTTCCAGTGTCAGCGGTACGTGAACAGCCATCTGGTCACCGTCGAAGTCAGCGTTATAAGCCGCACAGACCAGAGGGTGCAACTGAATAGCCTTACCTTCGATAAGAACTGGCTCAAATGCCTGAATACCCAAACGGTGCAACGTAGGTGCACGGTTAAGCAGCACAGGATGTTCGCGGATGACTTCCTCGAGGATATCCCAGACGAAGCCTTCTTCGCGCTCTACCATTTTCTTGGCAGCTTTGATGGTTGTTGCCAGCCCACGAGCTTCCAGCTTCTGGAAGATAAAAGGCTTGAACAGCTCCAGTGCCATTTTCTTCGGCAGACCGCACTGATGCAGACGCAGGGTCGGGCCCACAGTGATAACGGAACGACCGGAGTAATCGACACGCTTACCCAGCAGGTTCTGACGGAAACGACCCTGTTTACCTTTGATCATGTCAGCCAGAGATTTCAGCGGACGCTTGTTCGAACCCGTAATGGCACGACCACGACGACCATTGTCGAGCAGTGCATCAACTGACTCCTGCAGCATACGCTTCTCGTTACGCACGATAATATCGGGCGCAGCCAGCTCAAGCAGACGCTTCAGACGGTTGTTTCGGTTGATCACACGGCGATACAGGTCATTAAGGTCCGACGTAGCGAACCGGCCACCGTCCAGCGGCACCAATGGACGCAAATCAGGCGGCAGAACTGGCAGCACAGTCAAAATCATCCACTCAGGCTTGTTGCCGGAAGCAACAAATGCCTCCATCAGCTTCAAACGCTTGGACAACTTCTTGATCTTGGTCTCAGAGTTGGTCTGCGGAATTTCTTCACGCAATTGCTGAATTTCCAGCTCAAGATCCAGATCACGCAGCAAGCCCTGAATAGCTTCGGCGCCCATCTTGGCATCAAACTCATCGCCATGCTCTTCGAGCATTTCGTAGTATTCTTCATCACTCAGCAGCTGGCCTTTTTCAAGGTCAGTCATACCGGGATCGATAACCACAAAGGACTCGAAGTACAGCACGCGCTCAATGTCACGCAGCGTCATGTCCAGCAGCAAGCCGATACGGCTTGGCAGGGACTTCAGGAACCAGATGTGCGCAGTTGGAGAAGCCAGCTCGATATGGCCCATACGCTCACGGCGAACCTTGGCCAGAGCAACTTCAACACCGCACTTTTCGCAGATCACACCACGATGCTTGAGGCGCTTGTACTTACCGCACAGGCACTCATAGTCCTTGATAGGACCAAAAATCTTGGCGCAGAAGAGACCATCACGCTCAGGCTTGAACGTACGATAGTTGATGGTCTCCGGCTTCTTTACCTCACCGAACGACCAGGAACGAATCATATCCGGAGAAGCCAGGCCAATCCGGATAGAGTCAAATTCTTGGTGTTGGGCCTGATTCTTTAACAGATTCAGCAAATCTTTCATTGGCCGTACCCCTGGGGAACTTCGTCGTGGGGAGCCTTGTTAGGCCCCCCGCTAATCCTGTCACCTGGTCAGGAAAATCACTCGGTCTCGAGCTCGATGTCGATACCCAACGAGCGAATCTCCTTGACCAACACGTTGAAGGACTCCGGCATGCCGGCCTCCATACGGTGGTCACCGTCCACGATGTTTTTGTACATCTTGGTACGACCATTCACGTCGTCGGATTTAACAGTGAGCATTTCCTGAAGGGTGTAGGCAGCACCGTATGCTTCCAGGGCCCACACTTCCATCTCACCGAAACGCTGACCACCGAACTGTGCCTTACCACCCAGTGGTTGCTGGGTAACCAGACTGTAAGAGCCTGTGGAACGAGCGTGCATCTTGTCATCAACCAGGTGGTTCAGCTTCAACATGTACATGTAGCCGACTGTGACCGGACGATCAAAACGCTCGCCGGTACGACCGTCGAACAGGTTGATCTGACCGCTATCATCGATACCAGCCAAGCGCAGCATGTGTTTGATTTCAGCCTCTTTGGCACCATCGAACACAGGCGTTGCCATTGGCACACCTTTACGCAGGTTGGCAGATAGCTCAAGAATCTCGTCATCACTCAGAGAGTTCAGATCTTCCTGACTGGCAGAAACCAGATTACCTATTGGAGCGTTATAGACTTCCTGAAGGAAAGAACGCAGTTCAGCTACTTTCTCTACACGCTCACGCTCAGCTTCCAGCATGCCGTTGATCTTGTGCCCCAGACCACGAGCAGCAGCGCCCAAGTGAGTCTCCAGCACCTGACCAACGTTCATACGGGAAGGAACGCCCAATGGGTTCAACACGATGTCAACCGGATTGCCTTCAGCATCATAGGGCATATCCTCCACCGGCATGATGATGGAGATAACCCCTTTGTTACCGTGACGACCGGCCATCTTGTCACCGGGCTGAACGCGACGCTTGGTAGCAACATACACTTTGACAATTTTCAGAACACCTGGAGCCAGGTCATCACCTTGCTGCAGCTTCTTCTTCTTGTCTTCAAACTTGTCTTCCTGCTTCTGACGGAACTCCTTCAGATACTGCTGGGCTTTTTCCAACAGCTCAATGGACTCTTCATCAGCTACACGAATTTTGAACCAATCGCCATGAGGCAATGAAGCCAGATAATCATCGCTGATAGTCTGACCTTTGATCAGCCCTGGACCACCATCGGCCGTCTTACCAGAAAGAGCCTGGGCCAGACGCTCGAATGTTGCACGCTCAACGATACGGAATTCTTCATTCAGGTCCTTACGGATCTCGTCAAGCTGCATCTGCTCAATTTCCAGAGCACGCTGATCCTTCTGTACTCCATCACGGGTGAACACCTGAACGTCGATGACCTTCCCATAGGTGCCAGTTTTCACTCGCAGGGATGTATCTTTAACGTCAGATGCTTTCTCACCAAAGATGGCACGCAACAGCTTTTCTTCCGGAGTCAGCTGAGTTTCGCCTTTGGGCGTTACCTTACCAACCAGAATATCGCCAGGACCTACTTCAGCACCGATGTATACCACACCCGAGTCATCCAGCTTGGCCAATGCAGACTCACCCACGTTGGGGATATCGGAAGTAATTTCCTCCGGGCCAAGCTTGGTATCACGGGCCACACAGGTCAGTTCCTGAATGTGGATAGTGGTAAAGCGATCTTCCTGTACGACTCGCTCGGAAATGAGGATGGAATCCTCGTAGTTGTATCCGTTCCATGGCATGAAGGCGATACGCATGTTCTGACCCAGAGCCAGTTCACCCAAATCGACCGACGGACCATCAGCGAGAATATCCTTGCGCTCAACGACATCACCTTCGTTCACAATAGGACGTTGGTTGATGCAAGTGTTCTGGTTAGAGCGCACGTACTTGGTCAGCGTATAGATATCAACCCCTGCTTCACCAGGAATGATCTCATCTTCATTGACACGCACTACGATACGCTTGGCATCAACACGCTCAATCACACCGCCGCGCTTGGCAACGATACATACGCCGGAATCACGTGCGACATAACGCTCCATACCAGTACCAACCAGCGGCTTGTCTGCACGCAGGGTAGGTACAGCCTGACGCTGCATGTTCGAACCCATCAAGGCACGGTTAGCATCGTCGTGCTCAAGGAAAGGGATCAATGAAGCTGCGACAGACACAACCTGACGTGGTGAAACGTCCATGTAGTCGACGCGCTCAGGTGGCATGACAGTAAATTCGTTAAGATGACGAACCTGAACCAGCTCATCAACCAGAGCGCCATCATCGTTCACCTTGGCAGAAGCCTGAGCGATAACGTATTGGCTCTCTTCAATCGCTGACAGGTAGGCGATTTCTTCAGTTACTGTGCCATCAACAACTTTACGGTACGGGCTCTCAAGGAAACCATAACGGTTAGTACGGGCGTAGGTTGCCAGTGAGTTGATAAGACCGATGTTCGGACCTTCAGGCGTTTCAATAGGACATACGCGACCATAGTGGGTCGGATGCACGTCACGAACTTCAAAACCCGCACGCTCACGAGTCAGACCGCCTGGGCCCAATGCTGAAACACGACGTTTGTGCGTCACTTCAGACAGAGGGTTGTTCTGGTCCATAAACTGGGACAGCTGACTGGAACCAAAGAACTCCTTGATCGCTGCCGCAACTGGCTTGGCATTGATCAGATCCTGCGGCATCAGACCATCGGACTCGGCCAATGCCAAACGCTCACGAACTGCACGCTCAACACGCACCAGACCAACACGGAACTGGTTCTCAGCCATCTCGCCAACGGAGCGAATACGGCGGTTCCCCAGATGATCGATGTCGTCCACCACGCCCTTACCGTTGCGAATATCGATCAACGTGGTCAGTACGTCGGTGATGTCTTCATTACTGAGGATACCAGGACCAGTTTCTATGGCCTGACCGCTCTCATCCAGACGATTGATACGGCGGTTGAACTTCATACGACCTACAGCAGAGAAGTCGTAGCGTTCAGGAGCGAAGAACAAATTATTGAACAGCGTCTCGGCAGCCTCACGGGTAGGCGGCTCACCAGGACGCATCATGCGATAGATTTCGACCAACGCTTCCAGCTGGTTACGAGTCGGATCAATAGCCAAGGTATCTGAAATGAAAGGACCACAATCGATGTCGTTGGTATACAACGCATTGATACGGTCGATGCCAGCATTGAGCATTTTTTCCAGCAGTTCCAGTGTAATTTCACTGTTGCACTCAGCAATCAGTTCACCAGTACTCGGATCAAAAATATCACGTGCGGAAATCTTGCCCAGCAGATACTCAATAGGCACTTCCAATTCGTCCAGCCCGGTTTTCTCCAGCTGACGAATATGACGAGCAGTAATACGACGCCCCTGCTCTACAATGACGTTACCTGATGCATCTTTGACATCAAAGCTCAGTGTCTCACCACGCAGGCGGGAAGCCACCAGCTCCATCGTCACGCCATCGGCACTCAGACGGAAGGTTGTGGTATCAAAGAACATCTCCAGAATTTCTTCTGAAGAGTAGCCCAGAGCACGTAGCAGAATCGTAGCAGGCAGTTTGCGACGACGATCGATACGAACAAAGACACAATCTTTGGGATCGTATTCGAAATCCAGCCATGAGCCACGATAAGGAATAATACGAGCGGAATAAAGCAACTTGCCTGATGAGTGAGTCTTACCACGATCATGATCGAAAAACACACCAGGAGAACGGTGCAATTGCGACACAATTACACGCTCGGTACCGTTGACAACGAAGGTACCGTTATCAGTCATCAATGGGATTTCACCCATGTAGACTTCTTGCTCTTTGATATCCTTGACCGCTTTATTGGGTGACTCTTTATCAAAGATCACCAGACGGACTTTCACCCGCAGCGGTGCAGCGAAGGTCAAACCACGCAGTTGACATTCCTTGACGTCAAATACAGGTTCACCCAGGCGATAACTGACATATTCCAGCGATGCGTTGCCAGAATAGGACTGTATCGGGAAGACAGACTTAAACGCAGCGTGGAGGCCAATGTCCTTGCGATGAGCCAGTGCCACACCGGTTTGCAGGAACTTCCGATATGAATCTATTTGGATTGCCAACAAATATGGCACATCCATCACGGGGGGCAGTTTCCCGAAATCCTTACGGATACGTTTTCTTTCAGTATACGAGTAAGCCATCAGCGTTCCCCAGCTTGTGCACCTGACTCAAAAGACAATAACAGCCACCGCCATCTCTTTTTTCTGGCCGGACTGACTGTCTGAGAAAATGAGCTTGGATAGCCGCTCCACATGGGCTGCATTTTAAGCGAGAAAAGGCCGGTGGCGATGGCCACCAGCCCCAACTAGTAATAGTATCGTCAGGCAATAGAAAATGCCATAAGAATAAAATTACTTGATCTCTACAGTGGCGCCAGCTTCTTCCAGCTCTTTCTTCAGCTTTTCAGCTTCGTCTTTGCTGATGCCTTCTTTCAGAGTAGAAGGAGCACCATCAACCATGTCTTTGGCTTCTTTCAGGCCCAGACCGGTAGCAGCACGAACCACTTTGATAACGTTAACTTTCTTTTCGCCAGCAGAAGCCAGGATCACGTCGAATTCGGTTTTCTCTTCTACAGCTTCAGCAGCGGCAGCAGGACCAGCAGCTACAGCAGCAGCAGCGGTAACACCGAACTTCTCTTCCATCATCTTGATCAGTTCTACAACGTCCATTACAGACATTTCGGCAACTGCGTTGATGATATCTTCTTTAGAAATAGCGGACATTTTGAATCTTTCCTAAACGTATAACATTTCTGCCAAACAGAAATGATTAATCGATACTTTAAGCAACTTATCCCTACAAGGATTAAGCGGCTTGGCCTTCTTTCTGGTCGCGAATCGCAGCCAAAGTACGTGCCAGCTTGCTGGTTGCACCTTGGATTACGCTCATCAGCTGTGCAACAGCTTCGTCGTAGGTTGGCAGAGTTGCCAGGATGTCAATCTGAGCTGCAGTCATGAACTTACCTTCGTAAGCCAGACCCTTTACCTCAAACTTGTCATTACCTTTCGCAAACTCTTTGAACAGACGAGCGCCAGCGCCTGGATGCTCATTTGAGAAAGCAATAAGGGTTGGCCCCTTGAAAACCTCGTTCAGGCATTCAAATTGGGTACCTTCCATTGCGCGACGAGCCAGAGTGTTACGTACAACACGAACGTAAACTCCATTCTCACGCGCTTGCTTACGCAGACCAGTCATGTGCTCTACAGTCACACCACGGGCATCAGCAACCACGGCAGAAAGCGCGCCTTTAGCCACCTCGCTGACTTCAGCGACAATGGCCTTCTTGTCTTCAAGTTTCAAAGCCACGGGCTTTCTCCTGGATATTTCCATACCACACCCCTGAAATCAGGGGCACTTTTGGTGGTCAGACTCAACAAGGTTGAGCCGGGACACCATCTGCGCAGGCAACATTAAGAACCAAGGCTCACCTGCGGTCTTTGACGGCCCCCAGTACATATCCAGGGACCCCAAAGTTCGATCGCAACATGAATTATACGTTCAGGCTGCTCAAATCCACTACCAGACCAGGTCCCATAGTGGTAGACAGGGTTACCTTCTTCAGGTAAACCCCTTTGGAAGTAGAAGGTTTGGCTTTCTTCAGATCACCAACCAGAGCTTCCAGGTTTTCCTTGATAGCACCCGCCTCAAAGCCCAGCTTACCTAGACCACAGTGGATGATACCGTTTTTGTCGGTACGGTAACGAACCTGACCAGCCTTGGCATTTTTAACCGCGGTAGCAACATCAGGAGTAACAGTACCCACCTTTGGGTTAGGCATCAGGCCACGAGGACCAAGAATCTGACCCAACTGACCAACTACACGCATTGCATCTGGAGTAGCAATGACAACATCAAAGTCCAGATTACCAGCTTTAACTGCATCAGCCAGATCATCAAAACCTACTACGTCAGCACCTGCAGCCTTAGCGGCTTCAGCATTGGCACCCTGAGCGAACACTGCCACGCGTACAGTTTTACCAGTACCGTTAGGCAGAACAGTGGAACCACGAACAACCTGATCAGATTTACGTGGATCAACACCCAGGTTCACAGCCACATCAATGGACTCAGTGAACTTTACTTTTGACAGATCTGCCAGCAGAGTTACAGCATCTTCAACACTGTACAGTTTGCCAGGCTGAACTTTCTCAGCGATCAGCTTTGCACGCTTAGTCAGCTTTGCCATTTATACGCCCTCCACATCCAGGCCCATAGAACGAGCACTACCGGCGATAGTACGCACAGCAGCATCCATGTCGCCTGCAGTCAGGTCGGGCATTTTTGCCTTGGCAATTTCTTCAAGCTGAGCACGATTCACCTTACCCACTTTCTGAGTATTGGGACGCGGTGAACCACTCTTCAGACCCGCAGCCTTCTTCAACAGAATTGAAGCAGGAGGAGTCTTAGTGATGAAGGTGAAGCTACGATCAGCATAAACGGTAATAACTACAGGTGTAGGCAGACCCAGCTCAAGACCTTGAGTCCTGGCATTGAACGCCTTACAGAATTCCATAATGTTAACACCGTGCTGACCCAGAGCTGGACCAACGGGTGGGCTAGGGTTAGCTTGACCAGCCTTAACCTGCAGCTTGATATAAGCTGTAATTTTCTTTGCCATGTTTCACTCCAATGGGTAATAGCGCCCGAAGGCTCCCCGTTTCACAGGTAAGCAAAAGCCCCGATACAATCGAGGCGAACGCTTACTAGCACAATCCAATCAAGCCTTCTCGACCTGACCGAACTCCAGCTCTACAGGAGTAGAGCGTCCAAAAATTAAAACAGCCACATGAAGCCGGTTTTTCTCGTAGTTCACTTCTTCAACGACACCGCTGAAATCAGCAAACGGACCATCAATAACACGCACTGCTTCACCAGGCTCAAATACAGTCTTGGGCTTGGGCTTATCAACAACAGATTCCACACGCTGCAGGATAGCAGCCGCCTCTTTATCACTGATAGGAGCAGGCTTGTCTGCAGTACCACCGATAAAACCCATTACACGAGGCGTTTCCTTAACCAAGTGCCAAGCAGCCTCGTTCATATCCATCTGAACCAATACATAGCCAGGATAGAATTTGCGCTCACTTTTGCGCTTCACACCATTGCGAATCTCTACAACTTCCTCAGTAGGAACCAAGATATCGCCAAAATGCTCTTCCATGTCATTCAGCTTGATACGATCTTTCAACGTGCGCATCACGTTTTTCTCGTATCCAGAGTACGCATGAACTACATACCAACGCTTAGCCATGCCACCTCCTTAACCGATGACCAAAGAAACCAAGAAACTGAGCAATGAATCCAATGCCCATAACAACAAAGACATCAGCAGAACCACTGCAACAACAATCAAAGTAGTCTGAGTTGTTTCCTGGCGAGTTGGCCATACAACCTTACGAACCTCTGTCTTAGCCTCTTTTAGCAACGCAAAGAAAGACTTCCCCTTTGCAGTTTGCAGAGCAACAAAAGCCGCAACAGCAGCCAGAACAAGCAACGCAACTACCCTGTATAACAGGGATTGTTCAGAATACATTGCATTACCAACCACACCGACAGCCACCAGGGCAGCAACAACTACCCACTTCAGACCATCCAGCTTGGATTCCTGAACTTCTGCCTTCCCACTCATCCAGGCGCCTCTATTCAAGTGCTTTTGTTACGGGGTGTGCCATTTCGGCAGGAGAGATTCGACTGGAGTATTGGCAGGGCAGGAGGGATTCGAACCCCCAACATTCGGTTTTGGAGACCGACGTTCTGCCGTTGGAACTACTGCCCTGTCATCACTCAATTTAGCCGGACGCGTATGGTATATATCTAAACCACCCGATGCAAGAACTTTCCCACACCAAAACGCCAACCTTTGAGTTACACCGTCAAACAATGGAGCTCATGAGCAGACTCGAACTGCCGACCTCACCCTTACCAAGGGTGTGCTCTACCAACTGAGCTACATGAGCATACTGGAGCGGGCAGCGGGAATCGAACCCGCATCATCAGCTTGGAAGGCTGAGGTAATAGCCATTATACGATGCCCGCGCTGGTGGTGGGGGGTGGATTCGAACCACCGAAGCTCACGCGTCAGATTTACAGTCTGATCCCTTTGGCCACTCGGGAACCCCACCGCGCTTAGATAATGGTGCCGGCACCAGGAATCGAACCCGGGACCTACTGATTACAAGTCAGTTGCTCTACCTACTGAGCTATACCGGCTTAGTCACCACCACTTGCGTAGCGGGTGCGAATATTACTCAAGGAATCAGATACTTGCAATACCCTAATTACAAAGAATTTTACTTAACTGCATTTGCTGCTGATCTTTAGCCGGCAACCCAGCAATTATCTCTGCCCATGTATCAGCATAAGTGCTATCAACACGCAACATCCATTGCTCGCTTGCATGATCAATGGAATAGATTAGCGGCCTTAATCCAAGCGCACTGACAGTAGCCTGAACGTAGTCCGCTGCTGATCTACGCGTAAATCGCCCTATAGAGATAAACCCCTTAAGCTGCCCAGCATCAATAACATAGGCATCAATCCCCTCAGCAGATAGTTTCTCCAGCCACGACTGACGCTGAGTCACATCCCGCGTTTCCAGGTACACCCAATAATCAGGGGAAGCCGCTTCCGCATAACGAACCATCGTGGCCGCCACCCCCTTTGACTGCAGCCATCCCAACCACGTTTTCGCCAATGCTTCGCTGCCCAGCATGACACCAAGACATGCCTTCTGCGCTTCCTCGGCCCGCTGCTGCAACGAACTTGCAGCCATTTCATGCCCCATTAGCAATCTCTGATCAGCCAAGGCAGGCAGCATCAAACCCAAGCCCGCGCTCTCTTCCTGCTCACGCTGCCATCCCCACCAAGCCACTGCCAGATTAATAACAATCAGCACCAGCCACGCATGTCTTAACATTCTGCCGACCTCGCCATGATCGCGAGACCATCGAGTACCAGGTCAGGGCAATGCACACACAACCGCCCCTGCAGCACGGGTAGCACCTTATCAGCATCGCCACCCGCAACCACAAAGCGCGACACCGCCGAATAGCTCTCAGCCTGCACAATCATTTGCCTGATAAAACCTTGCCACATAAGCAGGCGGCCATGTCCCACACAGCTATCCGTATCATCTCCTGGCAAGGTATCGCTCATCATTTCTGCTCGCACATGAATGCGCTGGGTATTACCCAGCAAGGCCTGCTGCAACATGGCCCAGCCTTGCACGATGTAGCCACCCAGATGCCGACCATCTGCTGCAACAAAATCGACAGTTAGCGCACTGCCAGCATTGAAAACACACAGACAATCAGAGGGGTACGCATTGCGCGCCGCAACCATAGCCAGCCAGCGATCCACTCCCAGACGACCCGGCTCGCGATAGGCGTTTACAACCCCCGCTGCACTTGACTCAGAGGCTGCCAAATAGAGTGACCACTGGCATTCCTGTGCATATTGCTGCCACTGCTGCACGGCAGCAGGCGCACCCACCGATGACAACGCCAGGGCGCGTACACCATCAGCCTGCAACTCCTCCATTACCACCGCAGAATCGGCACTGGGTCGATACATGACCGGTCCCAGCCGATTCATCGCATAGCGAACACGCCACTTAATTCGTGTATTACCAACATCTACTTCAGCTTGTGGAAAGCGCACGAACACTCACCTCACCACCATGAAATACTTCTTCACCCTGTTCAGTGGCAACGCGCAGACCGCCTGTATCCGTAAGCCCCACCATCACCCCTTCAGTGCACTGCTCTCCCGCCTGCAAGCGCACCGCCAGCCCCTGATGAACGCTAAACGACATCCACTCCTGCTTAACGGCCACAAAACCCTCACGCTGAAACACCTGCAGCACGGCAACCAGCTCCTGCAGCAGATCAGCCAGCAGGCGATTACGCCCATAGCCTTCGGGCAAGTAAGACCGCAAACTGCACCAGGGCTGCGTGATCTGCTCCATCTGATCCTGCATCTCCACATTCACGCCCACACCAATGACCACCTGGCAAACACCGCCAGCCTCGCCGCTGAGTTCCAGCAAGATGCCAGCGACTTTTTTATTCTCAATCAACACATCGTTCGGCCACTTTAGTCCCACACCGCTGACTCCGGCCTTGCTGAGCGTCCGCGCCAGTGCAAGCCCGACAGCCAGGCTCAAACCTTCCAGTGCAGCGAGACCGGACTGGAAGGACCAGATAAGAGAAAAATAGATATTTTCTCCAAAAGGACTGACCCAGGCTCGCCCGCGGCGCCCACGTCCTGCCGCCTGATGCTCAGCGATAATGAGGTGACCATGTCCACTCTCGCACCGCGTCAGCTCCAGAGCAGTCTTGTTACTCGAATCCAGACTCAGGAAGTAATGTAAAGTAAGCAACTCGCGCGTCACGGCATTACTCTTGAGGGTCGAGTCCAGCCATAGCACATCGATCAGCTCGAGCGGTCGTACCAGACGGTAGCCCCGCCCTTTCACCGCATGTAAAACGAGCCCAAGCGCTTCAAGCTTTTGCAGCTGCTTCCACACTGCCGCCCGACTTACACCCAGCGCCTCACCCAGCTCTGCTCCGGAATGCCACTGGCCATCCGCCAGCGTATCGAGCACCTGCTTCAAATCCATCACCGAACCTCGACAAAGCACAGACTGTCATGACAGGTATCCACGCAACACCTGCATCACCATTACTGTTAGAAAATTTCCTGAGGAGCCAGAGGAACAGCCTCATTGGTAGTTGGTGGTGGAGTAACCAACGGTTCGTCACTTTGCAGATCTTTACCTTGATGAATGACTATTTCCACCCGACGGTTGGCAGCTCTATTGGCAGATGTATTATTGGGCGCCAACGGATGGGTGTCCGCATACCCCACCACACTAAACCGACGCTGATCCAGCCGCCCATCGGAAAACAATTCCTCCGCGACTGACAGAGCACGAGCAGTCGACAGAGCCCAGTTGGACTGGAACAACGCAGTATGAATAGGCACGTTATCGGTATGCCCTTCAATCGAGATACGCCCACGCACACCAAGCAGCACATCGCGAATTTTGGCCATGATAGGCACAAAGGCATAGTTCATTGCTGCGGACCCTGATTCGAACGAGCCCTGCTCCTTGACACGAATGATGATTTTTTGCTCCTGCGTCTCAACCTCTATGGAGCCTTTGGCGATTTCCGCATTCAGCGCTGAGGCGACATTGATTGCTGTCTCCTCCGTCTGCTGCTGAGCCTCCCTGTCTTCCTGGGATTGCTGCTGACTATCCTGCTGCGCAGAAGCCTGCGGATTATTTTCCTCATTCTGCTCTTCCGGTGGATTCACCACACGACCAGGAGCACATTGCACGTCAAGCGTGCTGCGTGTCTGGTCCGTAGTAAACTGGCGCACCTCATTGAGCGGAGTAGGTTCAGGACGCCCCGGACTGAACTCCTGAGCGATGATACTGGTCCCCTTAGGGATATCTTTCACCTGTAGTTGATTCTGCACCCCAAACGCTGCGCGCATGGAACCAGCAATCTGCTTGTACTTCAGCACATCCATTTCGGAGAAGGACAGTAATAGAACGAAGAAGCACATCATTAGGGACATCAGGTCGGCAAAGGTTGCCAACCAGGCAGGCAAGCCAGGCTTACATTTACACTCTTCTACATCATCGCTCATGGGCGCCCCACCCTATCACGCTTCCGCTGTGCCGCGTTTCGACTCTGGCAGATAGTTCTTCAACATCTGTTCGATAACCCGGGGGTTCTGACCTGCCTGAATAGCCAGCAAGCCATCGACCACAATGGCGCCGCACTCAGCCTCTTCTTCATTGCGATTTTTCAGCTTGTCTGCAATGGGAAGACATATCACGCTTGCCAGCAAGGCGCCGTACAGTGTTGTCAGCAGGGCAACAGCCATGGCAGGCCCTATGGCCTTGGGATCACTCATATTGGCCAGCATCTGCACCAGACCGATCAGGGTACCGATCATCCCCATGGCTGGTGCGACATCACCCAATGCTTCAAATATCTTGATACTGCTTTCGTGCCGCCCCTTGGACAGGCGTAATTCTTTATTGAGTAACGTTCTAACCACCTCAGGATCATGTCCGTCTACCAGCAGCTGCATACCCCGCTGCATGAACGGGCTGGATACCTGTTTGTCTTCCAGCGACAACAGACCTCCCTTGCGGGCAGCATCTGCGACCTCAACAATTTCCTGAATGAGAACGTTCGGATCGACCGACTTGAACATGAAGGCTTTGGCAGCGGTTTTACCGGCACCAAGAAATTGACCCAGAGTGAACTTGATCAGTGCGACCAGCAGCGCTCCACCAAATACAATCAGGATAGATGGCACATCTATAAAGACGCCGAGACTTCCACCCATTACCATGGCAGCGACAATAAGACCCATCGCTCCCACCAGTCCGACCAGCGTTGCTATGTCCACGGCATCCCCTTCACTTCATCCACGTGATTAGTACGATCGATCCCTTGCGGCTTAACAGTTGTTTGGCAATACCTTAGGCATGGCACACACGCCTGTTATTATAGGGCACATTGTCGTTAAAATGGCACGCGGTCATAGCTTGCCTGTGATTCAGGCAGATGCCAAGGGAGACTAAGGTTGGCACGCAAAAAGAAAGTCGAGTTTGAGCAGGCACTGCAGGAGCTGGAAACGCTGGTGCAGCAGCTGGAGCAGGGAGACCTCAGCCTGGAGGCGTCGCTAAGCGCCTTTGAGCAGGGAATTGCTCTGGCCAGAGAGTGCCAGCAGACACTCAGTGATGCGGAGCAACGGGTACATCTGGTTCTTGAACAAAATGGTCAAGTCAGCAAGCCCCCCTTTCAGGACGACATCTGACATGCACCAACTGCAAACAGCCTCACTACACTGGCAGCATCAGGTAGATGAGGCGCTCAAGCGCTACATTGATGACTACGCAGGCGCTGAACTACTCACACAGGCAATGCGATACAGTCTGTTCAACGGCGGTAAACGCATCCGCCCCATATTGTGCTATGCCACCTCACAGGCATTAAAGGTCGACACGAAACTGCTCGACGCGTATGCCGCTGCCATCGAGTGCATCCACGCCTACTCCCTCATTCATGACGATCTTCCAGCCATGGATGATGACGACCTGCGACGTGGCAAGCCAACCTGTCATGTAGCTTATGGAGAGGCCACTGCCATTCTTGCAGGCGACGCTCTCAACACCCTGGCATTTCAGCTGATCAGCGAAGAGAGCGCCCTACCTGCCGCAGTACGTATACAACTTATACGCTGCCTCAGCCGGGCAGCAGGTATGCACGGCATGGTCGCAGGCCAGATGATGGATATGGCGGCCACAGGGCAGCAAATCACGCTGCCTCAACTTGAACGCTTGCATCGCCATAAGACCGGTGCCTTGCTGCTTGCCGCAGTAGAAGGCCCTGCCATGGTTGCCCAGCCGACAGAAGCAATACGCACAGGCCTGCAGGAGTATGCCCGCTGTATTGGGCTGGCATTTCAGGTTCAGGATGACATTCTGGATATTGAGGGCGATACCGCCACGCTGGGCAAACCTCAGGGTTCAGACCTGCAGCACAATAAGTCAACCTATCCTGCGCTACTCGGCCTTGAACAGGCCAGAGAATACGCGGCAAAGTTGATCGACACAGCCATTACCAGCCTGGCCCCACTGGGTGACCACGCTGCACTGCTGCGCGAGCTTGCCTATTATATTGTTCGCCGCAATCACTGAGCGACGACGACACATCAGAGTTACAGCATGACCGAACTTCCGCGGCAACGCCCTTCCACTCCGCTGCTGGACCAGATTGATCAGCCCGCTGCGGTTCGTCAGTTGCCTGGCAACGCCCTGCCTCTGTTGGCAGATCAGCTACGCCGCTATCTGCTGTGGAGCGTCAGTCAAAGTGGTGGCCATTTCGGTGCAGGCTTAGGTGTGATCGAACTAACCGTTGCCCTGCATCATGTATTGGACCTGCCTCACGACCAACTGATCTGGGACGTGGGCCACCAGGCCTATCCGCACAAGGTCCTCAGTGGACGTCGTGATGCGCTTGTTCAGATCCGTCAGGCTGAAGGGCCAGCGCCTTTTCCCAGCCGGGATGAAAGCCCTTATGATGCGTTCGGCGTTGGCCACTCGAGCACATCCATCAGTGCCGGATTAGGTATGGCCATTGCCTTTGGCCGTCAGATTGTGCGACCTGAAGGTGTAACACCCCGGGTTGTCTGCGTCATCGGCGATGGTGCCTTTACTGCTGGTATGGCGTTCGAGGCCATCAATCACGCAGCCCAGACTGGCGTAGACCTGACGGTCATCCTCAACGACAACGATATGTCGATTTCACCTAATGTCGGCAGTCTGGCCACCTACCTGGACTCCAGTCATGCAGGAGAGCTGTTCACCGCCCTAGGCTTCAGCTACCACGGCCCCCTTGATGGCCATGACCTCTCGCAACTCCCCCAGCAGCTCGATAGCATCATTCACCAACCGGGTCTGCATCTCATCCATGTGCTGACTCGCAAAGGGAAAGGATTTACACCAGCAGAAGCAGACCCCGTCGGCTTCCATGCCATCGCCAAGCTGGAGCCTGCAAGTACGACTAACGCCAAGGGGCCGAAATATAGCCGTATATTCAGTGACTGGATTTGCGCCATGGCGGTACAGGATCAGCGACTGCTTGCCATTACCCCGGCCATGCGCGAAGGCTCCGACCTGATTGCCTTTTCACAGCAATTTCCTGAGCGCTACTTCGATGTCGGCATCGCCGAACAGCATGCGGTGACACTGGCTGCCGGCATGGCCTGCGCCTCAGCCAAACCGGTCGTCGCCATCTACTCCACCTTCCTGCAACGGGCTTATGACCAGCTGATCCATGACGTTGCCATCCAGAATCTGGACGTATTATTTGCCATTGATCGCGCCGGTCTGGTCGGTGAAGACGGTCCAACGCATGCGGGCGTCTACGACATCAGCTTTTTACGCTGCATTCCCAATATGCTGTTGCTCTGCCCGTCTGACGAAGCAGAGACCCGCGCAGCTCTGACCACTGCTTATCACTACCCCGGGCCCGCTGCAGTACGTTATCCACGCGGACATGGCCCAGGCAATCTGCCCGACCATAGCCTGCCACAACTCCCCCTGGGCCAGGCCAGGCCCCTTCACCACGGTCAACGTATTGCCGTGCTGGCCTTTGGCCCGATACTGCACGACATCAAAGAGGCAGCGCTGGAGTTGAATTGCAGCCTGGCAGATATGCGCTTTGTTAAGCCATTGGACGCAGAGCTACTGGAGCGCTGGATGCAGACTCACGAACAGATTGTGACGATTGAAGAGCATGCCATCGCTGGAGGTGCTGGATCGGCCGTTGCTGAGCATCTGCTAAACAAGGGGTATACGGGACGAATTACTCACCTGGGCATAGAGGATCGTTATATTCCTCATGGCTCCGCCGATCAGCAGCGACAATGGTGTGGCCTGGACCGACTCAGCCTCAAGCACCGGCTGGAAGCACTACTGGCAATCTCAGAGTAATCCGACAAACAGCCGCCATAGAGCATGGCGGCTGATGGAGGCTGGCACTCTCAGTCCTGATGGTGCTGCAGCGGTACTTCAAACATATGTCCCAGCTTACCTGCCTTAGTCGCCAGATAGTGGGCATTGTGCACATTCCGTCCCACCTGCAAAGGTACACGCTCAGCGATATTGATTCCGAAACCCTGCATGGCCTTCACCTTGCGTGGATTGTTGGTCATCAGACGAAGTGATTTGATATTCAGATGCTCCAGCATCGGAATGCAAATACTGTAGTCACGCATATCTGCAGCAAAACCCAGACGCTCATTCGCTTCGACCGTATCAGCTCCCTGGTCTTGCAGGTTATAGGCGCGAATTTTATTAAGCAGACCAATACCTCTGCCTTCCTGACGCACATAGAGCAATGCTCCGCGCCCTTCTTCAGCGATAGCCTGCAAAGCCGCTTCCAACTGAAAACCACAGTCACAACGCAAGCTGAATAAGGCATCCCCGGTCAGACACTCAGAATGGATACGACCCAGTACTGGCTCACCATCACCCACAGCGCCCAACGTCAGCACCACATGCTCCTTGCCCGTCTGCTCCTCTGCAAAGCCATGCATGGTAAACACCGCCCACGGCGTAGGTAACCGGGATGAAGCGACATAACGTATCGTCACTGCTTTATTTCCTCTTGAACTCAGTTGCGTTTGCCCGTCCTGTTCAGGACTGCTGGCTATAACGTCTTCGCCAGCCACACAAACGCGGCCTATAGTGTCTTCACTCAAAATAACTGCCACAACAGGTAGCTCAGTTGTACTGCCACCCAGGCAAACAACCCGGCAACAATGTCATCCAGCATAATGCCCCAGCCACCATGTACTTTGGCATCCAGCACGCGAATGGGCCAGGGTTTAGCAATATCGAACAGACGAAACCAGAAAAAGGCCAGCAACAGGACATAGCTGGTATCCGGTGCCGCAATCAGGGTAATGCCATAGCCAACAAATTCGTCCCAGACAATGCCGGGGTGATCATGCACTCTGAGGTCTCGTGCGGTTTTGTCACACACGTAGATACCAACCAGCGCCGCCACCAGCAAAATGATCAGGTAAGGCATCAGCGAATACTGCATCGCCAGCCAGACAAAGGGGACAGCCGCCAGCGTCCCTACTGTACCCGGAGCCTTGGGTGACAGTCCGCTGCCAAAACCAAATGCCAGAATATGCGCCGGATGACGCCAGATACTGATTGGTAACGGGGGGTAATGCTTGGCCATAATGTCGTCGTATGCGGGTGCGTTGGAAAGATGGGGTTAGAAATGCTGAAATCCCAGATGCGCTGGTAAAGAAAATTCTTCGCCATCCAGAGCCATGCGCAATCCGGTACGATGAGTGATGGTGCCAATACGAGTGAGTGGCACCTGCAGGCGTTGCAGTTCTCGCAGCATGTTAGCTTCATCGGCCGGATTAACTGTGAAACACAGCTCAAAGTCCTCACCACCGGTCAGCGCTTTCAGCAACGCATCCTGCTTTGGCATCGTCGCCAACAGCGGCTCCGAGAGCGGCACATGCTGAAGTTCCAGCTCAGCACCCATATGACTGCGTTGCAGAATATGTTGCAGGTCACCCAGCAAACCATCGGATATATCAATCACCGCTGACGCATAGGGACGTAACAACCGCCCCATTTCCACCCGTGGAGTGGGGCGGTAGAAGCGCTCGAGCAGATAACTATCATTAGGAGATAACAAGGAAGGAGGGTTAAGTGCCAGAGCCAATCCGGCAGCAGAGTCACCCAGACTGCCGCTGACATAGATCTGATCCCCGGCATAGGCACCATCACGACGCAGTGCCTGGCCGACCGGAATCCGGCCATGCACCTGCACCGTCAGCGTAAGAGGCCCGCGCGTGGTATCACCACCCACCAGAGAAAGATGAAACTCCCCCGCCAGCTGCGCCAGACCGCGCGCGAAGCCCTCAAGCCAGCTTTCATTGACGCTCGGTATCGTCAACGCGAGCGTAAACCAAACAGGCTCCGCCCCCATCGCGGCCAGATCACTCAGATTAGCCGCCAGCAACCGATAGCCGATATCCTCAGCTGCAGCATCAACGGGAAAATGCACCCCGCTGACCATGGTATCCATCGATACCGCCAACTGCTCACCGGGGCGTAAATTCAGCAGGGCGCAATCATCACCGATACCGAGGATGACGCCCTGCCCACACTGCAATGACTCGCTCTGGAAGAAGCGATGAATGAGATCGAACTCGGAGAGCGCCATGAAAGCCGGAATCAGGCAGGGCGATTGTTGCGCTGCGTTTCTGCAGCACGCAGTTCACGCGCTACCCGATCCAGCACACCATTGATGTACTTGTGGCTGTCAGTAGCACCAAACAGCTTAGCCAACTCAACACACTCGTTGATAACCACCCGATAAGGCACTTCGAGACGGAAAGCCAACTCATAGGCACCCATCCGCAGAATGCATTTTTCTACCGGATCCAGATCTTTCAGAGCACGGTCCAGCTTTGGCTGCAAATGCTCATCCAGTTCAGCTACCTTGGCAGGCACACCATGCAACAGCTCACGGAACAGCGTCAGATCCGTTTTCGACATGTCATTGTCAGTACGGAACTGCACCTCGATGTCGGTCAGATTGCCACCCGCCAAGCTCCATTGATATAAAGCCTGCAGGCTGAACTGGCGGGCGTTACGCCGTTTGTTGGCCAACGCCTCTTTTTTGACCGGCTTATCCTGGCTCATGCATCTGCCTCCAGCTGCTTGAGCATACTGACCATTTCGATCGCGCCCAAAGCGGCCTCAGCGCCTTTGTTGCCTGCTTTAGTACCAGAACGCTCAATGGCCTGTTCGATACTGTTCACAGTGATAATGCCGTTCATGACGGGAATACCACTATCCAGACCTACTTTGGTCAGCCCCTTGGCAGATTCAGAGCAGACATACTCGAAATGAGGAGTACCACCCCGGATCACTGCCCCCAGAGCGATGATGGCGTCATCACGCTTCTGCTCGGCCACTTTCTGCGCAGCCAGTGCGATTTCGAATGCACCGGGAACATAGACAACGCGAATATTGTCTTCGCTCACGCCATGACGTTTCAGGGTATCGATAGCGCCTTCCAGCAGGCTATCCACCACAAAGCTATTAAAGCGGGCCACCACAATGGTGTAACTACCAGTCACTCTGGTGAAGTCCCCTTCGATTCGTTTAACGCTCATAAGTTATCCGTTCCGACACTCAATCTTCAGCTTCAACATATTCGACAATTTCCAGGTCAAAGCCAGAAATCGCGGTAAATTTGACCGGGCTCGACAGCAGACGCATCTTGCCTACTCCCAATGCCCGTAAAATCTGCGATCCGGTACCCACGGTCTGATACACCCCAGACACGCCGCCCTCACGCTGTGCCACCCGGCTTCGTTTCGGATGGACAAAACTTTCCAGCGCTGCCCCCAGGTCTTCACATTGCTGCCCTGCGAGCAGCACTGCCACGCCAGAACCTGCTTCAGCGATAGCCTGCAACGAGCTGCGCATTGTCCACTTACCGGGTGACTGCACACCGATAATATCGCGCATCACTTCTGCCATGTGCACACGCACCAGCGTCGGCTCAGCCGCATTTATTTCACCGCGCACTAGGGCCAGATGTGACTTGCCCTGAATACGATCGAGGAAAGTAACGGCTTTAAAAGCACCAAACTCGGTTTGTAACTCAGCCTCTGCTACCTGCTCGATCGTCTTCTCATGCAGAGTACGATAGTGGATCAGATCAGCGATCGTGCCGATCTTGAGATCATGGGTTCGAGCGAACTCTTCCAGATCAGGACGGCGGGCCATGCTGCCATCTTCATTCATGATCTCGACAATAACCGACGCAGAAGTCAGCCCTGCCAGTCTGGCCAGATCACACCCTGCTTCAGTGTGTCCTGCTCTTGAAAGTACGCCACCCGGCCGTGCCATCAACGGGAATATATGCCCAGGTTGCACGATGTCTTCCGGACGACTCTCGGCATTCACGGCTACCTGTACGGTACGGGCGCGATCTGCCGCAGAAATACCGGTGGTAACGCCCGTTGCCGCCTCAATAGAGACCGTAAAGTTGGTAGCATAAGGCGTGCCGTTCGCACTGACCATCAATGGCAGTTTGAGATACTCGCAACGTTCACGCGTCAGTGTCAGGCAAATCAGACCACGGGCATACTTGGCCATGAAGTTGATATGCTCTGGAGTGACCTTATCGGCTGCCAGAATCAGATCACCTTCATTCTCACGGTCCTCATCATCCATCAGAATGACCATCTTACCCTGACGGATATCTTCGATGATCTCCTCAACACTGTTAACACTCATTCGCGAACCTCTGTTAAGTCTTGCGTTATCCCTGCCATCGCAAGGCACCGGACGTCACTCAGCGACGCCGCATAAATCCATGTTGCAGCAAGGCCGACATTGACACACCTGCCGCTGATTCAGGCTCGCTGGCAGCGCTATTCAGCATGCGCTCCAGATACCGTGCCAGAACGTCCACTTCAAGGTTCACCCTGGAGCCCTGCCTGAGGCTGCTCAGCGTAGTCATATCTGCCGTATGAGGCACGATGTTCAATTCAAACAGTAGGCCTTCCACTGCATTGATGGTCAGACTCACACCATCAACACAGACAGATCCTTTGCGTGCCAGATAACGTGCCAGCATCACGGGCGACTCAATCTGTACCCACAGAGAACGGGCATCACGACGCACATCACGGATGACGCCAACAGCATCAACATGACCGCTGACCAGATGACCGCCCAGACGTGTAGTCGGTAACAACGCCTTTTCCAGATTGACACGCTGACCGACGGCCCATTCTGGCAGAGTGGTATGCTGCAGAGTCTCACGCGAAACATCCGCAACAAACTGCCGCCCCTGTAGCGCAACCACTGTCAGACAGACACCCTGAGTGGCGATAGAATCGCCCAGACGGACATCACTGAAATCCAGTGTGTCACTGGCGATGCTCAGCTGCAGATCCCCGCCTTGACGGGTAATTTGCTGCACCGTTCCTAACGCTTCAATTATTCCTGTAAACATTCTAGTACAGCGCTCAATTCCAGCTAGTCGGCTACCTGTGGTAACGCGGTAATACGCCAGTCTTCACCCACCTGACACATATCCTTAATCGTCAGGCGCAGCTTCTCCTGCATCTGCTGCAGCGGCAGATTCAGCAACGGGCGGGCCAGACTGCCCAACAATACCGGCGCCATATAGATCACCAGCTCATCCACCAGCCCAGCGCTGACAAAAGCACCCGCCAATGTGGCACCCGCCTCCACCAGCACCTCGTTGCAACCACGTGCGGCCAGCTGCCGCAGTAAAGTCTGCAAATCCAACCCTGTAGAAGAGCGAGGCAAGCTCAGACTTTGCACTCTCGTCACCAACTCTTCCGCCAGCTGTGCTGAGCCATGCGCCAGCACCACCTCGCCTGCACTCTGCAACAAACGGCAGTCTGGGTGGGCAGCAAGGCGCTGATGACTATCCAGCACTACCCGCAACGGTTGCCGCTCGCCGCGCCGAGCACAGGTCTCGGCATCCAGCCCGGCTTCTGCCAGCCTGACCGTCAATGCTGCGTTGTCGGCAAGTACAGTATCAATACCGCTCACCACGGCGGAACTGCGTGCACGCAGGCGCTGCACATCGGCGCGCGCCGCCGCACCGGTAATCCACTGACTTTCACCGGAAGCCATCGCGGTACGACCATCGAGACTCATGGCCAGCTTGACTCTTACGTAAGGCAACCCGGTCGACATGCGTTTGATAAAGCCGGGGTTCAGGGTGCGTGCCTGGCTTTCCAGCAGCCCCCAACTGACCTCAATGCCATGAGACGCCAGTATTCCGTGTCCCTTACCACTGACCAGTGGATTGGGATCCTGCATGGCACTCACTACCCGTGCAACACCGGCCCTCACCAGACCTTCGGCACAAGGTGGTGTGCGACCATGATGGGCACAGGGCTCCAGACTGACGTAGGCTGTTGCCCCCTTGGCTGCCTCACCGGCCATGCGCAGCGCATAAACTTCTGCGTGAGGTTCACCTGCGCGCTCATGAAAGCCTTCACCAATCACCTGACCATCTTTGACCAGCACACAACCTACGCGAGGATTGGGATCGGTGCTGTACAGACCACGCTCCGCAAGATGCAAGGCGCGACTCATGTAGGCAGTATCAGCAGCGCTCCAGCTAGTCAAGGGATGCCCCCTTCTGTTCCGGCTCCTGGCTGGTCAGCATTTCGATTTCTTTCTTGAATTCTTCGATATCCTGGAAGTCACGATATACCGATGCAAAACGCACGTAGGCAACCTGATCCAGCTTGCGCAGTTCATTCATCACCGCCTCGCCCAGCCAGCGGGAACCCATTTCCCGCTCGCCAGTGGCGCGCAGCTGCTGCTTTATTCGAGTGATAGCGGCTTCAACCGCCTCCGTGGACACCGGTCGTTTTTCCAGCGCACGCTGCATACCGGCTCGGAGTTTAGGCTCATCAAAGGGCTGCCGGCTGCCATCCTGCTTGATGATGTGAGGCATAACCAGTTCAGCCAGCTCGTAAGTTGTGAAGCGTTCACCACAGACCAGACACTCCCGTCGCCGACGGACCTGTTCACCTTCAGCCACCAGACGAGAATCCGTTACCTTGGTTTCCTGAGCACGGCAGAATGGACAGTGCATGAACGCGCACACCTTACTTAAAGAGCGAAGGGCGACATTGTAACTGAGATTGGCATAAGCCCCAACAAAAACGGCCGGAAAATCCGGCCGTCTCGTGCATCTGACTCAGCGTGGCATCAGGCGTATACAGGGAAACGCTTGCACAGGGCAGAGACTTTTTCCTGTACGGCACTGATGACCGCTTCGTTATTGATGTCGTCCAGAATGTCACAGATCCAGCCTGCCAGCTCTTTACACTCGGCAACACCGAAACCACGCGTAGTGACCGCTGGAGTACCAATGCGCAAACCGGAGGTGACAAACGGCGACTGTGGATCGTTAGGTACGGCATTCTTGTTGACGGTAATGTGTGCACGACCCAGTGCGGCATCGGCATCCTTACCGGTGATACCCTGACGGATCAGGCTCAACAGGAACAGGTGATCATCAGTACCGCCAGACACAACGTCAAAACCACGCTCGATAAACACTGATGCCATGGCACGGGCGTTCTCCAGCACCAGCTGCTGATATGCCTTGAACTCATCGCTCATGGCTTCTTTAAAGCACACGGCCTTGGCGGCGATAACATGCATCAGCGGACCGCCCTGACCACCGGGGAATACCGCGGAGTTCAGTTTCTTCTCGATGTCGGCATTGGCGCGCGCCAGGATCAGACCACCGCGAGGACCACGCAGCGTCTTGTGGGTAGTGGTGGTGACAACGTCAGCGAAAGGTACAGGATTAGGATACAGACCTGTAGCAATCAAACCGGCTACGTGTGCCATATCGACCAGCAGGTAGGCACCTACTTTGTCAGCGATTTCACGGAAGCGTGCCCAGTCAACCACACGAGAGTAGGCAGAGAAGCCTGCCACGATCATCTTTGGCTTATGCTCCAGCGCCAGACGTTCGACCTGTTCGTAGTCGATCTCGCCGGTTTCCGGGTTCAGCCCGTACAGGACAGAGTTATAAACCTTACCGGAGAAGTTAGGCTTGGCACCGTGAGTCAGGTGGCCACCGTCAGACAGGCTCATACCCAATACGGTGTCGCCCGCATTGCACAGCGCCAGATAAACAGCAGAGTTGGCCTGTGAACCTGAGTGAGGCTGAACGTTGGCGTAATCAGCGCCGAACAGTTCCTTGGCACGATCAATCGCCAGCTGTTCAACCACGTCAACGTATTCGCAACCACCGTAGTAACGCTTGCCAGGATAACCCTCAGCATACTTGTTGGTCAGTTGCGTGCCCTGGGCCTGCATCACCCGTGGACTAGTGTAGTTTTCAGAAGCGATCAGCTCGATGTGGTCTTCCTGACGCTGTACTTCGGCTTCGATCGCCGCCCACACTTCTGGATCGAAGTCGGCGATGTTCTGGTCTTTAGTGAACATAAGAGTCCCCTCAGGTCTGCACAGGTGATGGGTCTTGGAAAGCGCGGCATTATAACCAAATTCCCGCTTTGCAGCAGTTGAATATTCTGCGACTTAGTAGGTTATTTGCCTCATAGTCAGGCTCTTCTTTGCTGAAAAACGTCCGTTTAACATGCCAATTTACGGCATCATTCACCTTCATATCGAAGTACTCACCATTGCATAGCGGCCACACCCGACGACCCCTTTACCCTTCCACACTGCTTGTGGCTGGCTGGCAAAATCTCCGCTCAATCCCCGCAGGAGCGTAGCCAAGCTGGCAGCAAATCCTTACCATTAGTTCACTCTCTCCACCCGAGGTCACTGCACCAACGGCGGCGATGCATTTAGATGGGGCGGCCACTGTGCCACCTGTCGCCAACTGAGACTAACAACAGGTTTAAGCCAATGGCTCAATACGTGTTTACCATGCACCGGCTGGGCAAGGTTGTCCCGCCGAAGCGCGAAATTCTCAAGGATATTTCTCTGTCCTTCTTTCCCGGTGCCAAGATTGGTGTTCTGGGTCTGAACGGTTCGGGTAAATCTACCCTGTTACGCATCATGGCAGGTGTAGATCCGGATTTCATCGGTGAAGCCCGTCCAATGCCGGGTCTGAAAATCGGATATCTGCCACAGGAACCCAAGCTCGACGAAACCAAGACGGTACGTGAAATCGTTGAGGAGTCCGTTGCTGATGTAAAAGGTGCACTGGCTGCACTGGATCAGGTTTACGCCGCCTATGCAGACCCGGATGCTGACTTCGATGCACTGGCAGCGCGTCAGGCCGAACTGGAAAACCTGATTCAGGCCAAAGATGGCCACAATCTGGAGCGCACCCTGGAAGTCGCGGCCGAAGCCCTGCGTCTGCCCGCATGGGAAACCGAAGTGAAGGTGCTGTCCGGTGGCGAGCGTCGCCGTGTTGCATTGTGCCGTCTGCTGCTCGACCACCCCGACATGCTGCTGCTTGACGAGCCCACCAACCACCTGGATGCCGAGTCCATTGCCTGGCTGGAGCGCTTCCTGCACGAGTATCCCGGCACCGTCGTGGCCATTACCCACGACCGTTACTTCCTCGACAACGTCGCTGGCTGGATTCTGGAGCTGGACCGTGGTCACGGCATTCCCTATGAAGGCAACTACTCAGGCTGGCTGGAAGCCAAGGAAAAACGTCTGGAGGTTGAAGCCAAGCAGCAGGCCGCCCATGACCGTGCCATCAAATCCGAACTGGAATGGGTACGTGCTGGCGCCAAAGGCCGTCAAGCCAAGCAGAAAGCACGTCTGCAGCGCTTCGATGAGCTGAGTTCGAAAGAGTTCCAGAACCGCAACGAAACCCAGGAGATCTACATTCCGCCAGGCCCGCGTCTGGGCGACAAGGTCATTGAGATCAACAATGTCACCAAGAGCTACAACGACCGCGTACTGTTCGAGAACCTCAACCTGGCCATTCCTGCAGGTGCCATTGTCGGGGTTATCGGGGGTAACGGTGCCGGTAAATCGACGCTGTTCCGTATGATTGCCGGTCAGGAACAGCCAGATGGCGGCAGCATCGATATCGGTTCCACCGTGCAGCTGGCTTATGTCGACCAGATGCGTGAACTGGATGGCAGCAAGTCGGTGTGGGAAGAACTGTCAGGCGGCGCCGACATCATCACCGTAGGCACCTACCAGACCCCCTCCCGCGCCTATCTGGGCCGTTTCAACTTCAAAGGTTCCGATCAGCAGAAAATGGTCAAGGATCTGTCCGGGGGTGAGCGCAACCGTCTGCATCTGGCCAAACTGCTCAAAGAAGGCGGCAACGTACTGATGCTCGACGAACCGACCAACGATCTGGACGTGGAAACCCTGCGTGCGTTGGAAGAGGCACTGCTGGTGTTCCCCGGCAGTGCGGTGGTGATCTCCCACGATCGCTGGTTCCTCGACCGTATCTGCACGCATATGCTGGCCTACGAAGGTAACTCGCAGGTGGTCTTCTTTGAAGGCAACTACACCGAATACGCTGCAGACTATAAGAAGCGCTATGGCAAGGATCACCAGCCAGAACGCATCAAATACAAACGTCTGGCCTGATCTGCCAACGTTGATAAGCCAAGCCAGCCATTACGGCTGGCTTTTTTTTGCACGGAGCACCTACACTTAATTTCTGCAGACCATTCGACCAGCCAAGAGAATCGAGCCATGGATAACAAGATCAACCGGCGTCGCTTTACCCGCCTGCCACTGGAAATGCAGGCAGACCTGACCACCTCGAAAGACCGTTACACCGTAACCGTGCTGGATGTTTCCCTGCATGGCGTATTGCTGATGCAACCCGAGCAGATGGAACCGCTGATCGGCGAAGCAGCCCGGGTCGATCTGGCGCTGTCAGAAGAGGTAACCATCCAGATGCCGGTTACCATTGTGCATGCGGAAGAAGGCCTGCTCGGTTGTGAAGTACGTGCAATCGACGTTGAAAGCCTCGCCCACCTGCGGCGCATGCTGGAGCTGAATCTTGGCGACACCACACTGGTCGAACGCGAGCTGGTGCAGCTGCTGGAAAAGCAGCAGTAGCACTTCAAAAAGATTAAAGTGCGGCCAGTGCCTCATTGAGGAACTTCACTGGCACCAGCTCCATACCCTCTACTCCGCCCTTGGGCACATTGGCGGCAGGCACGATGGCCCGTTTGAAGCCGTGTTTGGCCGCCTCGCGTATCCGCTCCTGACCACTGGGAACAGGACGAATTTCTCCTGACAGACCTACCTCACCAAATACCACCAGATCCTGAGGCAAGGGCTGATCCCGGAAGGAGGATACGATCGCCAGCAGCAAGGCAAGGTCAGCACTGGTTTCAGCTACCCTGACCCCGCCGACGACATTGACGAAGACGTCCTGATCACCACAATGCAGCCCGCCGTGGCGATGTAACACCGCCAACAGCATCGCCAGTCGGTTTTGCTCCAGACCAACAGCCACTCGACGCGGCGCTGACAGATGGCTCTCATCCACGAGTGCCTGGATTTCGACCAGCAAGGGGCGCGTCCCTTCCCATACCACCATCACCAGACTGCCGGGTACAGCGTGCTCAGTGCGCTGCAGGAAGATCGAACTGGGGTTTTTAATTTCCTTCAAGCCTTGTTCCAGCATGGCAAAGACCCCCAGTTCGTTAACCGCGCCAAAACGGTTCTTGATACCACGTAAAGTCCGGAAGCGACTGTCATGACTCCCCTCCAGCAGGAGCGATGCATCAATCATGTGCTCCAGCACTTTGGGGCCAGCAAGAGTACCGTCCTTGGTCACATGTCCGACCAGCATCAGTACTGTCCCTGTCTGCTTGGCAAAACGTGTCAGAATGGCAGCACTCTCCCTGACCTGGCTGACACCACCGGGGGCAGAGTCAATCAGCTCGGTGTGCACTACCTGAATCGAATCGACTACCAGTAATTTGGGCTGCAATTGCGTGGCCATTTCCAGAATGCGTTCGACGCTGGTCTCAGCCAGCATCTTCAGCCCTTGCATAGGCAGACTCAGCCGCTGCGCACGCATCGCAATCTGTTGCAGTGACTCTTCACCACTGACATAGAGTGCGGGCATACGTTGTGCCAGCTGACACATGGTCTGCAGCAACAGGGTACTTTTACCTGCACCGGGGTGGCCGCCAATCAGAATGGCAGAGCCGGGAACCATACCTCCCCCCAGTACACGGTCAAACTCACCGATACCGGAAGAAAAGCGTGGCGTCTCGCTCAGCTCAACCGCTGACAGATCCAGAATCTGCGCCTGCTGCCCTGCAGCTCCAGCATACCCCCCAGCGCTATTAGTGCTGCGCTTACCGCTACCCAGGCGTACTTCTGAAAGAGTGTTCCAGTTACCACAGTTACTGCACTGCCCCTGCCATTTGCTGAAGTCTTCACCGCATTCATTACAGACATAGGCGAGTTTTTGCTTGGCCATGGTGTTCCTTGGAGTACAGAGGGCGAAAAGTACAAAGCCCACTGTATGCGGGCTCAGTTGAAAATGTCAGGTTAGAACGTACCGGGGTAAGCCCCCCCATCCATCAGCAGGTTCTGTCCGGTGATGTAGCCTGCCTGGACACTGCATAGGAAAGCGCATGCCGCACCGAACTCTGCTGGCTCACCAAAGCGTCTGGCCGGATGGCTGGTCAAACGCTTTTCCCTCGCCTGTTCCGGGCTGATGCCCTGGCGTTTAGCCTCACCGACAAAAACCTGGACCAGACGGTCAGTCTCAAACGGACCCGGCAGCAGGTTGTTAACAGTAACGTTGTGCTGAATCACATCTCGCGCCAAACCGGCGACAAAACCGGTCAAACCCGAACGCGCACCATTGGACAGACCCAGAACCGCAATAGGGGCCTTAACAGCACCAGACGTAATATTGACGATGCGGCCAAAACGACGGGAGATCATGCCATCCACCACTCCTTTGATCAGCTCAATGGGGGTCAACATGTTCGCATCCACTGCCTTGTGCCAGTCTTCTCGACTCCAGTCGCGGAAATTACCTGGCGGAGGGCCACCGGCATTGGTCACCAGAATATCCGGTGCCGGACAGGCTGCCAGCGCAGCATCAATGCCTGCAGGCGTAGTAATATCCACCGCCACCTCATGTACGTCCACCCCATAACGCTGACGTAACATCGATGCTGCTTCAGCAAGAGGTGCGGCAGAGCGCGCCACCAGCGTCAGGTGCACACCCTCTGCAGCCAGGGCTTCTGCACATGCTCGCCCCAGGCCCTTGCTGGCGCCGCAGACCAGTGCCTGCTTGCCGGTCAGTCCGGTATCCATGACTTCTCCTTACTCGGGTTTACTGCCTGACATTACTGATGGTAAGCCGCACTCAACTCGTGCACGGCCTCCACAAACACACGGGCATGCTCTGGTTCAACGAACTGGTGAATCCCGTGTCCCAGATTAAAGACATGACCAGGATGATGGCCAAAGGACTGCAGAATAGTCGCAACTTCTTCGCGAATCCGCTGAGGGTTGGCATACAGCACACAAGGGTCCATATTGCCTTGTAATGCGACGCGCTGGCCTACACGCTGACGTGCATTACCAATATCAGTAGTCCAGTCGATGCCAAGTGCATCAGCACCCGTCGCCGCCATCAGCTCAAGCCACTGCCCGCCCCCCTTGGTAAACAGAATAACTGGCACAGTCCGACCTTCATGCTCCCGAATCAGGCCCTGCACAATTTTGTCCATATATGCCAGAGAGAACTCCCGATAAGCACGATCGCTGAGATTGCCTCCCCAGGTATCGAAGATTTGTACCACCTGGGCACCACTTCGGATCTGTTCATTCAGGTAACTGGTTACTGACTGCGCGAGCTTATCAAGCAATGCGTGCATCAATTCCGGTGTGTCGTACATCATGGCTTTGATATGGCGGAAGTCCTTGCTCGATCCACCCTCGACCATATAGGTAGCCAGAGTCCAGGGGCTGCCAGAAAAACCGATCAATGGCACTCGGCCATTCAGCGCCGCACGAATGGTGCTAACACAGTCCATGACATAACCCAGATCGGCCCGGGCATCAGGAACAGGCAATGCGGCAATATCGGCTTCGCTACGAATGACTTTGCGGAATCGGGGACCTTCACCCGTCTCAAAATACAACCCCAGGCCCATTGCATCGGGGATCGTTAAAATATCAGAGAACAGAATGGCAGCATCCAGCGGAAAGCGCTCAAGCGGCTGAAGTGTCACTTCGCAGGCAAAATCAGGGTTCTTGCACAAACTCAGGAAGTCACCAGCCTGACTACGGCTGGCACGATACTCAGGCAAGTAGCGCCCGGCCTGACGCATCATCCATACGGGTGTGCAATCCACAGGCTGACGCATCAGCGCACGAAGAAAGCGATCATTCTTGAGTTCTGCCATAGTGTTGAGGCTCTGTCTGCTACATTCGGGGCATTATTCTAGCCTGTCCTTATACAGGCGTCCGTGTTCTGGCTCAAGGCGTACGGCTAGCAGAAATAAAAAAGCCAGCGGGTATCGAAATACCGGCTGGCTTTTTGAACTCAAGATAGCAACTACACGGTTACATCCACATTCAAACCAAGACGACCACTTGGATCGGGCTTGGCAGGCTGTTGACCGCTGCCTACTGAACTCTCATCAATCAGCTGAAGCACCTGCTGACCTACCAGCTCTTGCTGCTGATTAGCCATCTGAACAGCCTTGATGCCAAGAGAGTCCCCGTAACTAACGGAGCTATATGATGAGCCACTCACTGAGCCGAGATCCATCAGTATCCTCCTCTTACTCTGAAAACCCGTTAAGTATCGCCTACTTTTTAACCAATCATCAAGTTTTTGTCTGAATTGATTGTGTTAGCAGGCGTGGATTTTAAACCGTAATACGTCAACAACATCAAATAAACGTAAGTTTTATTTACACTATACACCTGAATGTAATGCATCACTGGATGGAGCACCTTGCGTAATGTCAGCCCATCTAACGTCGCTGGCACGACGGCCCACCGCCCTACGATCCATAAAGAAGCCGCTAACCAGCAGCTTATTTAATCAACCCTGCTTCCTTGTAGTACTTGGCAGCTCCTTCATGCAGAGGCGCAGATAGGCCGCTTTTTACCATCTCTTCTTTGGTCAGATTAGCAAAGGCAGGATGCAGTCGTTTGAAATCATCAAAGTTTTCAAATACTGCTTTAGTCAAGGTGTATACGACATCATCAGATGTATTGGTTGAGCTAACCAACGTCGCCGCGACACCAAAGGTGTGAATGTCATGATCAGCCCCTCGGTACATACTGGCCGGAATAACCGCAGCTCGATAATACGGATGATCAGCGATCAACTTATCTACTACGGGTCCAGAGATATCGACCAGATTGGTATCGCACGCAGTTGTCGCTTCTTTGATAGAACCATTTGGATGCCCAACAACGTAAACAATCGCATCAACTTTGTTATCACAAAGCGCTTGAGCTTGTTCTGCGGGCTTTAACTCAGCCGCCAACGCTAGGTCGTCCATGCTCATGCCTTTGGCCTTCATCAAGACCTCAAAGGTATCTCTTGAGCCCGAACCGGGATTGCCAACGTTGACACGCTTGCCTTTGATATCATCGAATGTTCTGATTTTGGCGTCCGCACGTGCGACCACTGTCAGTGCCTCTGGGTGCAATGAAAATACGGCGCGAAGCTCTTTGAAGGGGCCCTGCTCAGCAAACTGATCTTTGCCTTCATAAGCATTGTATTGAACGTCAGACTGGGCTACGCCAAAATCAAGCTCACCTGCACGAATGGTATTGATGTTGTAGACCGACCCTCCAGTACTCTCAACCGAACAGCGAATACCATGGTCTTTGCGATCCTTGTTCACCAGCTTACAGATAGCACCTCCGGTGGGGTAATAAACTCCTGTCACCCCGCCTGTCCCAATAGTGATGAACTGTTGAGCAGTGGCATTCGTCGCACCGAATACTAACGCAGAAGCCAAAACGGCCTTAAACAGTGCCTTTTTCATGGACGTATATCCCCTGTTCTTTTTTGAATTATTCCTGCAGAGTGCCCAACCAGCATAAAGCACAGAGTCATTGTATTAGTTAGGCCAGACTTGTCGTGATTAGCTATGAAGTAGTCCATACACATGCATGTTCTATACACGTATTGGCGAATTGAAAAGCACTTTATAAGGTTATTGCTAGTCGGAACCAATAAATATTGGTCAATGCAACATAACTTGGATTTATATCAGGAAGAGATACGTCGTAGAGGTAAGGCCATTAAACTAATCAAAACCCCCAAAAGCAAAACCCCTGACCGTTACCGATCAGGGGTTGCTGTATTTCAATGCCTGGCGATGACCTACTCTCACATGGGGAAACCCCACACTACCATCGGCGCTGACGCGTTTCACTTCTGAGTTCGGGATGGAATCAGGTGGTTCCACGTCGCTATGGTCGCCAGGCAATTCTGGCTGAGTCTCTCGGACTTACTTCCTCTGCTCGCTCACTCTTCGCTCGCTCACAGCCGCCGGTTTACTCAAATAAGGGTGGCTCTAATTTGATTATTCGCATCTTCATGCGCTTGCGACGATCACAAAATCTCTTCGTCTATCCAGTGCTTAACCAAGTCTCTTAGCTTATATGGCCAAGCCGCACGGGCAATTAGTATGGGTTAGCTCAATGCCTCACAGCACTTACACACCCCACCTATCAACCTTGTGGTCTTCAAGGGCCCTTCAGAGGATTCAAGATCCAGGGAGATCTCATCTTGAGGGGGGCTTCCCGCTTAGATGCTTTCAGCGGTTATCCCGTCCGAACATAGCTACCGGGCAATGCGATTGGCATCACAACCCGAACACCAGCGGTTCGTCCATTCCGGTCCTCTCGTACTAGGAACAGCTCCTCTCAAATCTCCAACGTCCACGGCAGATAGGGACCGAACTGTCTCACGACGTTCTAAACCCAGCTCGCGTACCACTTTAAATGGCGAACAGCCATACCCTTGGGACCGGCTTCAGCCCCAGGATGTGATGAGCCGACATCGAGGTGCCAAACACCGCCGTCGATGTGAACTCTTGGGCGGTATCAGCCTGTTATCCCCGGAGTACCTTTTATCCGTTGAGCGATGGCCCTTCCATTCAGAACCACCGGATCACTAGCACCTACTTTCGTACCTGCTCGACCTGTCCGTCTCGCAGTTAAGCACCCTTCTACGCTTGCACTCATTGGCTGATTTCCGACCAGCCTGAGGGTACCTTCGCGCTCCTCCGTTACTCTTTGGGAGGAGACCGCCCCAGTCAAACTGCCCACCACACACTGTCCTCGACCCGGATCACGGGCCTGAGTTAGAACCTCAATGGTGTCAGGGTGGTATTTCAAGGTTGGCTCCACAGAAACTGGCGTCTCTGCTTCTAAGCCTCCCACCTATCCTACACAAACAACATCAAAGTCCAGTGTGAAGCTACAGTAAAGGTTCACGGGGTCTTTCCGTCTAGCCGCGGATACGCTGCATCTTCACAGCGAGTTCAATTTCACTGAGTCTCGGGTGGAGACAGTGCCGCCATCATTACGCCATTCGTGCAGGTCGGAACTTACCCGACAAGGAATTTCGCTACCTTAGGACCGTTATAGTTACGGCCGCCGTTTACCGGGGCTTCGATCAAGAGCTTCGCTTGCGCTAACCCCATCAATTAACCTTCCGGCACCGGGCAGGCGTCACACCCTATACGTCCACTTTCGTGTTTGCAGAGTGCTGTGTTTTTAATAAACAGTTGCAGCGGCCTGGTATCTTCGACTGCCAGCAGCTTACGGAGCGAGTCCTTCACCACCGGCAGCGCACCTTCTCCCGAAGTTACGGTGCCATTTTGCCTAGTTCCTTCACCCGAGTTCTCTCAAGCGCCTTGGTATTCTCTACCTGATCACCTGTGTCGGTTTGGGGTACGGTCCTGTTTACCTGAAGCTTAGAGGCTTTTCTTGGAAGCATGGCATCAACCACTTCGCTCATGCGAGCTCGTCATCAGTCCTCAGCATTGGCCGTGCGGATTTGCCTACACGTCCTGCCTACAACCTTAAACACGGATAACCATCACCGTGCTGGCCTAGCCTTCTCCGTCCCCCCATCGCAGTAAACAGCGGTACAGGAATATTAACCTGTTTCCCATCGACTACGCCTTTCGGCCTCGCCTTAGGAGCCGACTCACCCTGCCTCGATTAACGTTGGACAGGAACCCTTGATCTTCCGGCGAGGAGGCTTTTCACCTCCTTTATCGTTACTTATGTCAGCATTCGCACTTCTGATATCTCCAGCATGCCTTACAGCACACCTTCGCAGACTTACAGAACGCTCCCCTACCACTCCTCAATGAGGAATCCGCAGCTTCGGTGCCTGGTTTGAGCCCCGTTATATCTTCCGCGCAGGCCGACTCGACTAGTGAGCTATTACGCTTTCTTTAAAGGGTGGCTGCTTCTAAGCCAACCTCCTAGCTGTCTGAGCCTTCCCACATCGTTTCCCACTTAACCAGGACTTGGGGACCTTAGCTGGCGGTCTGGGTTGTTTCCCTCTTCACGACGGACGTTAGCACCCGCCGTGTGTCTCCCGGATAGTACTCACTGGTATTCGGAGTTTGCATCGGGTTGGTAAGTCGGGATGACCCCCTAGCCGAAACAGTGCTCTACCCCCAGTGGTATTCGTCCGAGGCGCTACCTAAATAGCTTTCGGGGAGAACCAGCTATCTCCGAGCTTGATTAGCCTTTCACTCCGATCCACAGGTCATCCGCTAACTTTTCAACGGTAGTCGGTTCGGTCCTCCAGTCAGTGTTACCTAACCTTCAACCTGCCCATGGATAGATCGCCCGGTTTCGGGTCTACTACCAGCGACTTGACGCCCTATTAAGACTCGGTTTCCCTACGCCTCCCCTATTCGGTTAAGCTTGCCACTGATAGTAAGTCGCTGACCCATTATACAAAAGGTACGCAGTCACCCCACGAAGGGGCTCCCACTGCTTGTACGTGCACGGTTTCAGGGTCTATTTCACTCCCCTCTCCGGGGTTCTTTTCGCCTTTCCCTCACGGTACTAGTTCGCTATCGGTCAGTCAGGAGTATTTAGCCTTGGAGGATGGTCCCCCCATGTTCAGACAGGATACCACGTGTCCCGCCTTACTCGATTTCATCTATAATGCACTTTCGTGTACGGGGCTATCACCCACTATGGCGG
>NZ_JARVTG010000001.1:3257500-3340000 GCF_029846635.1 Pokkaliibacter sp. MBI-7 | reverse complement strand
CCAAGCGCCATCGACATGCATCTGTCTTACTGAGGGCTGATAGGGCAATGGGTCCACTATTGGTGTTCGCTCACAAAGAATATCTGCCAGCAATCGGCACGAAGCAGGCGCCAAAACCAGGCCATTGCGGAAATGACCTGCATTTATGTACAAACCTTTGACATTCTCAAGAGCGCCAATCCAGGGAATTCCTGCGGGTGAGCCGGGACGCAAGCCCGCCCAGTGATGTTCTGGCTCTAGCGTCTGTAGTGCTGGCAGCAGCTTATTCGCAAAATGACGCAAGGCGATCGCTGCATCTGCTGTAGTTTCTTTAATGAAGTCACTGTATTCCAGTGTTGAACCCACCAGGATACGCCCGTCCGCTCGTGGGATAAGGTATTTACCACCATTCAGCACGGTTCTGTTTAGCAGCCCTGGGTTGGCTTTAAATACCATCATCTGACCTCTGACAGGCTGGATAGGTACGTTAACACCTAACTCACTCAAAACGCGCTGACTCCAAGCCCCCGCACTGACCACTACTTTATAGGTATGTACCCATCCACGATCCGTCCGGCACCCCACAATACAGTCGTTCTGTATCTGAACCTCTTCGACCAGGGTATTTTCCAGCAGCGTGATATTCGGATGCTGAATAGCATACTGGCGTAAAGCCTGCCCCAGACGCGGGTTGCGTATACTCGCCACTTCCGGCATCCACAAGCCCCGCTCCACCTCTATATTGATAGCAGGCTCATAGCGCAGAATTTCATCGCGCAAGATCGTCTGCACCGGGCGATAGTGCCGCCGCGCCCAGGCAAGAGCATCTTCCTCGTCCTCCACGCCCAGCATCAGAAGTCCTTTCTGGCGCAACTCAGGATCAATGTCCGTCATCTCTCGCAACTCTTGCGCCAAGTGAACATAAGCACTTTGAGACCAGCTCGCGAGGGCAGTGACCGGGTCACTGTAGCGCCAGGGATAAAGTGGGGAGACAATACCGCCTCCTGCCCAGGAAGCTTCCCGGGCAGCCATTCCCCGCTCAAGCAGCACTACTCGCAAGCCCGCCTCTGCCAATTCCTTGGCGCTGAGCAAACCAATCACACCTGCACCAATCAGAGCGACATCCGCCTGCACCTTTGGGGTACCTCCTCAACCTGAACTGACACTGGTAATAAAGCCGTATCAGACTACAATCCGGCAAAGGACTAAATCACGGATGATTCAGGAGAACAAGCATGTTCTGTAAGCCTACAACCTCACAGGGATTTACCCTGACAGAGGCGATGGTAACATTGGCAATCTTTGCAACTATTGCCACCTTCGCAGCCCCTTCCTTCTCTGACTTGATGATCAAGTACCGTATCAATGCCCAGACGGATCAGCTATACAGCGCCCTCTACACTGCCAGAATTCACGCTGTAGACAGTCGTCATCAGACGGTACTGTGCCCCAGCACCGATGGTTTCAGCTGTAACACCAGCTGGGAGCATGACTGGATTCTGTTTGAGGATCGCAATGAAAATAAACAGCGAGATACCGATGAGCCGCTAATCAGCACGCTGTCAGGCTCTCATCCATCAATCTCCACAAGCTACCATGTTCGCCATGTAGCTTTCTCCCGTGCAGGCTCCACCAGCAACTTCGGCACATTTACCATATGCCCACCGGATCACAGTGCTGACAAAGCCAACGCTGTGATTCTCAGTATCAGCGGACGCCCCCGCTACGCGGTTGATAGCAATAACGATGGTATTAAGGAAAGCGGAAAAAACAGCAACATCAGTTGCGCTCAGGCTTCAGCAACCCAATCCAGTTAAGCAACACGACCAGCAGCAGTCCTATGCCGGCGCCAAGACTATTGGCCACCGCATCCAGCACATCCGGGGTGCGAGTGGTCAGGTTCTGCGCCAGCTCAATCAGTACACCGTAACAGGCAGCCGCAATAGCCCAGCGCCACGGGGCAATATTCCGCCAGCCCAACGAATACAGCAGAGTGATACTAGCGTAAGCAATAAAGTGCTCCTGCTTATCTGACAACGATGTCGCAGGCAGATCTTCTCCGGGCAGCAAGCTCAGCACGGTGACACTTACCCAGCACAGTAATGCAGCGGCCTGCCATGCGCTGACCGACAAGCCCGATTGCGGCATCTTGATTTCCATTCCAGTGATCCTTTAGATTGATGGGCGTTCAGTACGCCTGCGTACCGTTAGACTTATCTGCAAAGCGGGTATCGTATAGTGGTTATTACCCGAGCTTCCCAAGCTCGTGAGGCGGGTTCGATTCCCGCTACCCGCTCCACTTCTCTTGGCCTGTACAGTCTCTGCAACATATCAATTTAGTGAATGCGTCTGGTACCTCTTTGAACCTAGGCACAGCGCTCAGCCGCAATACGTCAAGATATGGCTATTTTTGTCAACCAAACTGCAGTTTATTGTCATTGCCACTACTGCCAGCATTGCTGACCATCAGTCCAGTCCAGGACGAAACTCTCCGCACTCTGGACGTCATTGCGCTTATCAACAATAACAACATCCAGAGGCTGCTATGCGTTTGTTTAAACTGTCGATGCTTTGCGCATCTCTGCTATCGGTGCCTGTGGCCGAAGCAGCAAACTACTCCAACACTATTTTCTTTGGCGACAGCCTGACCGACTCCGGCTACTACGATGCCATTATTCAGGCCATCAATCCCGATGCAGGAAAATTCACCAGCAACCCCGGCAATGTATGGAGCGAGGACTTTGCCAGCCGTTTCGGCTACAGCGCAACACCCTCCAACCAGGGTGGAACGAACTACGCAGCCGGTGGGGCACGTGTCAGCGGCACCCCCGGAGTGGGTTCCTATCCGGCGACCACTGCCCCTCCTGTTACCACCCAGATCACCACTTACCTGAGCAGTACAGGAGGAAAAGCAGATCCCAATGCGCTTTATACCGTGTGGGCAGGCGCCAATGATCTGTTTGTTGCGGCAACAATGGATCTGGCCAGTGCTACCAGTTATCTGCAGACGACTATCGCAGAACAGGTCACCGCGATTGCCACACTGAAAGCAGCAGGTGCCCGCTACATTATCGTTCCTACCATTCCCGATATAGGCAAGACGCCATTCGGTCTCAGCAGCGGCACCACGGCGTCAGCGCAGTTGTCATTGCTATCCAGCACCTACACCAGCACCCTGCTGTCAGGCCTTAAATCCGCAGGCATCGCGGTCATCCCGGTTGATGTCACCACGCTGGTCGCTGAAGTCACCGCCAATCCGGGCCTGTATGGTTTTACTAATGTCACCGATCCACTCTGCGGTAGCACGTCCTCGCTGATCTGCTCGGCGGGCGTCAACTACACCGCCGGTGATGAACTGAACTATCTCTATGCCGATAGCGTTCATCCCACTTCTGCAGCTCATCAGATCCTCAGTGATTACGCTTACAGTATTATCGTCGCTCCCGAGTTTGTCGCCGAAGTCGGTAAGCAGAGCATCGAACAAAACCGGCAGTGGCAACAGACGCTGCTGAGTCAGGCGCGTACAGCATCACTGGGCACCATCGGCAGCAGCCAGTGGTGGCTGAATGCCACTGGCGGACATAGCAACGATGAGGGGGAGTTTGCCGGAGATCAGTCGCCTTACAGCATCAGCACAGGCGTCGATAAACGGCTTGATGATCAGCGCACACTCGGTTTTGCCCTGCACTATGCCCTCGCCGACAGCGATCTTGCACAAGGTGATGCCCAGCGCGACACACTTGGCTTTGCCCTGTATGGCGGCTATCAACGTGGAAACTGGTATCTGAATGGACAAGTTGCGGTGAGTCACAGTGACTACGATCTGTCACGCAAAATTGATCTGGGCATTGCCAAACGGACCATGGACGCCAATACCAAAAGCATTTCCTTTATGGCGGGTGCCGAAACGGGGTATGACTTCCATTACGGTCGTCTGCATTATGGCCCTGTCGCCAGTCTGACCTTACAACGCATCAATCTCGACGGTTATCAGGAACACTCTGCGGACGGTGAAGCCGCCTCGCTCAAGTTTGATGAGCAGCAGTTTGACTCCGGTCTTGGCAGTGTTGGCTTGCAGTTCAACTGGCAGGGTGATCGCTGGCAACCCTATGCAAGAGTCAGCTGGTTCAAGGAGTTTGCTCAGGGCGATGATGATGTGACCGCCGCACTGGTGACCTTGCCTGCCTATAAATTCACTCTTCCCATCAGTGAGCGAGATGACAGCTTTGGTCAGGTCATGGCAGGCACTCAGGCCAGACTGGGTGACAAACTCAATCTGGACCTGCAGGCCAGCCGCCTTGTTTCCTACACCAACACCTCGGCCACTTCCATCAGTGCAACCCTGCGTTACGCTTTCTGAGCACCTGACAGCACATTGAAACAAACCCTGCTCACCGTTGCGGTGAGCAGCGGTCCCCTTCCCCGACAAAGCGCGTTAAACTGCCAGCTCTGTTCCATTTCAGGATGCACCGCCATGGCGCTGGCCCGTCTCTACTATATCCATGATCCGATGTGCAGCTGGTGCTGGGCATTTGCTCCTACCTGGGCGGCACTACGTGCAGCACTTCCCGAGGGAGTAAGCAGCGAGAGATTACTGGGAGGGCTGGCTCCCGACAGCACAACCCCTATGCCACCTCAACAGCGCCAGCAGATTCAGCAGACCTGGCGCCACATCGAACATAATCTGGGCACGCCTTTCAATCATGCCTTCTGGACCGAATGTACACCGGTCCGCAGTACCTATCCGGCCTGCCGTGCCGTGATTGCTGCACGCTTCTGGGACGCCGAAGACGCCATGATCCGTGCCATTCAGGAAGCCTATTACCTCAACGCGCAAAATCCTGCTGAGCCCTCCACCCTGGTCAGCTGCGCTCATGCCCTGGGCTTGCCGGTAGAGGCGTTTGCCGAACGACTATACAGTGAACAGACCGAAATCCGCTTGCAGGAAGAGATTCAGCGATGCGTGGAGTGGGGCGTGCGGGGTTTCCCCAGTTTGGTTCTGACCTTTCGTGACAAGCGCTATAACCTGACAGTGGACTATAATCATCCGCAACATATGGCTGACGAAATTTACACATTGCTAGGAATGCACTGACACATGGCAGCAAGCAGCGCTGCCGGATGAGTAACAGGCAGGTACAGCAGTGTTTCTCAGCTACAGGAACCACTGGATAGAAACGGAGTATCTATAGCCCATGTTACGTAGTGCTTTCACCCTCTGCCTGCTGGCCACTCTGGCAGGTTGCAGCACCTCTCCTTTAGGCCGGCAGCAGCTCAAACTGATGCCCGATGCCGAAGTTCAACAGATGGGACTGCAGTCCTTCAATCAGATGAAAAAGGACACTCCCATCAGCAATGACAAAAAGCAGAATACCTATGTCAGCTGCGTGGCACAGAAAGTCGTCGCCGAGATTCCCTCCCAATATGGCAAGCAGGCCTGGGAAATCGTCGTATTCAAATCAGACGATGCCAACGCCTTTGCCCTGCCCGGCGGCAAGATAGGCGTCTACACGGGTCTGCTGAAGGTAGCCAAGAATCAGGACCAGCTGGCCGCCGTCATCGGACACGAGGTCGGCCACGTCCTGGCTGGTCACTCCAACGAGCGCCTTTCCACCCAGTACGTCACACAGGCCGGACTGTCGATTGCCAGTGCCGCTGCGGGCACTAACCAGAACAGCCAGCAGATGCTGCAACTACTGGGCGTCGGTGCCCAGTACGGAGTCATTCTGCCGTTCAGTCGCACACAGGAAAGTGAAGCGGATCTGATTGGCCTGGATCTCATGGCCAGTGCCGGTTTCAACCCGGAGCAGAGCATCAATCTGTGGCAGAACATGAGTAAAGAAGGCGGTGCGACACCACCGGAGCTGCTGTCGACTCACCCAGCGCCTGCACACCGTATTGATAACCTGCGAGCACGCCTTGGAGTGGCCACACCGCTCTATCAACAGGCCCGTGCTCAGGGCAAACAACCCAACTGTAAAATCTAAATCCAGTAGCGCTGTTGACGGACTGAACAGCGCTACTTGTGCGCCTTGCCGGCCCATCCACGCTGGCCGGGTCAGGGGTATCATCCCCTGGCAAAGGGAGTTACCATTGCCCGACATTCATAAACTGTAAAAAGGCCGTTCCATGCAAATCAGCAAACACTCAGTGGTTTCCATCCACTACACCCTGCGCAATGACGCTGGCGAGGAGCTGGACTCATCGGTTGGCGGACAACCACTGAATTACATTCAGGGCATGGGCAACCTGATCTCCGGTCTGGAAGAAGCACTGGAAGGTCGTCAGGCCGGTGAGAAACTGAATGTGACTGTTCCTGCCGAGAAGGCTTACGGCGAGCGTGAAGATCAGCTGGTACAGCAAGTTCCACTGACTGCTTTTGGCGGCGTTGAGAATATCGAGCCTGGCATGCGTTTCCATGCCGAAACCGATCACGGCCCCCATGTTGTAGTGGTACTGGAAGTGGATGACGAGCACGTTGTGGTCGACGGCAACCATCCACTGGCAGGCGAAACCCTGCACTTTGAAGTGGAAATCACCGAAGTGCGTGAAGCCAGCCAGGACGAGCTGTCACATGGCCATGTACACGGCCCGGATTGCGATCACTAAGAACACATTGACGTTCCTGACGTACACACCTGACGCTGCGTCCAAATGCAGCAACAACAAAAAACCGCGGTTGATCCGCGGTTTTTTGCTTTTTATCCCACCTTCTGGTCGCTATTAACCGGGGTCATCACAATGGCTATCTGAGGAGGCCCAGAGCTGATAAGGCGTGTTCCGATCCGCCCCATCACGTGGCAGCCAGCTGGCCAGTGGTGCACACTGACCACCACTGCACAGCTGCAATGCATTGGTAAAACCGGAGTCGGGCAGCGTCAGCTCAGGCACCGCCATATGACGCCGGCTCACCCACCAGCCCTGCCTGAGCACCGCATCGGCATCAGGCTCCATACCCGCTCCGCTGCCTTGCACCCGGTTTTCCGTCAGCACCAGCTTTGGCGGTTCTACTCGGTAACGCTCATGCCACTGTACGCGCTCTACCGAGTGCATCCAGTGCAGTTCAAACTCCTGCGTCTGCACCGCCATGGCAGCGTACCCGGCCACGGCCAGACATAACCAGCTCATCACTACCCCCGTATTGCCAGTGCGGCATGCTGACGTCGGCGCCACCAATGCCATGCAATAAAGGATGCCGACAGGGCGAAGCCTGCTTCATCGGTCGCGGGTAACGCCACCACCAGACTCAGGGCCGCCACCGCTGCCCAACAGCGCTCCCACCAGCCCAGCCGCTCAAACAGGAAACCAATGCTTGCCGCACCACCCAGGCCGATGGCTATCAGCGCTTTCACCACGACATAAGCCGTCGCCATGTAGGAATCCCCCTGCAGCATCAGCGCCGGGGAATACACCGCCATGTAGGGCACAACAAAACCTGCCATGGCAATACGCAGGCAGTTCAAACTGATCTTCAGCCCCGATGCGGATGCGATTGGTGCAGCAGCAAAGGCCGCCAGCGCCACCGGAGGAGTCAGGTCAGCCATGATGCCGAAGTAGAACACAAACATATGGGAGACAATCAGCGGCACTCCCAGTTCAAGCAGTACCGGCGCCACCAGCGACGAGGTAATGATGTAGTTGGGAATGGTAGGAATCCCCATGCCCAGCACCAGACTGGTCAGCATGGTCAGCACCAGACTGAGAAACAGACTCCCCGCCCCCAGCGACAGAATGGCCTGAGTCAGATTCCCGGCCAGCCCGGTCAGGGTCATGATGGCAATGATGGAGCCAACCAGTGCGCAGGCAATACCTACGGGCAAGGCATGCAGGGCACCCTGCACCATACCCTGCACGGTCAGATGCAATGCTTCGGCGCGGCCTTTACGCAGCAGATTGAACAGTACCAGCAGCGCAATCACCAGCAGAACCGGCACCATGCCGTATTTGAAGAACGTCGAGGCCAGTAGCCCCAGAGCGACCCAGAACAGTATCCGCTGCCACAACGCACTCATGCGCAGCGCCAAAGGCGAACCGAGGATCACCAGTACCGTCATGGCCAGCCCGACGCTGCCGGAAAACAGCGGGGTATAGCCAGAGAACAGCAGAAACACCAGCACTGCCAGCGGAATAATCAGATACCAGTCGCGTTTGAATGCCAGCCAGGCATTGGGACACTCTTCCTTGCTGAGGCCAAACAATCCCAGCCGCCCCGCCTCCAGATGCACCATCCACAGCACCGTCACGAAGTAGAGGATGGCCGGTACCAACGCTGCCTTGACGATATCGATGTAAGGCACATTGAGGGTTTCAGCCATTATAAAGGCCACCGCCCCCATCACTGGCGGCATGATCTGCCCCCCCATGGAGGACGTCGCCTCCACTGCACCGGCAAAAGCCGGCTGATAGCCGAAGCGCTTCATCAGGGGAATGGTGAACTGGCCCGTAGTGACCACATTGGCGACCCCGGAACCGTTGATGGTGCCCATCATCGCTGATGAAATCACCGACACCTTGGCAGGCCCACCCTGACTGGAGCCAACCAGCCCAAGAGCCACATCATTGAACAGGCGGATCATCCCTGCCTGCTCAAGAAAGCTGCCAAACAGGATGAACAGAAAGATATACGACGACGAGACGTAGGTCGGAATGCCAAAAATGCCTTCCGTACCCAGAAACAGCTGGTTGATAACCTGATCAACACCATAGCCCCGGCTCTCAAACAGCCCGGGCATATATTCACCAAACAGACCGTAGAGCACAAACAGCAGACAGATCAGCGGTAACGCCGGTCCCATTAGCCGATAGGCACCGACAAACACCAGACTGACCATCAGGGTGCCCACCACCATGTCGGTCATGGAAGGATCACCCGAACGCAGCACCAGATCAGCTTCAAATACCCAGTGGTATAACCCCAGTACAAAACTACCCACCGCCAGCAGCATGAACAGCGCCTTAAGCAGTGCCGGACGATACTGATCAGCGGCCATCCAGAAAATCAGCGCCAGCAGAAAACCGACATGGACCGAGCGCACCACCTGACTGGAAAGAGGACTGAAAATGGCGGTGATCAATTGAAAGGTGACAAAGGCCAGGGCAATCCAGAACACCCCGCGCGAGACAGATTCCGAGCCAGTGGCTCCGGACGTTTCTTTATCGACAGCTGACACTGCAGACCCTCTACTACCGACCCTGAGGTCTTACCAACAGGCAATCCCTGCTCACTACCGCAGCAGGGATAACAGATGGAGCGGCCCCCTAATAGAAGAGCCGCCTGGATCAGTAAACAGCGTTTGCTTACTTGATCAGACCTTTTTCCCGGAAGTAACGCTCAGCACCCGGATGCAGCGGCACAGGCATGCCCTGCAGCGCGTGCTCCAGTGAGATACCTTTGGCAGCAGAGTGTGAGGCGACCAGTTTGTCGAGGTTTTCAAAAATGCCCTTGGTCATGGCATAGGCCACGTCATCGGACACATCTGCACGAGTCACCAGATAGTTGTAGATGCTTGCCGTCTGCACGGGCTCAGTTTGGCCACTGTAGGTATCGGCAGGAATTTCGGCGACGTTGTACGCAGGATCATCGGTTTTCTTGATCACATCAGCAGGAATGGATACCACCACAATGTCGTGAGTGGAGGCAAGGTCACGAATGGAAGCAACCCCCAGCCCTGCTGACTGCAGGGTGGCGTCCAGCTGACGGTTTTTCATCAGTTCCACCGACTCGCCGAACGGCAGATACTGCACATCCATATCGTCATAGCTCAGACCTGCCGCAGCAAACAATGTCCGCGCATTCAGCTCGGTACCGGACTTGGGTGCGCCCACGGACACCCGCTTACCCTTGAGGTCTGCCAGGGTTTTGATACCCGACTCTTTACTGGCAACGATCTGTACAAAGTTGGGGTAGATAGCGGCAATGCCGCGCAGTTTGTTCAGCGGCGCCTTGAAACCGGCATCCGCATTGCCTTTCCAGGCGTTGCTGAGGGAATCACCGAGGGTGAAGGCCAGTTCACCACGGCCCTGTTGCAGCAGGTTGAGGTTTTCCACCGATGCCTTGGTGGACTGCACCGTCACCTTACTGTCGGGGATACTCTCGGCATAGATGGAAGACAGGGTATTGCCCAGAGGGTAATAGACCCCGCTGGTACCGCCGGTCAGCACATTCACAAATTCCTTGGCCTGTACTACCGGAGCAGCCAGACCAGACAACGTCAGGGTTAAAGCCAGGGTCTTGATTATTTTTTTCATGCCTTTCGCTCTATCAACGTAGGGGAGTGTAGAAATGGATCGGTGTGGCAGAAGTACAGCACGCTCTTCTGCCCACACACCCGAAATAACGTGCCAGTTGAATGTAGACGATAAATTCCGTCGACTCCAACCATCACGACATTTAATCGAACGCTCCCGCTCGCTGGTCGCGGGCTATGGCAGGACCATCAGTGCAACCGCAGGGAATCCTGAACGCCCTTGGTAGTTTCCGGAATCAGGTCAACAGGACGGAACACTTCCACCTGCCCCTGATGGCCGCGCAGCTGGACTCGCCCGACAGACTCCCAGTTGAGATCGGGCGCCAGCTTGTAGGTGGACTCCGCCACCAGCAGACGGCTGCCGTATTCCTTGTTGAGGTGCTCAAGCCGCGCCGCCATGTTCACTGCATCGCCATGCACCGTATAGTTGCGCCGGTCCGGCGCACCGACTGATCCGGCCACCACATCGCCGGTATTGATACCAATCCGGCACTGCAGCGCCTCGCCTTCAAAACGCATGTGCGACAACGCCGTCAGAATCGACCTGGCCGCCCGTAGCGCGCGCTGGGCGTGGTCAGGCTGCTCGTTGGGAACATTGAAGGTGGCCAGAATGGCATCCCCCTGGAACTGGGTGATGATGCCGCCTTCCTGTTCGATAATTTCCACCAGCAGAGAGAAATAGGCATTCAGCACGCTGACCAGACGGGTGGCCGGCATCCGCTGAGTGAGGCCGGTGAAGCCCTCCAGGTCACAGAACAGGATCGTTGCAGTGCACTGGCGAGGGGAGATTTCTCCGCCCTCTTTTACCAGCTGCATGGCAATGGCCTCCGGCACGTACTGACCCAACAGACGCTGTGCCAGCTGGTGCTGACGCATATCATCCAGCATCACGTTGTAAGCACGCGCGACCTGATTGACCTCACGGATGTAGCTGGAAGGCAGGTACTGGGCCTTTTCCAGCCGTGCACCGTGGATACCGTCCATACGTCGAGCCACCTGACGAATCTTGCCGCCGATACGGCGCCCCACCAGCCCTGTAATCATGAGTGCCAGCAGCATCGAACCTGCACCGAAGGCAGCATAGCGCTGCAGGCGGCTGATTACCGGTGGCAGCTGGCTTTCGGTGACATACATGCCCAGTGTCCAGGCACCCGGTCCGTAGCCACTGATGTCCTGATAGACATACAGCACACCCTGACCATCCCGCTGCAGATAATGGCTGTGTAACCCCGGCACCTGCATCCAGCCACGCTTGCCTTCATCGGCCTGATAAATGCCGCCGAGCAGGGGGTCTTTCAGCTGATCAATGGTGGGCAACGGATGATCGATGGTGGAACGGTAACCACCGATATCAAACAGCGCCGGATGAGCCAGCACCCGGTGCTGATCATCCAGAATAAAAATGGTGCGATTGATCTGCTCGGAAAGGGCAGCCAAGAACAACGAAATTTCACGGATGTCGACAGCGGCCAGCAAGGTGCCCAGATAACGGCGACCATCGTGCAGCGGCACCGCCACCGGGATGACCGTTCGCCCCAGACGCGGCTCCATCCAGGTGACGCCATACATCATCGGTGCCCGGTTCAGCCACTGGGTAACCCAGCCGCTGTGGCGCCAGTCTTCACTGACCACCAGATTGTCTTCACGCTGAGCAGAGATCAGGCTCTTGTCCGGACGAATCAGCACCATCCCTACCACCTGCGGGGTCGTGGCCATGGCGCCGTTGATCAGCGTGCCGATTTCAGTGTCGTTAGTCGCATCGACCTTGCCATCCTGAATGATGTCGGTCAGATAGGTCAGCTGGGTATTCACCGGGCTCAGATGGCCGTAGACCTGATTGACCACCGTGGTCATGGTCATCTGGGTCAGCTCACCGAGCATTTCCCGGCTGTTGTGGCTGGCGTTAGTGAGGCCGAGATACAACACGCTACCGATACCCACAACGACCACCAGACTGAAGCTGGAGATCAACAGGGTGGTGATGGAAATACAGCGCGTACGCAGTCGGCTCATATCAGGGTGAAACCTTGGTCAGAGTGGCATCCAGTTCGCGACGCAGCACATTGTCGCTCATGCTGACGTAGTGCAGCTGCATGCCCTGCGCCGTCAGGGTGCGCTCATAGGTCTGCAGTTCGTAGGTACCTTCTTCATCAATAATCAGTGCATAGACGCACAGCGTCTTGTCTTTAATCCGTGCCCACAGATAAGGCTCACCCTGCAGGGGATCATGAGGAATCTTGCGGCCAAAGACGTTGGTCTTCATGGCCGAGGCAAAGACATTGGGCTTATGAGTGGCGGTGAAGCTGGCCTCATTCTGGAAGTGACTGACGGCCCGGCCATTGCGGTATACCACAGTAGTCCAGCTCAGATTGAACGCCTGTGGGTTATCCGCCAGAGGATGGATGCTGACCCGCAGGTCACGAGTATTCTCTCCTGACTCCTCCACATGGCCCAGATAGTCACCATAAAAGCTGCTGATGGAATCGGCCCGCGCCCACCCTGCCAGTAAACACAGCACCCAGACCATACTCCAGCGTACCGCCTTGCTCATCAATCCTCCTTATGCGGCTCAACCGCTTATTGTCTGTCTCACAGGCCTGATTATGGGTTATCCCGCCCATCTGTAGCCAAAGTCGGCCATGTCGATGATAACCTTCGTTTTTGTGCTTGCATTTTAGCCTCAAGCTGACAAAGCTGTATTCACCTTGTTGCCAGATGAAGTCAATCACTTTGCACGCCCAGCCTTCCACTGCCCAGCCGCTTTCCCCTATGAGTGCGCGCCAGCCGCTGCTGGAAGTGCGTGATCTGGCGGTCAGCTTTCGTATCCATACCGCCGAGGTACCTGCTGTCAAACAGGTATCGTTCACACTGCTGCCGGGTAAGACACTGGCCCTGGTGGGGGAATCAGGTTCCGGCAAGTCGGTGACCGCTCAGGCCATCATGGGCATTCTGCCCAGCAATGCGCGGATTCAGACCGGGCAGATTCTGTATCGCCCGACCGCCGAAAGCCAGGCCATCGATCTGGCCCAGCTGCCCCGCGACTCCCGTGCGTTTCAGGCGATCCGCAGCAATCAGATCAGCATGATTTTTCAGGAGCCCATGGTTTCCCTGTCCAACATGCATACGCTGGCCAATCAGATTGGCGAAGCGCTGCGCCTGCATCGCAAGATTTCCCGCAAGGAAACCCGCCAGCGTGTACTGGATATGCTGGCGCTGGTGGGATTCCCCAATCCCGCCCAGGCACTGGATCGCTACCCGTTTGAGCTGTCGGGCGGTCTGCGCCAGCGGGCGATGATCGCCATGGCACTGATCTGTGGCCCCAGTCTGCTGATTGCCGACGAGCCCACCACCGCGCTGGATGTCACCATCCAGACGCAGATTCTCGGCCTGATCAAGCGCCTGCAGAAAGAACTGGGCATGGCCGTCCTGCTGATCACCCACGATCTCGGCGTAGTGGCCAACATGGCCGATGAGGTAGTGGTGATGTATCACGGCGAAGTCATGGAAAGTGGCGACATCAAGACCCTGTTCGACCACCCTGAGCACCCTTATCTGCATGCCTTGTTTAAGGCCATCCCGCACTTTGACATGCATCAGGGTGAGCGGCTGATCAGCCTGCGTGATATCCAGCCCGACCTTTCCACCTTTCAGACCCTGCGCCAGCCATGGCCAGCGGAAGCCCGTCAGGTGGCGCCGCACCTGCAGATTCGCGGCGTGAGCAAGCGTTACCAGATTCGACAGCGTCAGGGCTGGTTCCGTTCCCAGCAGCATGATCTGGTGGCCGTCAACAATCTCGATCTTGATATTCGCTGCGGTGAATCCTTCGGTCTGGTCGGTGAGTCTGGCTGTGGCAAGACCACGCTCAGTAAAATGATCATGGGTGCCCTGACCCCGGACAGCGGTGAAGTGCTGTATAACGACCGCGGCACCCAGCGCAATCTGCTGACCATGAGCGCGGAAGAGAAACGCTACTTCCGTCCGAAGATGCAGTTCATCTTTCAGGATCCTTACAGTGCCCTGAATCCACGCATGACCGTGCTGGACATACTGCGAGAGCCACTGCATATCCACCGTCTCGGCGATGCCAGGATGCAGCGTCAGCGGGCCAAAGCGTTAATGAAGCTGGTCGGCCTCGATCCACGCTTCCTCAATCGGTATCCCCACAGCTTCTCCGGCGGCCAGCGTCAGCGCATTGCCATTGCCCGTGCCCTGGCACTGGAGCCCGACTTGCTGATCTGTGATGAGCCCGTATCTGCGCTGGACGTCTCGGTGCAGGCGCAGATTCTCAACCTGCTCAAGGATCTGCATCAGGAACTGGGGATGACCTTTATCTTTATCTCCCACAATCTGGCGGTAGTGGATTACATCTGCGAGCGTATCGGCGTGATGTGTCACGGCCAGCTGGTCGAAGTGGCGCCACGTGAAGTGCTGTTCAGCAATCCGCGTCACCCCTATACCCGAGCCTTGCTGGCAGCAGTGCCCTACGCTGACCTCGACCGTCCGCTGGATTTCGCCTTGCTGGAAAAACGTTATCAGGATGCCAGTGCCTGGCCTGCCCCCTACACCCTGCGGGACGTGAACGCATCGGCACTGGTAGAAGAAGCACCGGAACACTGGGTGCGGCTGCCCACCGGAGGTAGCCTGTGAGCCACTCCCCATTAGCAAGCATTTCCCCGACCATGAGCGCACTGCCCTCTGCAGGCAGTCATCGCCTCCTCTGCGCTGCCCGGCCTGTGCGCCTGCGGCGGTTGCTGAGTGCACTGTTTGCTGTGCTGATCACGACGCTGCTGATGCTCAGTGCTCAGACCAGCCTTGCCGCCACCGGCCACTTTCAGGAAACACCTTCGCTGCAGGAGGCAGTCAGCAAAGGTGAACTGCCACCCGTCGCCCAGCGCCTGCCAGACCAGCCCCTGGTAGTGGATACCGAAGGGACACCCGGTGGACGCCTGACCACCCTGATGGCCAAGGCCAAAGATACCCGCATCATGACCGTGTTCGGCTACGCCCGTCTGGTCGGCTACAACAGGGATCTGGAACTGGTGCCTGATATTCTGCAGAAGGTAGATGTAGAGGAAGGCCGGATTTTCACCCTGCATCTGCGCCCGGGCATGCGCTGGTCAGATGGTGAACCCTTCACCACTGAAGACTTCCGCTTCTGGTGGGAAGATGTGGCCAACAATCAGGATCTCAGCCCCTTCGGCCTGCCTTCGGTACTGCTGGTCAACGGTAAAGGCCCGCAGTTCGAGGTACTCGATCAGTACACTGTGCGCTACAGCTGGGATGAGCCTAATCCCGACTTTCTGCCGGCACTGGCCGCTCCCAGCCCCACCTACATCTATTTGCCGTTTCACTATCTGAAGAAATTCCACCCGCGCTATCTGTCGGCGGAAAAGATGGAAGCGCTGATCAAGAAGAAAAAGAAACGCAACTGGATGGGGGTCTTCCTCAAGTATGGCCACCCCTACAAGCAGGACAACCCCGACCTGCCCAGTCTGCAGCCATGGGTACTGAGAACCGAAGCACCGGCCGAACGCTTCCTGTTTGTGCGTAACCCTTACTATCACCGGGTCGACAGCCAGGGTCATCAGCTGCCCTATATTGATGAAGTGATGCTTGATCTCGCCTCCAGCAGCCTGATCCCCGCCAAGACCGGGGCGGGTGAAAGTGATCTGCAGGCTCGCTATCTGCAAATGGACAACTACACCTTCCTCAAGGAAGCCGAGCACCGCAATAACAACCGCGTGCTGCTGTGGCACAGCGGTACCGGCTCGCAGGTCACGCTGTATCCGAACATGAACTGTCAGGATGAGGAATGGCGCAAGCTGCTGCAGAACCGCGACTTCCGCCGCGCCCTGTCGCTGGGCGTCAACCGCCACGAGATCAATCAGGCCATCTACTTTGGCCTCGGTATCGAGGGCGGCGACAGCCTGCTGCCTGACTCGCCGCTGTACCGGGCACGTTATCGCAACGCCTGGGCAGAGTACGACCCGGCACAGGCCAATCGTCTACTGGATGGCCTTGGGCTGACACACCGTGACAGTCGCAATCTGCGTTTGCTGCCTGATGGCCGGCCGATGGAGCTGATCGTCCACACCACCGGCGAGTTCACCGAAGAAACAGACGTGCTGGCACTGATCAAGGACACCTGGCAGCAGCTCGGCATCCTGATCCACGCCCGCCCCTCCGAGCGCGAGGTGTTCCGTAACCGGGTGTTTTCCGGCGAGGCCTGCATGTCCGTGTTCACCGGCCTGCCCAACGCCCTCGCTCATGCCGACATGAGCCCGGCGCAGTTTGCTCCGACAGCACAGGACCAGCTGCAGTGGCCCAACTGGGGCAAGTTCTACGAAACCAGTGGCGGCGGCGAGCCGCCCCGTCTGACCAGTGCCCAGCAACTGCTTGATCTGTTCCGCCAGTGGCGCCACACCGACGACGCCAGCGAGCAGATGCAGATCTGGCAGGAGATGCAGCAGATCTATTCCAACGAAGTGTTCAGCATCGGAACGGTGGCTGGCATCCTGCAACCCGTGGTGGTCAACCGTCACCTGCATAATGTGCCGGAGCACGGCTACTTCAACTGGGACCCTCAGGCCTTCTTTGGCGTCTACCGCATGGATCAGTTCTGGCTCGATCCGGACACTCCTGCCGTCGTCCCCGCCAGCACCGATCAGAACAGCAGCGCCGACAACAGTGACAGTAAGGCTGGAAAACCTGCCAGCAGCGAAGGAGAGCCATGATGTTGCAGTACATTCTCCGTCGCCTGCTGATCATGATCCCCACACTGGTGGTGATCAGCATGCTGGTATTCACCATTATCAAACTGCCGCCGGGCGACTATCTGGACAGCTATATCGCCGAACTGCAGAGCCAGGGTGAAACTGTCGATCCGAAGAAGATTGAATTCATGCGCCAGCAGTACGGCCTCGATCAACCGGCCTGGCAGCAGTATTTCACCTGGGCCAGCGGCATGCTGCAGGGTGATTTTGGCTACTCGTTCGAGTACGACCTGCCGGTCACCGAAGTCATGGGCGATCGCGTCACCCTGACCATCATGGTGTCGCTGTTCACCGTCATTTTTACCTGGCTACTGGCCTTCCCCATCGCCCTCTATTCGGCCACCCATCAGTACTCATGGGGGGATTATGGCCTGACTTTTGTCGGCTTTATCGGTCTGGCCACGCCCAACTTCCTGCTGGCGCTGGTCATGCTGTATATGGCCAATGTCCACTTTGGCACCAGCATTGGTGGCCTGATGGACCCCCGCTATCTGGATCAGCCGTGGAGCTGGGACAAATTTGTCTCGGTGCTGGAACACCTGTGGATACCGGTGGTGGTGATCGGCACCTCCGGCACCGCCGGAATGATCCGCCGTCTGCGCGCCAACCTGCTGGATGAGCTGCACAAACCCTATGTGGTGACCGCTCAGGCCAAGGGCGTGCCACCGCTGAAGCGGCTGCTCAAGTATCCGCTGCGGGTGGCCCTGAACTTCTTTATTGCAGACATCGGCAGCCTGCTGCCCAGCCTGATCTCCGGTGCGGAAATCGTTGCGGTCGTGTTATCGCTGCCGACCACCGGCCCGATTCTGATCAGCGCCCTGCAAAGCCAGGACATGTATCTGGCTGGCTCTTTCCTGATGTTTCTGGCCATGCTGACCATCGTTGGTGTACTGATCAGCGATCTGCTGCTGGCCTGGCTTGATCCCCGAATCCGTCTGACCGGAGGCGCACAGAAATGAGTAACGGTCAGCCCAACAGTGCGGCAGCCCCCCATTACGTCAACCCGGCACCGTTCAACCCTCACAGCATCGAGCAGCTGAGCGAGGAACAGGAGCGCTACTTCCTTGCCTCACAGTGGCAGCTGATGTACTGGAAATTCCGGCGCCATCGTCTGGCCGTCATCTCCGGCCTGTTTCTGGTGCTGCTGTACGCCTCTACACTGATTGCCGAGTTCCTTGCACCTTATGGCCTCGACAGTCGTGATTCAGACCATATCTATTCACCGCCACAGAGTGTGCACTTCTTCCATGAAGGCCAGTGGCAGGGGCCGTTCGTCTATGGCTGGGGCTACACCCTCAATATGGACAAGCTGCTGCGCGAATATAAAGAAGACCGCAGTCAGCGTTATCCCATTGAGTTTTTCTGTGACGGTGACCCCTATTACCTGCTGGGCATGGTCTACAGCCGCACCCACCTGTTCTGTGCCGCTGACAACAAGCCGCTGTATCTGCTGGGTACCGATCGACTTGGCCGCGACATGCTGTCACGCATCATCTACGGCGCGCGCATCTCCCTCACTATCGGCCTGATCGGTATCGCCCTGAGCTTCACTCTCGGCCTGCTGCTGGGCGGTCTGGCGGGATATTACGGCGGCTGGATCGATGCCACGGTACAACGCCTGATCGAAGTTATCCGCTCCTTCCCTGAGCTGCCGCTGTGGATGGCTCTGTCGGCGATACTGCCGGTGACCTGGAGCCCGCTGTGGGTGTTCTTCGGCATCACCCTGATCCTGGCGCTGCTGGACTGGACGGGCCTGGCCCGGGCGGTACGCTCGAAGATCATGGCGCTACGCGAGGAAGACTATTGCAGTGCGGCCATCCTGATGGGGGCCAAACCCACGCGCATTGTGCGTCGTCACCTGCTGCCCGGTTTCGCCAGCCACCTGATTGCCTCCGCCAGCCTGTCGATTCCGTCGATGATTCTGGGGGAAACCGCCCTCAGCTTCCTTGGCCTTGGCCTGCGCCCTCCCATTACCAGCTGGGGAGTGCTGCTGAATGAAGCCCAGAACATCAACGTGGTGGCCATCTATCCCTGGCTGATGCTGCCGGTACTGCCGGTGATTCTGGTGATCCTTGCCTTCAACTTCCTCGGTGATGGTCTGCGCGATGCCGCTGACCCCTACAAACACTGACCCTTCACGGCTGGCGCAGTACCCGCGGCACTGCGCCAGTGCGGCTTTGGCTATAACCATATTCAGCAGGATTGTTTCCCAGCCGGGCTGCTAACCGGCTAAAATCCGCCCCGCCGCGCCAGGCGCAATATCCTGAAACTGTCAGGCATTGACCGGCATGCGGCAGAAACCGCCCGACAGAAGGCGGTTACCTTCTATCGTCAACCTGCTCTGAATTCTGGAATACCTGCATGAAGAAGTTATTTTTGCTTGCCAGCCTGCTGTTCAGCACGCTGCTGTCCCAGGCTTATGCGGCCTCCACCCTTGATGACATCGTTCAGCGCGGCGAGCTGCGTATCGGTGTTGATGCGGGCTATGTGCCCTTCGCCATGCAGAACAAGAATGGCGACATCGTTGGTTTTGACATTGATCTGGCCCGCACCATGGCCAAAGCCATGGGCGTCAAGCTGACCGTCGTCAACACTGCCTGGGATGGCATCATCCCTGCCCTGCTGACCAACAAGATCGACCTGATCATGGATGGCATGACCATCACCAGCGAGCGCAACCTGCAGGTCAACTTCACCCAACCCTATATGGTGATCGGCCAGAGCCTGCTGCTGCGTCCTGATCTGGCAGACAAGATCCACTCCTACAAGGATCTCAATGACGGCAAATACAAGATTGCGACCAAGCTGGGTGCCACCTCGGAATATGCTGCCAAGCGTTACCTGCCCAACGCAGAGCTGCGTCTGTTCGATACCGAAGCCGAAGCGGTGCTGGAAGTGATCAATGGCAACGCCGATGCCTTTGTCTACGACCTGCCTTACAACGCCATCTATGTTCAGCAGAACAAGGGCAAGCTGGTGCATCTGGATCAGCCCTTCACCTACGAACCACTGGGTATTGCCCTGCGTCGTGGTGATGTGGATACCCTCAACTTCCTCGACAACTTCCTGTCGCAGATCAAGGGTGACGGCAGCTTTGACCGTCTGTACCAGAAGTGGTTTGAAAGCGATTCCTGGCTGAAACAGGTGCAGTAACCGGCTCATCCCGGGCGGAGAGCACCACGTGCTCTCCGCTCAGTTTCCCTTCCCCACACACAGTCACACCTACAACACAGCGACCCGTTCGCTGGACATTTCGCCCGCCCACGCCACACTGACTCCTCCCCTCTGCTGGCAGGAGCCCATGGTGAGCAAGATCAGTTTTTCCAAAGAAGAGCAGGATGTACTGGTACGGAAGATCAAGCTGTACTTTCGCGAGGAACTGCAACAGGACATCGGTCAGTTCGATGCCCAGTTTTTACTGACCTTCTTTGCCGAAGAGATTGGCCCGTTCTTTTACAACCGCGGCCTCTATGATGCGCAGGCACTGATCGCCGAGCGTATGGAAAATATTACCGATGCCCTGTACGAGCTGGAGAAACCTACCCGGAGCTGAGGCTTACAGCCTCTGTCCCGACTCAGCGCAGTGCACTGATCATCAGACTGACACCGGTCAGCATCAGCAGGATAAACGCCATCCGCCGCAGCGCCAGTTCAGGGACAGGCAGGCGGTAACGCCGCCCGAGCAGGGTAGCGACAAACACCACCGGCATCCCGAGCAGACTCAGGAGCAGCGTCTGGCTGTCCAGCTGCTGCACCCCTGAGGCCATGGCAATACGGGCAATGGCCGTGCTGATAAACAGCGCCTGCAGCGTGGCACGGATGGCCTCCAGCGGTTGCGGCTGGCGATACATGATATAGGCCACCGGCGGGCCGAAGGTGGCAAACAGCCCCCCCATCACCCCGGCCAGCATCCCCGACAGGGAAAACGCCCAGCCTGCCGACGGCGTCTGCCGGGGCTCCGGTTTCAGCATCATCAGTGCGCTGCACAGGATGATGATCAGCCCCAGCAGCCCCTCCAGCAGCCGTGCCTGAGCCTGTCCCAGATGGGACAAACCCCAGATGCCCAGCGCCATGGTCGGCACTGCAGCGAGGAACATGCGCGCCAGCCAGCCGCGCTGGATCTTCGCCCCGTGCCCCCATAGCGCTATGACACTGTTGAACAGACTGAGAAAGCTGACGACAAAGGCCGCCATGGCAATAGGTGCCAGACCCAACAGCGTCATCCCGCCGATCACGATGAGGCCGAAGGCAAACCCGGTCAGGGTTTGCATATAGCTGCCCAGGGCAATGATCAGCAGGGTCAGAAGACTGTCGGTCAGGCCCATGCTCAGCCCTCTGCCAGCTGGCGCAGCACAATGTCGGCCTGCTGCTGACTGTGCAGCTGGCCATCCTGCAGACGCAGCGCCTGCTGCCAGATACAGATCGGCGCAGTCACCTCACCAAAGCACACCAGCTCATTGATCAGCGCATCGGCTGAGATCTGTCCGGTATGAGACACTTCTGGCCCCAGTGGCAGGGCATGACCGCCACGACCGAACACCGGAATCTGCTCCAGATCAGCGCTCAGCTCCAGCAGCTGATTGCCCTGATAATGCTGACCACTCCACAGGTGATACCAGTCACCTTCCGGCAGCCAGACCTTCACCTTGCCACCAGCCTGCAGCACTGGAGCCACCAGCAGTGACGGGCCGCACATGAATTGCGTCTCGAACTGACGGGCGATCACATCGGCGGGGAACGCCATGGCCATGGCGCGCATCACCGGCTGAGACGTACGCACAGCCTCCTCCACCGCGCCCATCAGATAGGGAATCAGACGGTAGCGGAACTTGAACTGGGCACGCGCCAGTTGCTCGATCTCTGGCCCGAAGCACCAGGGCTCACGCATGCCGATGCCGTGAATACGGAAGTGGGAAGAGAAGATGCTGGCCTGCACCCAGCGCAGATACAGCTCACCACTGGGCTGCTCCTTGCCGTAGAAACCACCCACATCGGTGGAGTGATAAGGCGCACCGCTCATACCCCACGACAGCCCGCCGCGGATGCTACCCGCCAGACCTTCCCAGTCGCTCTGCGGATCACCGCCCCACTGCAGTGGATAGCGATGGCTGCCCGTCCAGCCCGCGCGGCCCCAGACACAGGCCTGATCACCATGGAAGCCGGCGCTGGCTTCATAGACGCACTGGTTGTAGAGCATCGGATAGACGTTATGCAGCAGACGGCCCGACTCGCCGTTGTAAGCAACAGCCTCAGCGGGCACCTGCTCGCCGAAGTCTACCTTCATCACATCGACACCCACGGCAAACAGCTCGTTGTGCTTGTCACGCCAGTAGGCGTAAGCATCCGGATGGGTAAAGTCGAGAATGCCCGACACCGGCAGCGGCGTCAGTACATTGCCAAAGGGGCTGGTCTTGGCCGAGGTATCCCAGGCATAACGCAGGGTGTCGCCGTGCTGATCCTTGAGGAACCAGCCTTTGGCAGACATCGCCTCGAAGTCCTTGTTGTTGACCGAAACCAGCGGGTATTCCCAGCAGCAGACCTTGAAGTCCAGTTCTTTCAGCTGACTGACCACACGCGCGGGGTCAGGATAGCGGCTAGGGTCCCACTCGAAGTTGTAACGGGTTGGTGTGTCCTGCCAGGCACGACCGTCGAAAGTGATGACGTCAGCCGGGAAATCCTTGTCGCGCAGCTCGTTGGCGGCGGCCATGATTTCCTCTTCGGTGCGGTAATAGGCACGGCTGACCCAGACGCCCAGTGACCACAGTGGCACCGCTGGAGCCTTACCGGTCAGATCGGTGTAGGCCCGCAGCAGTTCCGCCGGACTGTCTTCGGCAAACAGAAAGACATCCAGCACCTGCTCTTCCACCACCAGCCCGTAGCTGCGATGGCTCCACTGGCCATAGCCGACGCCGTGCTGCACGTTGGCCGTGGTATGCACATACAGGCCCCAGCCTTCAGGGCTCCAGGCAAAGGGGGTATTTTTGTAGGCCAGCTCGGTATTGACCCCCAGCGCGTCCTCCACATAGCTGGTGACCAGCTGACCGCGCTTGTTAAGGGCTGTAAATTTCTCACCCAGACCATAAACGGCGGTATCCGACTGCAGTGCCAGACTCAGCATCCAGTGGCCGCTGGTCTCATGACGGGCCAGATTAGGTATCCGCGCCCAGCCGCGGAAATGTTCATCAGTGACCGATTGCAGACGCAGCTGACCATGGCGATGCAGCTCCAGCCGGAACGTATCGGCATCCAGCTTCAGTACGCAGGCACCGGTATCCAGCTCGAAGCCGCCCTGTACTTCACGTACCGCCTGAAAGCGACCACTGGCCTGACTGGCCAGCAGACCGTAACCCGCCAGCCGCTGATCACGTCCCGCCACATCGCCACCGCTCAGGCAACGAAGACGCAGAGTGGTCGGCGTCCAGGCCGTCACTTCCAGCACATGTTCACCGCAGCTGAAGTACACCTGCTGGTGGTCCTGTCGGCTCAGGGTCAGACCCTGCAGGCGTTGAAACTCGGTAAAGTCCATCGTCATCGTCTCGAATCAGTCTTTCTCAGGGCAGCAGCTCCCCGTCACCTGCACCGGAGCGCAGATGAGACAGGGTAACTACTCATATCGGTACTACTGAATAGCGGCGGTAAGCGATGGCTTACCGCCTGCCGCGCACGCGGCTATGAAGGTGTTATCAGCCAGCAGGTTTCAGGCTGGCTTCACAGCTGTTGACCGCATTTTGTACGGTATCCAGCCACTTGCTGCCGTACTGGTCGGAAAACCACTTGTGAATCGGCTCGGCGGCTTTGACAAACTCGGCCTTCTCCTGCTCGGACGGGGTATAGACCGTGCCGCCGCCTTTCTTGAACGCCTCGTAAGCTTCAATCTGGCGACGCTTGGGCATCACGATGGTGGTCCAGCGCAGCGCGTCGAAGCCATCATCAACGACCTGCTTAAGATCATCCGGCAGCTCGGCAAAGGCCTCCTGATTCATCCACCACATGGAGCCCATGTAGCCGTGACCGTCCAGGGTGATGTACTTGATGTGCTCGTTCAGCTTGGCACTCATGATGTCGGTGATGCCGTTCTTGGTGCCTTCGATCACGCCGGTGGCCAGTGAGGTGTAGACCTCAGACCAGCCGATCGGTGTCGGGGTGCCACCCATGTTCTTCACCAGCTCCATCTGAATCGGGGAGTTGATGGTACGGATCTTCATGCCTTTGACGTCAGCCGGGCTCTTGATCTGTTTGCTGACGGTGGCGAAGTTGCGCCAGCCGCCGGTATTGCCGATGGTCATCAGACGCATGGAGCCGGTGCGCTTCAGCACTTCTTCACGCAGCTCGCCGACCAGTGGGCCACCCAGAGCACACTCGGCCACCCGGTCAGAGGGGAACATATAGGGCACGTCCAGCGCCTGAATTTCGGGGAATACGTTGGAAACGCCGCCGGTGGTGGCCTGGAAAATCTGAATCAGATTGGACTGCAGCGACTCGATACACTCCACCGGCGCACCACACAGCTGACCACCGGGATAGAGCTGCACCGCAATACGTCCGTTGGAGTGTGATTCCACGTAGTCTTTGAATACCAGCGCACCGTCGTAGTCTTCATCATCGGTGTTGGACAGATGAACCAGATTGAAGGTGAAATCGGCGGCACTGGCGGCCAGCGGATTCAGTGCGGCGCCACCCAGCAGGCCAGCCAGAGCCAGTGTTTTGACGGCTGCAGCAACAGGTTTGAGTGTGGAATGCTTCGGCATAACGGGTACTCCATAGTTGTTTTTATGCATCGTTACAGTAGCAGCAGGCCCGACCACGCCGGGCACGGCTGTTATCCGGCAAAACCGAACAGTCTTGGCAGCGTCAGGGTCAACGCCGGGATATAGGTGATCAGTGCAATCACCGCGATATGCACCGCCAGATAAGGCAACATCTCGCGGGCAATGGTTTCCACCCGGGTGTTGCTGATACTGGAGGCGACAAACAGCACCAGCCCCATCGGCGGCGTCGCCAGACCAATGGTCAGGTTCACGCACATAACGATGGCGAAGTGCAGTGGATCAATGCCGTTCTGCATCAGTACCGGCCCAAGAATCGGACCCAGAATCAGAATCGCCGGGCCGGCATCAAGGAACATGCCGACAATCAGCAGCACGATATTGATGATCAGTAACAGCAGCAGTGGGTTGTGAGTGACTTCCAGCACCAGCTGGGCGATCTTCTGCGGCGTGCCGGACAGGCTGACGACCGAGGAAAACGCCACCGCAGACCCCACCAGGAACAGGATGACCGCAGAGCTTTTGGCCGTGTCATAGAGCACCCCCGGCAGATCCTTCCAGGTCATCTCCCGGCTGAGCAGGCTGATCACCAGCGCATAGGCTGCCGATACCGCTGCCGCTTCCGTAGGGGTGAAAATGCCCGAAAGAATACCGCCGAGCAGAATCACCGGTGTCATCAGCGGCCAGAACGCTTCCTTGGTGGCTTTGCCGCGCTGTTTCCAGCTGGCCTTCTCGGCCGCGACCGGATAGTTACGGCGTTTGGCCAGCAGCCAGGTCATGGCCATCATGCCGCCACCGATCATTGCGCCGGGCACAATGCCTGCGGCGAATAAACCGCCGACCGACACGTTCATCACATAGGCATAGAGAATCATGATGCCGCTGGGCGGAATGATCGGCCCGATGATGGAGGACGCTGCCGTGACGGCCGCAGCAAACTTGCGGCTGTAGCCGTTCTGCTCCATGGCCGGAATCAGCATCTTGCCAAGGGTCGAACAGTCAGCCACGGCGGAGCCACTGAGGCCAGCAAACAGCATGGAAGAGAGAATATTGATCTGTGCCAGCCCGCCGCGCAGATGGCCGATAAACGCCTGACTGAAGTTCACCAGCCCCAGGGTGATACCGCTGCGGTTCATAATCTCGCCGGCCAGCATAAAGAACGGCACCGCCATCAGTGGGAAGCTGTCGATCCCGTTATACAGTCGCTGCGTCAGCATCAGGAAGAAGGCTTCCTTGCCTTCCAGCACCAGACTGATGCCCGGTGCCAGTAACATCGCAAACGCCACCGGCAGGCCAATCGCCATGGACGCCAGCAGTACCCAGAAAAATGCCAGAGACATGCTTAGGCCCTCCTTACAGCTGCTTCCACAGCGCCTGACCCGGCTGGGCCTGCAGCTGTGCCTGACGCCGCTCCGGTAACAATCCGGTGATGGCGTCAAGAATGAGTTCCACATACACCAGCATCGACAGGCCAAAACCGATAGGCATCGACAGGTAGACCCAGTACTTGGTGATAGGCAGCGAGGTGGCGAAAATGCGCGCGCCCTTGCTGGCAAACAGCCAGCTCTTCTCCAGTGCAAAGAACAGCACCACCATGATCAGCACATACAGCACGATCTCCAGTAAATAGCGGGTACGCCGCCAGAGCAGGTGGGAGAAGAAGTCCAGTGCGGCGTGCTGGCCCTTGTAGCAGACGATGGGCAGGGCGATGAAGGTCATCCACACCATCATGTAGCGCCCGGCTTCTTCGGTCCATGCCAGCGCATCATTGAACACATAGCGGCACACCACCTGCAGCAGGATCACCAGCGTCATCACCGCCACCAGTGTCAGTGACAGGTATTTGGCGATACTGAGCAGGCCGAGATTGAGCCGTCTCAGTCCGTTGCGCAGCAGATTGAGGCCGGTCATAGCGCCTCCCCGAGCCCCTGGCGGGCGTCGGCCAGATGTTCGCGACACTTGGTCAGCAGACTGGCCACATCATTAGCAATGGAGACGTAGCTGAAACCCACCCCGAACGCCCATACCGCATCAGCAGGTGCCGGCACGACGGTGCCCACAGCAATGCCGGCCTCGCGGCAGCGCGCTACGGTGTCAGCAGCCAGCTGACGCACTTCCGGGTGATTGACCTGACCGTGCAGGCCCAGCGCAGCCGACAGATCACCGGGGCCGATAAACACAGCACTGATGCCGGGCACCTTCCCAATCTCAACCGCCTGAGCCAGCGCTTCGGGCGTTTCCAGCTGCGCCATCAGGCAGATGGCATCGTTAGCGTCTTCGACATAGGTGGTACGGGTGCCGTAGCGACTGGCGCGGTGCATTTTGGCAAAACCACGACGCCCGGCGGGAGGATAGAAAGCCGCCTGCACGATGGCTTCGGCTTCGGCGACGTTTTCGACAAAGGGGAAGTACAGGTTCATGGCGCCCAGATCCAGTGCCTGCTTGATGGCAATAGGGTCATGGCTGGCCATACGCACTACCGGCTGGGTGGTCGTCTGCTCCACGGCGCGCAGTAACTGCAGTAAATCCTGAGTACTGCTGGGACCATGTTCCAGGTCCAGTACCAGATAGTCGTAATCCAGATGAGCCATGGCCTCGGCAATGGTTGCGCTGCCCGACAGGCTCCACCCACCCAATTGACGCTGACCAGCCAGGAGTTTGTTTTTAAAGGTATTGTTCAGGCTCATCAGAAAATCTCCGGTTCGGAAACGGGCGCATTGCCCTGCAGAAAATCAAAGTCACAGCCCTGATCAGCCTGCGTCACATGACGGCTGAACATGGCACCATAGCCGCGCTCGTAATGGGCTTGCGGCGGCTGCCAGGCCGCCTTGCGGCGCGCCAGCTCCTCATCATCGACGCACAGATGCAGACGACGGGCATCCACATCCAGCTCAATCCAGTCACCGGTCTGCACCAGTGCCAGCGGGCCACCGATATAGGATTCCGGGGTCACATGCAGTACACAGGTACCGAAGTGGGTGCCGCTCATGCGCGCATCGCTGATGCGCACCATGTCACGCACGCCCTGCTGCAGCAGCTTCTTCGGAATCGGCAGGCCCCCCCACTCCGGCATGCCCGGCCCGCCCTGCGGCCCGGCGTTTTTCAGCACCAGTACCGTAGAGGCATCCACCGCCAGCGCCGGATCATCAATACGGGCATTCATTTCGGCGTGGTTTTCAAACACCAGCGCCTGTCCACGATGTTTCAGCAGGGCCGGGGTTGCTGCGGAGGGTTTGAGCACGGCGCCGGTCGGGCTGAGGTTGCCTTTCAGCACAGCCAGCGTGCCCTGACTGGTAATCGGATTATCGAGCGTGCAGATCACGTCATCGTTATAGATCTCGGCGTCTTCCAGATTGCTACCGAGGGTACGGCCGTTGACGGTGCGCTGCTCCAGATTGAGATAGCCCGCCAGACGGCTCATCAGTGCTGGCAGACCACCGGCGTAGAACAGGTCTTCCATCAGATAACTGCCGGAAGGCATCAAGTTGGCAATCACCGGAATCCGCTGTGACCAGTAATCCAGCCGTTCCAGAGGCAGTCTGATCCCCAGCCTACCGGCCATCGCGGGCAGATGCACCGCGGCATTGGTCGAGCCGCCCATGGCCATATAGGTAATCAGGGCATTGTCGAAGGCCGCTTCATTGACGATATCGCTGGGTTTGAGGTCGTCCCACACCATCTGCACGATGCGCTCACCGGCCAGCGAGCACATCCGCGGGTGGGCAGAATCGGCCGCCGGAATAGTACAGGCGCCGGGCAGTGTCATGCCCAGTGCTTCGGCAATCGCGGTCATGGTCGAGGCGGTACCCATGGTGTTGCAGGTGCCGTGGGAACGGGTCATGGATGACTCCAGCCTGAGCCAGTCCTGCTCGCTCAGATTGCCGGCACGCTTCTCGTCCCAGAACTTACGGGTATGGGTGCCGGTGCCAATCTTCTGCCCTTTGAACCAGCCGCTCAGGGTCGCACCGGCAGGAATGTAGATAGCCGGCAGATTCATACTGAAAGCGCCCATCAACAGGCCGGGGGTGGTCTTGTCACAGCCGCCCATCAGAATCGCCCCGTCAATGGGGTGGCTGCGTAGCAGCTCTTCCACTTCCATGGCGAGGAAGTTGCGATACAGCATGGTGGTCGGTTTGACCATCACCTCGCCCAGCGACATGGCAGGCAGCTCCAGCGGAAAACCACCCGCCCGAATAATACCTTCGCGCACATTTTGCGCCCGCTCACGCAGGTGCTTGTGACAGGTACTGATATCGCTCCAGGTGTTGATGATGCCGATCACCGGCTTGCCCATGAACTCTTCACGGCGATAGCCCGTCTGCTGGGTACGCTGACGGTGGGCAAAGGCACGCATGTTGTCCGCGGCAAACCAGCGCTGGCTGCGCAGGTTCTCAAGTGTCTTGGTCATAGGCCCGTTCTTTATTCTTGTCCGGTGTCGGCCAAACAGGTTGAGGCTGATTTTGGCCTTACTTCAGCAAAGCCCTTGACGGGTGCTCTGCTATCATGTGTTATATGTCTTATATAAGACATGAAATTAAAACGACTGGCAACCCCCGAGCAAAAACTTCTCACTCAGAGGGTGCAAAAAAGGTGAAGCGACTGCGCAGCCTTGCAGCGAAATACCGCCAGTGATGCGCTTCCGGTAGCGAAAATTCGCTATCTGTGGAATAAAGCAGCATGTCCAAATCGAATTCAGACGCTGTTGAAGCGCCTCTTCAGCAGGGCGAAAAACACAGCGGTCTACAGGTGATAGAGCAGCATGATGGAAAGTTCAGCAGCCAGTCCTACACAATCTGCGTCGGGTAGCCCCAGCGGCGGCCCGCAGTATCAGCCCCTGTATAAACAGGTACAGCAGCTGATTACCCAGTACATTATTGAAGGCCGCTGGAAGGCCGGCGAGATGCTGCCCAGTGAGTTTCAGCTGGCTGATCTGTTTGGCGTCAGCCAGGGCACGGTACGCAAGGCCCTGAACGCCATGACCGATGAACATATCCTGTTCCGTCGTCAGGGAGTGGGCACCTTCGTGTCCGAGCACACCCTGCAGCAGACCCTGTTCCATTTCTTCCATATCGTCGCCGATGGCGGCACCCCCGAGCTGCCTAATGCCCAGCTGCGCGGTATGAGCAGAATCGCTGCCGACCAGCGCATCGCCGAAGCACTGAACCTGGCTGAAGGCAGCCCGGTGATCCGTATTGACCGCCTGCGTGCGATGCACGGCAAACCCTGTATCCGCGAAGAGATCCTGCTGCCGCACGCCCTGTTTGGTGATCTGCATCTGCTGCCTGAGCTGCCCCATTCGCTCTATCACTTTTATCAGCAGCAGTATCAGGTCAACGTGCACAAGGCCTGCGACCGTATCAAAGCCGATCTGGCCAACACTGACGATGCGGCTGCCTTGGATATCCCACCCGGGGCCCCAGTATTAGTAGTGGAGCGTATTGCCAAAGCGCTGGATGGCAAACCGGTGGAGTACCGTACCAGCCGGGTGCGCAGTGATGATTTCCACTATCTGGTGGAGCTGAACTGACTGCACCAGCGGACTGAGCTACCTGAAAGCCATCCCACCGGCCACCTGTGGTGATGTACTGATAACGATAAACTGTGCGATGAGGACCATTATGCTGACCCTGAACAACCCTGCCCTGCTGCTGTCCCAGTGTTACATCAACGGCGAGTGGTGCGATGCCGACAGTGGCGCCACCATCGACGTAACCAATCCTGCCAGCAATGCGCTGGTCGGCCGCGTACCGAAGATGGGCAGCACAGAAACTCAGGCCGCCATCGCTGCCGCCGACAAGGCGCTGCCTGCCTGGCGGGCGAAAACGGCGAAGGAGCGTTCAGCGTTACTGCGTAAATGGAATGACCTGCTGCTGGCCAATGCCGATGACCTGGCCCTGATCATGACCAGTGAGCAGGGCAAGTCTCTGACCGAAGCCCGCGGTGAAGTGGTCTACGCGGCGTCCTTTCTGGAATGGTTCGCGGAAGAAGCCAAACGTATCTACGGCGATGTGATTCCGACCATCGGCAACGATCGCCGTCTGCTGGTAATGAAAGAGCCTGTGGGTGTCTGCGCCGCCATTACCCCGTGGAACTTCCCCGCAGCAATGATTACCCGCAAGGTCGGCCCGGCACTGGCTGCTGGCTGTACAATGGTGATCAAGCCCGCGTCCCAGACTCCGCTGACGGCGCTGGCCATGGCCAGACTGGCGGAAATGGCCGGCATTCCTGCCGGTGTCGTCAACGTGGTTACCGGCTCTGCGGCCGATATCGCCAAGACCCTGACGGACTCCCCAGTCGTGCGCAAAATGACCTTCACTGGTTCCACCGAAATCGGCAAGAAGCTGATGCGTGACTGCGCCGAAACAGTGAAGAAGGTCTCCATGGAACTGGGCGGCAATGCGCCCTTTATCGTCTTTGATGACGCCGATCTTGATGCCGCCGTCGAAGGCGCCATGGTGTCCAAGTACCGCAACAGCGGCCAGACCTGTGTCTGCGCCAACCGCATGTATGTACAGGCCGGGGTGTACGACAGCTTCCTCGCCAAACTGAAAGAGCGGGTAGAAGCCCTGAAAGTCGGCAATGGCACCGAAGCAGGCGTGCAGCAAGGCCCGCTGATCGATATGAAAGCGGTAGAGAAAGTCGAAGAGCACATCAGCGATGCGCTGCAGAAAGGCGGCCGGGTAGTCACCGGCGGTAAACGCCACAGCCTCGGTTACAGCTTCTTCGAGCCCACCATCGTGGCCGATGCCACCACCGAGATGAAGTTTGCCCGCGAAGAAACCTTCGGCCCGCTGGCGCCGGTGTTCAGGTTCAATGATGAAGCCGAAGTGATTGCCATGGCCAACGACACCGAGTTTGGTCTGGCCGCTTACTTCTATTCCCGCGATATCGGCCGCGTCTGGCGCGTTGCCGAAGCCCTGCAGAGCGGACTGGTGGGCGTCAACAGCGGCCTGATTTCCACTGAAGTTGCTCCTTTTGGCGGCTATAAGGAGTCGGGTGTCGGACGTGAAGGCTCCAAGTACGGTATCGATGACTATCTCAACATCAAATACGTCTGCATGGGCGGGGTGGATAAATGAGCGAAGTCCAGGTCGCGCTGGATGTGCGCGCCCGGCTGGGTGAATGCCCGCGCTGGGATGAGAAGAGCCAGTGCCTGTACTGGATCGATATCGACAGCTTCCGGCTGCATCGTTTCGATCCGCGTACCCACACTGACGACATTCGTCAGTTCGATCAGGAAATCGGCTGCTTCAGCCTGCGCGACGATGGCGGTTTCGTGCTGGCCATGCGCAGTGGCTTCTACTTTATCGACAGCTGGGACGCACCCCTGCGCCCCATCTGCGATCCGGAAGCCGATCTGCCTGACAACCGCTTTAATGATGGCCGCTGCGATGCAGCCGGGCGTCTGCTGGCAGGCACCATGGATAAAAGCAAGACCGGGGGCGCCAGCCTCTACAGCCTGGATCCGGCACTGACGGTCAGGCGGCTGGAAGATGGCGTCAATACCGCTAACGGTCTGGCCTTCAGCCCCGATAATACGCGGATGTACTTCTCCGACACCCCGCGCCACGTGATCTATGTCTACGATTACGACATCAGCACGGGTGCCGCCAGCAACCGGCGGGTGTTCCATCAGTTCCCCCACGGCCATGGTCGCCCCGATGGCGCGGCCGTAGACAGCGAGGGTTACTACTGGAGCGCACTGTATGAGGGCGGGCGGGTAGTACGGCTTAATCCTGCGGGCGAGATCGTGCAGGAAATTGCCGTCCCCGCGCGCTGCCCGACCATGGTGGCATTCGGTGGTGCCGATCTGAAGACGCTGTATATCACCAGCGTTGGCCAGCGCCCGGAGGCAGAACTGGCCGACTATCCACTGAGCGGCGCGCTGTTCAGTGTCGCTGTCGAGGTGGCCGGGCAAGTGGAGCCACGCTTCCGCATCACCCCGCAATAACCGTCGACTTTCACATTCATCGCTATCTCCCCGGTGCAGCAGACGCTGCACCGGCAGGCAGCGTGCTGCCCGCATTCAGCGGCAGCGACGCAACAGCATTCTGTTTTTGGTATCACAGGGCGGACTTACAACGATGACAACCCTTACCAACCGTTACCCCAGCCTCAGCGGCCAGCAGGTCTTTATCAGTGGCGGTGCCTCTGGCATCGGCGAACATCTGGTGCTGGCATTCTGCGCTCAGGGCGCCCGCGTGGCCTTTATCGATATCGATGAGCTGAGCGCCGAGGCACTGGTCACCCGCGCAGCACAGCAAACCGGCATCACGCCCTGGTTTGCTCCCTGTGATGTACGTGATATTGCCCGTCTGCAGCAGTGCATCAGCGAGGCGTCCACCGCCATGGGCGGTCTCACCGTGCTGATCAACAATGCCGCCAAGGATGACCGCCACGAAGTGGATGAGGTCACCCCGGAATACTGGGACAACTGCCAGAACATCAACCTGCGTCACCACTTCTTCGCCATGCAGCAGGCGGCCCGACTGATGAAGGGCAAGGGCTCCATCATCAATATGGGCTCCATCGGCTGGCTGCGCGGCCGTCCCGGCATTGTCGGCTACACCACCGCCAAAGGCGCCATTCATGCCATGACCCGGACCATGGCCCGTGAACTGGGGCCGCAGGGGATTCGGGTGAATTCGGTTCTGCCCGGCGCGGTGGTGACCGAGCGGCAGAAGGCACTGTGGCTCAATCCGGATATCGACCAGCAGTTCCTTGATCTGCAGGCGCTGAAATTCCGCATTCAGCCAGACGACATCGCTGCCATGGTGCTGTTCCTCGCCTCAGACGACAGCCGGGCCTGTGCGGGTCAGAGCTTTGTGGTGGATTGCGGTATCGTCTGAGGAAAGCCGGAAGGTGGTCGGCATGTAGGCGGTACAGGGTCTGCAGAGCTTGCAGGCAGGCACTGGCAGCCACACATGCTAGGCTGACTGTCTGATAAACCTGCCAAGGACTCTGCGATGAACCATAACGACCTGCTGGACGCCCTGAAGATTGCCTTCTGCTATATGCCCAAGGCGATTGAAGTGACCCGTTACGAATACGGTGACCGCACTGACAAGGTACTGGAGCACATCAATACAGTGCGTGAAGCACTGCTGGAAGGCGGGATTGACCCGGAAGAGGTGTACGGCGACGTCAACCCGGAACTGACGCCCAACTCAACCTACTGACATGGACAGCTCAGAAACAAACAACGGCAGGGAGAGGCTGCCGTTGTTTGTATATGGGGTAACTATTGCCAGCGATTAACGTGGAGGCATCAGCAGATTGGTGACGATCAGGATGCTGTTCACGAAATCGTTACCCTGAATGATGATCTCATCATTGGGGCGCAGGCGGTGGCTGGCCATCACCCTGGTGGGAATGCGCACCTGCATCAGGCGGCCGTCGGCCCGCACTTCATAGATATCATCACGAATGTGACGCACTACCCGGCCCTGGGCCTTGGTGGGCTTGTGCTCTACCCTGGCGGTAACGGGCTTGGGTTTATGCTGTTCCTTGCTGGTCTCGTGACCTTGTTTGTTGTACGAAGGCGCGTTATTGGCTGCCTTGTTGTGATCGTTCTTGTGCTCATCACGGGACTGTTTGTGGTCCTGATGATCACGGTCCTGCTGTTGTTGCTGCTCCTGTGGCACCACTTTGGCCGTGATGGGAGGAGGATTGTCGGCCAGTGCAACACCCGCCATGCCGCCTGCCAGCAGCAGGACGCCGATTTTCAATGCTGTTTTCATAACGCGCTACTCTTCTGATCTTTCTGGTCTGAAAGAGCCGGTCATCAGGCTGACGACGGGCTCTTGCTCTGCGGGCAGGTTCAGTACTGCGAATGCGGTCGAATTATGGCGATTCAACCCTGCCGGACGATGGGATCAGCCTTCTGGCGTGACTTCAGGGGTAGTCTTGGCTGGCTGAACCTTTTTGACTACGGGTTTGGCTTCAGTCTTCTTGGTTTCTTTCTTGCTGGCTACTTTCTTGCTGTCCACTTTTTTGACAGCCGTCTTGTGCTCTTCGGTTTTCTTGGTAGCGGCCTGCTTATGCTGTTCGGTCGCTTTCTTCTCAGCGGTTTTCTTGCTTTCTACTTTCTTGGTCGCAGTGCTCTCAGCCTGATGCTGCTTGACCTGAGTCTGCACAGGAACCACCGGGTTGGTGTCCGGAGTTTGAGTCTGAGCGGCGGAAGCCACGCCCGCGAGGCTTCCTGCCACCAGCAACACGCCAACTTTCAACAGGTTTTTCATCATTTGCCACTCGACAGTTTGGGGGTTAAGACAGAGCTGATACTAGCACTGGGTATGGTGGCCTGCTGTTTCGGTCAGATTCCGTACTCATGCTGGATTTACACAGATCAAAACCAGTCCTTACATCATCTTTGCAAACGGCCTCCACAAAGCTAAACGTGTCTCCTTTAACAGGTCGTTGAAAATCTATCTGCGTTGCCGAATACCGCGTCAAAAACAGGCTCAAAATGCTCATTTAGTTCACTAAACTCCGCTTTTTCGCCTGTTTTTTCCTTGTCTCGGCTGCCTCGATGACGTTTTTCAACAGCCTGTTGAGTCAAATGTAACCTAACGCAACAGAAAGCCCTGACCGATCCGATCGCCTTCTTCCAGCCAGAAACTGGCCTTACCTGCGTAGTGGGCGCGCCCGGCAACCCGTACCTGCACGGCCTGACCGGTACCAATGCCGGTGCCTTCGCCGTATTCAAACTGACGGATTGCTTCAGCGCTGAAACGCGCCCCGGTGATGCTTTCAAACTCGGCAGTCTCTCCCAGCATGATCTGCCCCCTGGCTACCCGCGCAGCCGTGCGCGCCGTGACCCCGGACCCCGTCGGGCTGCGGTCTACCTCAGCATCGGCAAATACACAGATATTGTGCGACACCCCGTCTTCAGGGTGATTACGACCATCGGTCAGAATACTGCCATAGAGGAAAGCCAGATCGGCATGCTCAGGATGGGCAAGCGTTACCGCATTGCGCACGGCACCGGTGAGGGCTGTAGCCGCATCCACCAGATGGCGCACCGGGCTGTTATAAATGTCCACCCCCAGCGACATGGCATCGGCCAGCGCATAAAAAGCGCCACCGTAGGCCACATCCACGGTGATGGCACCGTATCCCGGCACCTGCACTTCCACATCGGCCGCCAGCAGAAAGGCCGGCACGCTGTCGAAGTACACCTTACCGGACTGGCCACCCTTCACTTCCACATAGGCACTGACCAGACCGCAGGGGCATTCAATATTGACCCGGGTCAGGGGCTCCACCTTCTCCACCAGACCGTAATCCACGGCATAGCGCCCAAGTGCAATCACCGCATGACCACACATGGTGCTGTAACCTTCGTTGTGGATAAACAGCACCGCCAGATCGGCCTCGGGCAAACTGGGTTGCACCGGCAGTACGCCGTACATGTCGTAATGACCGCGCGGCTCAAACATCAGAAACCGGCGCAGATGGTCCAGATGCTGCTGAGCATAGCGTCGCTTAGCCAGAATGCTGTCACCGGGAATGGGGGGATAGCCGCTCAGCACGATCCGGACAGCTTCACCGCCCGTATGCATCTCAAGAACATCAATCTGTGGGTAAGTAGAATTCAAGGCCAACACTCCCTGGCAGGCTATACCAGACGCCGGCACTGACATGGAAGAAGCTCTCGATCTGCGGCAGAGTGAGCATGGGTGGCCAGATCGGGAATGCCTTCGCGGCAGTGCAGCGCCTGCAAATCAACTTGGGTTCACTACGGAGATCAGGGTGTTCACTGCGATGTAAAAACAACAGGCTCAAGCATTAGCAGAAGATTGCATGCAATTTCCAGCCTTTTTACATTTATGCGAACGCGGGCAGTTCATTTTAATCACCGGGCTGGGACCGCAGATTAGCAGCCCCATCCGTCAGCGTACACACTGAACAGCGCTGTCTGATGCAGTGGCGATACCAGAAGGGAAGTACACTATGAACACACTTACCATTTATTACGATGGCCAGTGCGCCATCTGCAGCCGGGAGATGCGCTGGCTGAGCGGGCTTAACCGACACCAGCTGTTGCAGTTTGTCGATATCCAGCAGCCCGGTTTTGACCCTGCCCACCTCGGTGTGAGCTTTGCCGATCTGGACCGGGAAATACATGTCAGCCAGAGCGACGGGCCGCTGCTGCGCGGTGTCGATGCGTTTATCGCCATCTACCGTGCGGTGGATAAGAAGCTGCTGGCCGGGGTGCTGGCACTGCCGCTGATCAAACCGTTATGGCAGTGGCTGTATCTGCGCTTTGCCCGCAACCGTTATGGCATCAGCCGCCTGCTGGGCATGAGAGTGGGCGCAAAGTGCGATCTGCAGGGCAAGTGCCGCTAAGCCACACTTGCCCGCCGATGCACAGCAGGGGGCACTGCGCCCCCTGCGGGTAAGGCAGGTATGAAGGTATGAACGTACTCAGGCTTACTGCACAGACGCAGCGCCCTCTGCCCTCGTCATGACTGGCTCCACCTGTGCGGGAGCAATGTCGGCTTCCAGTGCCATTTCCCGCAGCTGTCCGTCTTCCATCTTCAACAGACGATCGGCCAGATGGAAATAACGGTCATCATGGCTGATCACCACCACGGTCTTGCCCTGTGCCTTCAGCTCGGGCAGCAACTCGCGATAGAACACATCCTTGAAGGCCGGATCCTGATCCGCCGCCCATTCATCAAACAGCAGGAACGGACGATCCTCCAGATAGGCCACCACCAGCGCCAGACGTTTGCGCTGCCCCTGTGACAGGGCACGGGTAGTAAAGGCGCCGTCCTTGATCTGCACCTTGTGCTGCAGATGCAGCTTGGTCAGCAGGCGGTTACCGGCTTCATCCAGATCACTGCGCGGGCTTTCCAGCAGGCGTTCAAACAGGTGGAAGTCAGAGAAGATAGCGGAGAACAGCTGGCGGTACTCATCCCGACTGGCGTGGCTGACAACCTTGTCATCCAGCTCGATCTGCCCGTCTTCCGGCACATACAGGCCAATCAACAACTTGGCCAGCGTGGTCTTGCCACTGCCGTTACCGCCGACCAGAAACACCAGCTCACCGGGGCGGAAACTGACGTTGACCGGCCCAAGGGTGAAGAACTCATCGCTCTGCTCATGGAAATAGCGGTGAATCACGCCGTGCATGGCGATCTTGTGAAAACCGGCCGGCGTGACACTGGCGCTGGCCTCTTCCATCTTCAGCTCATCGCAGATCGCTTCGATCTTGCCTGCAGCAATCTTGGCCATATTGGCGCGCGGAATGCTCAGCAGCAGCACTTCCAGCGGATTGATCATGAACAGAAACAGCAGGGCAATACCGGTCATCACCCGTTCCTGATCGTTATTGGCCGCCAGCAGGAACAGCACCAGACCGATAAAGGCGAAGATCAGGAAACGGCCCCAGCCCGAGGCCAGCGCAAACACCGACATACCGGTGGTTTTACCGCGGCGCACGGTCTCGATACTGTTGCCCAGCACCTGCTGGCTGAACAGCTCGCGTTTGTGACGATGCAGACGCAGCTCCTTGGCGCCGGCGGTGAGCGAGTCGAAGTGACCGAACAGCCGCTCCTGCTCCGTGGCAGCAACGTGCAGATGCTTGATGGCGCGCATGTGCACCAGATGATAGCCCGCCGACCCCAGCAGCAGGGTCAGGCAGGCCAGCAGAAAGATCGGCCACGACAGCGACAGCATGTACAGCATGCAGCCCACCACCACGATGCCGTTGGTAAGCATCACCGGCAGGCTGACAAAAAACTCGGCCACATCATGGCAGTAGTCGGTCAGCGCCGTGCGGATGCGCGCCTCACCGACCTTTTCCAGATGCTGATAACGGGCGTTGCTGGCATGCTCTGCTACCCGGGAACGAATGCTGGCCTGACTACCGTGGGTCAGGCGCTCGGACAGAATCCGCGTCCCCACCTGCAGCCCCAGCGCCACGACAGCAATGGCCGCAAATCCCCATAACCAGGGATAGCGCGCCGCGCCGTCAGCATTGAGAATCTCATTGATCAGGGACACCAGGCCCACATTGGCAACACCATTGAGGACGCTGAGCACCATGGCAGCGTAGAAGACCGGGCGGGTCTGTTGGATCAGACGGGCAAGCATGACGTGTGGCTCTCGCTTCGCGGGACAGTTTCCACTAGACGATTTATCCCACTGCCGATTTAGCCCGTTACCATCTATGCAAGCGGGGAGAAGTGGTTAGACTGAACGCCAACGCCACCCGGCAGTAAGGACTCACGATGCAACGATGGACAGCCCCGATCCACAATCAGAACCACCGCAAACTGATGGGCTTTCATATTCTGCTGGGCATGCTCTACTTCATCACTAACGGCATCTGTCTGCTGCTGGTTGGCCCCGATGCCAGCCCCTATCTGCCCGCCATGGCGCTGACCAGTTTCTGCCTGTTCCTGCTGCACGGTCTGCTGGCCGTTGGCTGCGGCTACCGTTTTGAGGCGGCCCGCAAGGCCTCGGAAGTGCTCGGTGCCTTTATGATGATTGGTTTTCCCATCGGCACCCTGCTGGGCTATTTCCTGCTACAGCGGACGTACTGGCTGGCGCCCCGCCCCTGAAACCGGTTCATGCTCTGCGTCACTGTCACCACAGCCACCCAGAAATAAATAAAAATCACTCTCATCCGTCACTTAGGGCAGCCAGTTTTTATACAGGGTGATCAGGACGACGGATGTATCTGCGCTCCGCTCCGTCACCCAAGGACGGATGCCCATGCCAACCACTACTCCCTCCACCGCCTTTATCAGCTACAGCAATCTGCACCTGGGCCCTCAGGCCGGTCAGTCTGAACAGTTGCAAGCCATCCATGTGCAGCGGGACGGCGCTGTCCTGCTGGTGCAGTTGCCCGCTGCGGCTGATCTGCAACGTTTTCGCTGGCGGGCAGAGCAGCTGCATGCCCCGGCCGACGCCAGCCTTGCCGCCACACTGGCCGCGCTCGACTATGTGTTTGCTCAGCCTGCGGCCCCCGGCGAGGTATTACTGCAGACCGCTCCTGAACTGGCAGCACAACTGCTGCGACAGGGGCTGGGCTGGCAGCAGCAGTCATCAGCGGAACAGGTACTGCTGATAGTGGAGGCGGAACGCTTCTGGCAGTCGCCGCTGCTATGGCTCAACCAGCCGCTGACACCGGCCTTCCCTCAGCGCTACGTCATGGATGCCAATGGCCGTCGCCATCCGCTGCGTCCGCTCAAACGCAGCGGCACCCTGTACCGCCGCTATATTCCCTGGCTCGGCCAGACCCTGAGCCTGCGTACACTGGAGCTGGATGCCGACCTGCCCTGTTTCAACCGCTGGATGAACGATCCGCGGGTTGCGCATTTCTGGCAGGAACAGGGGGATATGCAGCAGCACCGCGAGTATCTGCAAAAGCAGGCAGCCGATCCGCACAGCCAGACCCTGATCGCCTGTTTCGATGAACAGCCCTTTGCCTATTTCGAGGTCTACTGGGCGCGGGAAGACCGCATCGCCCCCTTCTATCAGGTAGAAGATTACGACCGTGGCTGGCATCTGCTGGTCGGAGAAGACGCCTATCGTGGTCGCCCCTGGTTCAGCGCCTGGTTCCCGTCCCTGCAGCATTTCCTGCTGCTGGATGACCCACGCACCCAGCGTATCGTCGCCGAACCCCGGCACGACAACGCCCGGCTGATCGGCCATGCCCAGCAGCTGGGTTTTGCCAACCTCAAGGGTTTTGACTTCCCGCACAAGCGCGCCCGGCTGCTGATGCTGTCGCGGGAAACCTTCTTCAGTGAACAGCGCTGGCAGCCTTTGCCACCCCGTTGATGCCGCCCCACCCATGACGCACAGGACTACCACAATGCATATCCATGATCTGATCGGCGTGGGCTTCGGCCCTTCCAACCTGTCACTGGCGATTGCGCTGGCCGAGCAGCCGGGCACCGGCAAAGCACTGGACAGCTGCTTTATCGAACGTCAGGACGATTTCGTCTGGCACGGCAATATGCTGCTGGATGGCACCACCATGCAGGTGTCGTTCCTCAAGGATCTGGCCACCCTGCGCAACCCCGCCAGTGCCTTTACCTTTATCAACTACCTGCACCAGCACCAGCGGCTGGAAGACTTTATCAACCTCAAGACCTTTTTCCCCAGCCGTCAGGAATTCAATCAGTACCTGACCTGGGCCGCCGACCATTTCGATCAGGATGTGCACTATGGCGAAGAGGTAGTGGAAGTCCTGCCGCAGCAGGAAGGTCGGGAAGTGGTCTGCCTGCGGGTACGCAGTCGCAGCAGTGATGGCCGCACACACGAGCGCCTGACCCGCAATCTGGCGCTGGGCATTGGCGGCAGCCCGCGTATTCCCGAAGCGTTCAAAGGGCTGGCTGGCCATCCGCAGGTGTTCCACTCTTCCCGCTACCTGCAGCAGGCGGCTGCCCTGCCATCACAACCGCTGCGTATTGCCGTAGTAGGTGCCGGCCAGAGCGCGGCAGAAATTTTTATGGATCTGCACAGTCGCCATCCGGGGTATCAGGTCGATCTGATCAGCCGTTCGCGTGCCCTCAAGCCCGCCGATGACAGCCCTTTCGTCAATGAAGTGTTCAACCCCAGCTACACCGACTTTATCTACGCCAGCGCCGAGGAGGATCGCAGCCAGCTGCTGACCGAGTTCAGCAACACCAACTATGCGGTGGTCGATCTGCCACTGATCGAGCAGATCTATCAGACCCTGTATCTGCAGAAGGTCAGCGGCCAGCAGCGTCATCGTTACCTGCGCTGCCATGGCATTGCACAGGCAGAAGCCAATGGCGATCAGCTGGCCCTGACCCTGCATGATCAGGACAGCGGCACCTTCTTCCGTCAGGACTACGATGCAGTGATTCTCGCCACCGGCTTCCAGCGTCAGGCCCATCATCAGCTGCTGGCACCACTGGCCGACTGGCTCGACAGCAACCAGACCGATCGTTACTACCGTGTGGCCACCCGCCCGCACTTCCTGCCGCAGATCTTCCTGCAGGGCTGCAGCGAAAACACCCACGGCCTGAGTGACACCCTGCTGTCGGTGCTGGCCATTCGCTCAGCGGAAATCCGCGATGCGTTACTGCCCGAGCTGCAGCGCCCCAGCCGCAAGGCGTATGCCTGACCCCCTTACTATCCGCCGTTCGCACGTGCTCACCCCCTCGTGAGCGCGTTCGCAGAGACAGGAGCATCGTGGCCCATGGCCCTTCACCCTGAAATAGAAGCCTTTCTCGAACTGATTGAGCTTGGCACCCTCAACGGTATGCGCAAGCCACTGGAACAGCAGACACCAGAGCGTGCGCGGCAGGAGTTCGACAACGCCTCGGCGCTGCTTGACCAGCCGCCCAAAACCATGGCCAGCGTCGACAATCTGAATATTCGCAGCCGTGATGGCGCCCCGTTACCCCTGCGTCTTTACCGGCCTGTGGCCACCACTAGCAGCAGCCCAGTGCTGCTGTATCTGCACGGTGGCGGCTACTGCGTCGGCAGCCTCGACTCCCACGATATTCTCTGCCGTGCACTGGCCAGCTATTCCGGTTTTGTCGTGCTGGCGGTGGGCTATCGCCTGGCACCGGAGCAGCGCTTCCCGACGGCATTCAATGATGCGGTGGATGTGTACGACTGGCTGCAACAGCAAGGCCACGAGCTTGGCCTTAACCCGGCACAGGTCGCGGTAGCCGGTGACAGCGCCGGTGGCACCCTGGCCACCGCACTGTGCCTTGAGGCCCGTCAGCACAGTGACTGGCAGGCTCCCGTCACCCAGGTACTGATCTATCCGGTGACTGCCGCCGAGATGCACAGCGCCTCGCACCAGCGCTATGCCGAGGGCCACCTGCTGGAGGCCAGCACCCTGCGCTGGTTCTACAGCAACTATCTGAACGACCCTGCCGAGCGCTACGACTGGCGCTTTGCACCGTCACAGGCCCGCGACCACAGCCTGCTGCCACCGGCACTGGTGATCGTCGCTGAATGTGATCCGCTGGCCGACGAAGCACAGGACTACGCCCGCCAGCTGCAGCAGGCAGGTAACAAGGTCGAGTGTCGGGTCTATGCGGGCATGACCCATGACTTTATTCGCATGGGCAATATGGTCGAGGAGGCCGAGCAGGTGCAGCGTTTGATTGGCGAGTGGGTAAGGCAATCAATGCAATAATCAGCCACCCGCACTACCGGTAGGGTGGAGGGCATCTGTGGGATGCCCTTCTAGCAGGCTGTTGAAAAACGTTATCGAGGCAGCCGAGACAAGGAAATACCCCGAGGGCACAAGAAACAGGCGAAAAAGCGGAGTTTAGTGGACTAAATGAGCATTTTGAGCCTGTTTTTGACGCGGTATTCGGCAACGCAGATAGATTTTCAACAGCCTGCTAGGATGAGAACGTTTTCACTTCTTCAATAGTGCAAGGACCGCAGAGAAATCCACATCGGGGCGGTTACGCTGACTGATCTCTACCAGCATCAGTGCAGTGCGCCCCTGCGCATCCGTCAGCAGCGGATCGGCCCCCAGTGCCAGCAGCTGCTTTACCCCCTCTGCATCATTACCAATAGCGACCGCCTGCAACGCCGTCAGTCCCGTTCCCGTTTGCTGATCCTGTGCATTGAGGTCCAACCCCTTCTGCTGGTACTCACGCAACAGCATGCTGGCCTCAGCCTGATCGGCTAACGTGGCCAGATAACGGGCACCTGCCTGCTGATTGAGGTCGGCTATTTCTTCTGCCGAGGGATGGAGATAGCGCAGCGACGTGATCGCCAGCCATTTCATCGGTGATGGTGTCTGCTCAAGGGATGCCTCTGCGACCAACGCTAATGGAGGAGTCTCAGCATACCGGTACACCACCATCGCGGTGGATAAGACGAGTAACGCCAGTAAGGCGATCAGAACTTTTGTGATGGGTTTCATCGGCCTGCTCACACCCATGCAGCAGTGCAGGAGGACTTGTTCAGCACCACAAGATTTCTCGTGCGGTCAGACACCTGAGCCAGTCCGTTTAGGTACATATCCAGCTGGGTTTTCTGTTTGAGGGCAATGGTGGCGCGCACCGTCTCATAGATTTTTGCATCCAGCAGGTCTTTCTGTTGTGCATGTTTCCACCAGTGTTTGACGTTTTTCTTCACCAGTTTGGTCACCAGACTTTTGATGCTGCTCCCCGGCTTACGCTTAATCAGTACATTGACCAGAATGTCGATATAGCCCATCGCATAGGAGGCATCAACGGCCACAATAAGCAGCCCCTGAGCAAACTCTCTTACGGAATCGGTAATGGCAAGACTGGCGATGGTGGTCTGGTGAGGCCAGAAGAAGGCGAGAATTTCCCGTGTTTCGGCTGCGTCGAAGACAAGATCAGCAGCCGCAATTTTTGGCAGAACAAAGGTAACAGAACCCATTTCATCACTCCCTTGCATCATTGAGACAACTTGCGACCACATCCCTGCAAGCAGGCCGTAGGGTAATCAACGTTATGGATGAGTTCAACCGGGCAGGCAGTCAGTGTGCAAACAGGTAATGGCAGGGAAGTCTGAACGATGTGAACCAGTGAGCGTAACGCCAGGGGATGCCGCACACCTTCACACACTGTGCATCACCAGATAGTGCTGGCGAATATAGTCCAGGGCCACGGTCACCGGGTCCTGGTCGTGCCAGTCGCCAATCTCGGTATGACTCTGCGTGTCCCAGATGCAGATCAGCTCAACATCGCCATCGAGCTGGATGGCGAACTCCGTCTGCAGGCCTTTACAGATGGCAAAAGCATCCAGCGTGTAGGGGCTGTTGGTGCGGTAATAGAAACGTAAACCGGCAAAGACACCCGGCATGCGCAGCCGTAACTGCTCAAACAGCCCGACGCCAAAGCCCGCATAGCGCCGGCGCATGGCATCGTAACTTTCCTGCTCGTACTCACCCTGCACATCACCCTGCAATAAAGAGGTCATGGATCACTCCTCTCTCCTACTTCACCCGGCAACGCTAAACCAGCTTGATTTCTTCCGCTCTGGTAACCCGGGCAATTCGGGGGAACACATGCTCAATCACCATGGTATGCAGCTCCACATTGCTGCTGGTGCAGCCATCCTCGACAATCACCACGTTGTAACCCAGCTCCCACCCATGCCGCGCGGTGGACTCCACCCCGAAGTTAGTGGCAATCCCCGCCAGCACAATGGTTTTGATCCCCCGGCGGCGCAGCTGCAGGTCCAGCTCAGTGCCGGTAAAGGCGCCCCACTGATGCTTGGTGATGAGCAGGTCACCCGGCTCTGCCAGCCCGTCGGCCAGCTCACTCCACTCCGGCGGCAACCCGCCCTCAGGCCGCGGCGCCGGCCGATCTGTCAGGCCGGTGGGCATATCGGCAAAGTCTTCTGCCCAGGCCACATTCACCAGCACCACCGACGACCCGGCACCCCGAAACTGGGTAGCCAGATCGCGGCCGGTAACGAACACATCCATGGCCTCGTGAGGCTCCGTCTGCATGGCCAGAATGCCTTTCTGCAGATCAATCAGTACCAGTGCCGTCGAAGGGGCGTCGAGATAAGTCATGGCGTACTCCTGCCAGTCAGCAACATAAACCGCTGGAAAAGGTTTTAGCGGTATCTGTTAGCGCAAACAAGAGGTAAATCGGCGGCTCAGCCACGACAGAACCGCTTCTGTCTGCCTGCAGCGGCAAAATATGCTCTAATACCGCCCGCCCTGGCTGCCCCGCTGCAGCAGGCATTGAGAAATGACTCTCACCATCACAGCAAAAGGATATCGCTATGCGTCGCCATCTACTGGCTATGACCGCTGCCGCTGCACTGCTGGCCGGTTGCTCCGAACATGATCTCCCCTACTATCAGTCTCATCTGGATGAAGCCCAGACCAAGGTCAGCGAGTGTAAGGATGCGCTCAAGTCGGCCTTTGTTACCAGAGACAAGGATGCCCTGCAAAACGTCGCCGAGGATGCCGAATGCAGGGCAGCCGAACAGGCTCAGCACGACTACCAGCGCCAGCTGGCCGAGCAGGAACGTGCCCTGCGCGAAGAGGAAGCGAAAAAGCAGAAAGCGGAGCAGGAACGGCAGTACACGGCTGATTACGAGCAGGCCAAAACCGATCTGCCCAAACTCAGCGACGACGACTTCTTTGCCTATCGCAAGCAATGCGGCAACGTCATCTTTGCTCAGCCCAGTGCGCAGTGCAAAGCCTTCGCAGAACTGGAGCCCGCTCGCACCGAGGCGGCGGTGGTGGCGCTGATCACCCGGTTCCCCAAAGATCAACTGATCACCTACAAGAAAGACCACTGTCAGGGCATCAACTTCAGCGAAAGCCAGTGCCAGCTGTCAGAAAAGGCGGTGGATAAACAGCATGACGATCAGATTGCGCTCTATCTGAATAACCGCGACCAGCTCAAAACAGACTTCAACAGCTGTAACGAGCAGATCACCCAGCTCAAAAAAGAGCGCAAATACGATGAGTCTTCCGAGCTCGCCCACACCTACCAGTGCAGGCTGGCCATGGAAGCGGCACAGCATCTGAAGGTATATGGCTACGGCAAGCCGCTGTAAGGACTGCACTTCCTCACTGCAGGAACAGCCTGAAGTGAGGACAAGAATCACATCAGGGAACAGATGTCAGGAACACAACATGAAGACTCGCTTACTTTCACTGATCACCACGCTTGCAATGACAATGCTGCTGTCAGGCTGCTGGATACCTGAAGATTTCGACGCCAACATTACCGTCAACAAAGATGGAAGCTACACCTTTGCCTACGAAGGCACCTTAACCTATGCCCTGGCACTGATGGCTGCCAAAGATGGCGTTTTCTCCGAGAAAGATGAGGCCAATCTGAAAAAGGAAGCTGGAAAGATCAGCAAACAGCCAGGCGTTAAGGAAGTCGAATATAAGGGCGAAGGGCGTTATCGAGTGGTGGTCGAGAAATCCGGCAAGGCTGGCGAGAAATACATCTTTCTGTCGGGCAATTCAAAAATATTCGCCATCACCCCTAAACAGGACGGTGCCATCGAAATCAAAGCTGTGCACATAAGCGACAAAGACCTTAACAAGCTCAAATCCATGGGTGCCAAAATTAATGGCGCTCTGACGGTATCAGTGGCGCAGGGTGTCACGGTGCTTAAGCACAATGCGCAAAGTGAACCCAAAATGTTTGGGATGCTGGGTGGGTACCAGTGGAATATTGAGTCGTTTGAGAATCCGCCGCTCATCGAGGTACAGCCTTCTAAATAACCTGACCGCCCTGCTGCATCACCAGCAGGGCAGCATGCCGACTAAATCCTCTTCCATCTCGTTCGTCATAGCTCTCTGTAGACTACCTCCCCCTATCGTCAAAGCTGGCTATGTCTGACAAAACCACTTCCTTTACGGCGCGCCTGATCAGCCGCCGACGGCTGCTGTGCGCGCTGGCGACCGCCCCCGGCTGGCCGCTGCTGGCGCATGCAGCCACTTCCACGCCAGCCATGCAGCGCATTGCCGCGCTTGACTGGGCCAGCGCCGAAAATCTGCTGGCACTGGGCATTACTCCCCTGACCCTGCCGGAAATCGACCGTTACCGGCAACTGGTGATGGCACCGCCGGTGCCCGACAGTGTGCATGAGCTGGGCCTGCGCTCTGAGCCCAATATGGAGCTGCTGCAGGCGCTGCGGCCTGAGGTGATGGTGATGAACCCGGAGCTGGCGTCATTGCAGCCGCAACTGGAGCAGATTGCCCCTGTGCTGCAGTTTGAAGCACAGGGCTTTGCCGGCGATCTGCGGCTGGCCGGGCAGCAGTCTATTGATCAGGTAGCCCACGGTACGCAGGCACTGCAGCAGCTGGCCGGCCAGCTCGGCTACAGCGAGCAGGCCGCAGCCTATGTCACCGCGGCAGACCGCCAGTTTGCCGACGCCAGAACCGCACTGGCTGACTACACAGGGCGTCCGCTGTATCTGATCAGCCTGATCGATGCGCGACGCACGCTGGTGTTCTGCAGCAATAGCCTGTTTCAGGACGTATTCAACCGGCTGGGGTTACAGAACGCCTGGCGTACCCCCGGCTCAGCCTTTGGTCACCTGACCGTCACGCTGGATCAGCTGGCCGCCGACAAGGATGCCGTGCTGGTCAATATCGGTAATGAGCGTCTGGTGCAGGGTGCGCTGGCGATGAAGATCCCGGTACTCAACAGCCTGCCCGCCGTACAGCAAAAACGCGTGGTGCTGCTGCCGCAAACCCTGTTCTACGGTGGCCTGCCTTCTGCCCTGCGTCTGACTGAATTACTGGCAACCCGTTTACCGCTGGCTGAAGGAGCTCTCCATGGTTGATCACGCTGTTGCCAGCCCGGCTCCGCAGCGCGCAGCACCTGTGCGCCTGTTGCCTGTTGTGCTGGGTGTCGGTGCCCTGTTGCTCTGCGTGCTGCTGATCTGGGCCAACGTTCAGCGCCAGCTGCCGGGCACGCTCTGGTGGCAGGCCATCACCGAGCCGGACATCACCCGGACTGATCAGGTCATGCTGCACTTTACCTATCTGCCAAGGCTGGTGGTGGCCCTGCTGGCCGGTGCGGCACTGGCGCTGGCCGGCGCCATCTTTCAGCATCTGCTGCGTAACCCGCTGGCGGAGCCCGCTACCCTCGGCATCTCTGCCGGAGCGCAGCTGGCCCTGAGCATCGCCACGGTGTGGTTCCCCGCTGCGCTGTATATCGGCAAGCTCTGGATCGCCATGGCCGGAGCGGGCGTGGCGCTGTTTGCGGTGATGGGACTGGCCTGGCGGCAGGGGCTGTCGCCGGTCACGGTGACGCTGACCGGGCTGATCGTCAGCCTCTACTGCAGCACCCTCAGTGCAGTGATTGCGCTGTTCAACCATGACATGCTGATCGGGCTGTTTCTGTGGGGCGCGGGTTATCTGGATCAGAACGACTGGAGCAACGCGCTCTACCTGCTGCCGCGTCTGAGCCTGCTGGCCGTGCTGGCACTGGTGCTGCTGCGACCGCTAACCATTCTCGGGCTGGATGACAGCAGCGCCCGCTCACTGGGTGTCCCTGTCAGTGGTTTCCGCTTTGCCGCCCTTGCCCTGTCGGTGGTGCTCACCGCCATGACGGTTTCTGTCGTCGGGGTGATCAGCTTTATCGGGCTGGCCGCGCCCGCTGTCGCCCGTCTGCTGGGTGCCCGCCGGCTCGGTCAGCAGCTGCTGTGGTCGCCCGTCTGTGGCGCACTGTTGCTGCTGACCACTGATCAGCTGGTGCAACTGCTGCCCACCACCTACCGCGCCTTCCCGACCGGTGCCATGACCGCCCTGCTCGGCGCGCCGCTGCTGCTGGTGCTGTTACCGCGGCTGAAAGAAGCCCAGCCGCTGCTGCACAGCGCCGGTCAGGCGGTGCGCCGGGCTCAGCGCCCGCTGCTGATTATCCTCAGCCTGTTGCTGCTCATCCCCATCCTGCTATGGGTCGCCCTCTGCGCAGGTCATGACGCCAGCGGCTGGCACTGGTTAAGCCAACTGGATGAGCACCGTCAGGGGCTGCTGGAGCTGCGTTATCCCCGCGCTGTCGCGGCCTTCTGTGGCGGCGCCATGCTGGCACTGGCTGGTGGCATCCTGCAGCGCATGACCGGCAACCCGATGGCGGCACCGGAAGTGCTGGGGATTGCCTCCGGCGCCATGCTGGGGGTGATTGTGCTGATGTTTACCGTAGTAGCGCCAACGCGCGCCATGCAGATCGGCGCCGGTGCCGCTGGTGCTCTGCTGGTGCTGGCCGGCATGTTGCTGCTGTCACGCCGCGAGCATTTCTCTGGCTCACGCCTGCTGCTGGCCGGGGTCGCCATCAGCTCGGTGTCCGGCCTGATCATGGCGGTACTGAAATCCGCGCAGGACCCGCGCCTCGGCCAGTTACTGTCATGGCTGGCAGGCTCGACCTATCACGTTGTAGCGGGTGAAGCCCTGTGGTCAGCGCTGGTGCTGCTGGCAGGGCTGGCACTGATCCCGCTGACAGCCCGCTGGCTGACCCTGCTGCCGCTGGGCGTACAGACCGCCGCCAGCCTTGGCCTCAACCGCCGGGTGGCCAGTCTCAGCCTGCTGTTGCTGACGGCCATCCTGACGGCAGCCGCCACCATCAGCGTCGGACCGCTCAGTTTTGTTGGCCTGATGGGGCCCCATTTTGCCCGTATGGCGGGCTTTCAGCGGGCCGGTAGCCAGCTGCTGGTCGCCACCCTGTTCGGGGGGCTGGTGCTGCTGGTGTCTGACTGGCTGGGCCGCACCCTGATCTTCCCTTTCCAGATTCCTGCCGGGTTGCTGGCGGCCATTATCGGTGGCCCCTTCCTGCTGCATCTGATCGCCCGCCGCACCTGACGCCCGAGGATGTGCCATGACTAGCCAAACCGCTGTTTCCCAGACTGCTGCCGTGCAGGCCGATACCCCGGCCAGCGCTGATGTGCCACAAAATCTCTACCGCCCACTGACCGTACTGCGCAGTGAAGTGCTGTCACCGGAGATGCTGCGTCTGACCCTGCAGGGAGAAGACCTGTCGCCCTTCGATACCCTCGATAACCTGCACGTTCGCTTTTATGTGCCGGTGGATCTGTCACTCCCCTGCCAGTGGCCCGGCACCGATGCAGAAGGCCGCCCGCAGATGGGCTCTCCCTCTGTCAAAAACGTCACCATGCGCTACTACACCATCCGCCGTATCGATGTGGCCCGCGGTGAAGTGGATATCGATTTTGTGACCCATGGCCACGCCGGCCCGGCCTCCAACTTTGCCCGCGCCGCCCGGCCCGGCGACCGTTGCGCCATGTCCGGCCCCTGTGGTTTCAGCGTCAAAGCGGCCGACTGGTACCTGCTGGCCGGTGATGAAACCGCCCTGCCTGCCATCGCCCGCCTGCTCGACAGCCTGCCGCACCACTGCCACGGCAGTGTGCATATCGAAGTCTCACGGCCCGGTTGTGAAGTGGTGATGCCCAGCCATCCCGGCCTGCCGGTGCACTGGTATTACCGCATGGAGCAGGGCCAGTCTGACCTGCCGCAGGCGCTGGCCGGCGTCCCCTTTGCCGCGATACCGGAGCAGGGCTTTATCTGGGTGGCCGGCGAATACGAACTGCTGCGCCGCTGTCAGGCAGCCGCACTGGCTGATCGCCTCTGGCCCAAAGAGCGCCTGCTCGGCGTGCCTTACTGGCGCCGCAAGGCCGATAACTAGTCGCCACTCTGTTCCCCTTTGCCGCTTCCCATACGGATGATGCTATGAACTCAGCCGAGACTTCTTCCGGTAGCAGCCGCCCGCTGCACCTTTTTACCCTCGACAAGGTCAGCTTCGAGGTCCCCGGCCGTCAGCTGCTGGCGCCGCTGACGCTGGCACTGCCCGCCCGCAGGATCATCGGCCTGATCGGCCACAACGGCTCAGGGAAATCCACCCTGCTGAAAATTCTGGCCCGTCAGCAACAGGCCAGCAGCGGCACCGCACGTTTTGAAGAAAAACCCCTGCAACGCTGGAGCGAGCGCGATTTTGCCCGCAAGGTCGCCTATCTGCCGCAGTACACCCCGGCGGCTACCGGCCTGTCGGTGCGCGAGCTGATCGCCCTGGGGCGCTACCCCTGGCACGGTGCACTCGGCCGTTTTGGCCAGCAGGATGCTGACAAGGTGGACGAGGCCATGGCGCTGACGGATGTCACCGCACTGGCCGATCAGCTGGTCGATACCCTGTCCGGTGGTGAGCGTCAGCGGGTGTGGCTGGCCATGCTGGTGGCGCAGGATACCGAATGCCTGCTGCTGGATGAGCCAATCTCGGCGCTGGACATCGCCCATCAGATCGACGTGCTGTCACTGGTACAGCGGCTGTCGCAGGAAAAGGGGCTGGGGGTGATCGTGGTGCTGCATGACGTCAATCTCGCCGCCCGCTACTGCGATGAAATCATCGCCCTGCATTCCGGCCAGATGATCGCGCGCGGCAGCGCAGACAAGATCATGACGCCGGAGCAGTTACAGGCCATCTACGGCCTGAAAATGGAAGTGATTCGCCAGCCCGGCAACGGCCATACCGTGGCACTGGCCTGTTAGCAGGTCGTTGAAAATCTATCTGCGTTGCCGAATACCGCGTCAAAAACAGGCTCAAAATGCTCATTTAGTTCACTAAACTCCGCTTTTTCGCCTGTTTCTTGTGCCCTCGGGGTATTTCCTTGTCTCGGCTGCCTCGATGACGTTTTTCAACAGCCTGCTAGACAGCAGCGACGATTCAGGCTGATGACCCTTCTCCCGTCAGGGGAGGGTCAGCTCTCTCAACAATGCGTCATCAAAATCCTAAATAATAACGATTTGTATTCGTCTCCTAATCTGTGGCGCCTTAACCGCTTTGCCGAACCCAGGCAGCAAGGGTTCAATTTCCCCAAAAATACAGTAACGACAGACCTGTTTTGGCGCCCCCCGACATGTTGAGCAACGTGATAACGCCTTATAGGACCTGACTCCATGAAATCAGCTGTACCCTTCACCGCCCTGAGGAAGACCCCTCTCAGTCTGGCCGTCACCCAAGCCCTGCTATTAAGCCTCGGCGTTACTGGCCATGCACTGGCTGCCAGCACTGGCGAAACCACGCTGGAGCTGCCGACGCTGGATGTCAGCTCGGAGGCACTGAAAGCACAGGGCGCTGCAGAGGACGGTTATAAAGTCGAGACAGCTACAGATATTGGCTTTTTAAAGAGTCGCGATATTAAAGACACGCCATACGCTGTTCATGTGATTTCAAAGGAAGTTATACAAAATACACAAGCATCTTCCACTGACGAGATTCTAGCCAAACAACCATCGGTCAATACTGTTGCACCAGATACCTCAAACTTTATCCAAAACTACAATGTCCGCGGTTTTGCACTGAACCCAGTATCTGGATCTTTTGCAATTGATGGATTAAGAACCATATTTTTCAAACGCGTCCCTACGCAAGACCTTGAAAGCATTGAATTGCTGAATGGCCTTTCTGGCTTTCTTTATGGCGCAGCTTTACCGGGCGGCTTTATTAATTTCCAGACAAAAAAACCCGTATACGATCCCATTGCCAATGTCACCGTAGGTAATTATGGCGGCAGTAATTACTATGCTCATACAGATCTTGGAGGGTCATTAAATCAATCAGATACGCTTGCCTATCGATTGAATATACTCACCCGAGATGGTGAGACGGCTATCGATGACAACAAGATTTCTGAAACTGATGTGAGTGGTGCACTTGAATGGAAAGTGACCGACAAAGTTAAACTGGAATTAGATGCCAGCCACTACAATAACCGTACTCAGGCAGGCACCGTCTTCTGGACGTATTATCCCGGGCTGGGCGCTACTGCACCCAATGCACCTGATACCAGTAAAAATTACGCACAGAAATGGATGACAGATAAAGTGGTCACAGATCGTGTTGCCAGTAAGGTAACCTGGGATTTGAATGACCACTTCACTATTCGTGGAGCAGTGTCTCATAAAGAAAGTGACCGTGATGAAGTATTAAATGTATATAACTACATCACCAGCAGCTCCGGCAGTTACTATCCTGTTCTTTCTTATGCTGGCCCTAGCACTGTTAAAGAAGATGCCTATTACCTCTATTTAGATTCAAAGTTTAATACTGGGGATATTGCACACACTATTACAACGGGTGTGTCAGGTGTAGAAAGTAAATGGTATCGCTCAAACAGTGGCAGTGTCATTCTCGGCACCTCCAGCACATCAAACCCAAGCTACTATTCGCTGCCATCTCTAAGCTACGACAATTCTCAGTATTTAGGGAACAAGTACAAATACGACAATATCTCGATTGGTGATCAGATTGAAATTAATGACCAATGGGAAGTACTCGCTGGCCTGACTCATACAACCATTGATACACAAACCTTTACCAGAACAGCCTCTAACCCTGGTTATGACAAAGAAGAAACCACACCCAGCATATCTGTGCTGTACAAGCCTGTTCCATGGTTAACAACCTATGCTAGCTACATGGAAGGTGTAGAAGCAGGCACAACCGTATCTGCTGCATACACTAACTATGGTGAAATCACGCCACCGATTGTCAGCGAACAATACGAAGTTGGAGTGAAAGCTGAACTAGGTGGCAGCTTAGTGTCATTGGCACTATTCAATATTGATAAACCCTATGAATATGGTCAGGCCGATACCGACAGCAGTGGCAACGCGACGGGCACCAGCACCTATAAACAGGATGGCCGTGAAGTACACAGAGGGATAGAGTTGACCACCGAGGGTAAAGTCACAGACAAACTGACCCTGATGGGTGGAATTACCTTACTGGATGCGAAAGTCAAAGAAGGCAGCGAGTCTCTCGAAGGTAAGAAACCTATAGCCGTGCCCGAAGTGATGGCCAAGCTTTACGGTGAATACGCTATCAGCGCCGTGCCCGGCCTGACAGCTACCGCCGGGGTCTACTACACCGGCACTCAATATGTCGATACCGCCAACAGCAATAAGCTGCCGTCTTACACCATCGGCGATATCGGTGCCCGTTATGAACTGACGCAGTTCAAAACGCCGGTCACCCTTCGTGTGAATGTGAAGAATGTCACCGACAAAGATTACTGGCTGAGCCCCTACTATCTGGGATCACCCCGTACTGTCGCCTTCTCCGCAGAAACCAAATTCTGATCGCGGTGATCTGATACAGACATCACGCTCAGTGGAAATAAAGAAAGGGCCGAACTGGCCCTTTCTTTTTATCGCGCGAATTGTAATACCTGTTGGTGTTTTTCAATTCTGATTCACGCTGAGAACCCATTCCCTAACGCTATATTTGATGGCAAATATATAGCGTCTTAACCTTCCGCTACCTGTAATTTTCGGGCAAGACATCAACAGCAAAGTTGGTATAGGTCTTTCTCAAAATCAGGGAATTCGCTCTTAGCTCTATTGATAATTTCACTTACACTCGCTTTATTTTCTGGAGCGTAACACTGCGCAAATTCAAGAAACTCTGGATTTTGCGGGCGCGCAATATCAGGGTAGCCTACCGCTTCACATGGACCGACGCCATTGGCAAAGAGCCAGACATAATCTTTGAAGCTCTGAGCTATAATGCCAAGCTCACCTTCAGACCCCATAAATACAATGGGCTGCTGAAGGATGTCACTGGTATTTCTCACACACCAAAATGCAGCGTAGCCACCCGTACCATCTTGTCCAAAGATGAGATATTCACGACCATCCAATGACTCATTTGCAGTCCAGGCTTTAATCCAATGGGCAGTTTCTTCTTCTGAGAAAAATGTGTCGAAAGGCTCAAAATCAATTCCTTCACCATTCGCATAATCTATCTCAATAGCGTGCATTTTCGCTAAAATATCAGGAAAAACTCTATCCATTTTTGACTCTCCGGCGATTTCAGGGACTTGGTTCAGACTATAAGATATTACTGTAAATCCATTCTTTTTTTAGGTTAGCGAACAATTCATCAGACGAGCAAATAATATCGATACCCCATGCTTCATCCAGGTTTATCTCTACGACGCCATGTTTCAGCCGGTAAGTAATATTCACATCAGCCAATGTGGCAGGCGAAGAAAGCCTTTCCTTACTTTCAATTAACCCATCAAACACCTATTCAATGATCTCACAGCACTTTGAAAAGGTACTCCAGTCATTTTCATGGAGTCTCAGACTCTTCTCAGATTTGTTTTCTATCAGCCTAATTTTGATTGTCCCCTGATTAGAATGGGTAGATGCCATGGGTACAAACACTGCTATTCCACCGAGGCAATCAGATCAATCTCAACAGTGGCATTTTTCGGCAGCTGAAACACACCAACCGAAGTGCGAGTATGCGCACCGGCCTGTCCCAGAATGGAAAACAGCAGTTCTGATGCGGCATCCGCTACCTCACTCTGCTGGGTAAAGTGCTCAGACGACTGGACATAGACATTGATTCGAAGAACAGACTTCACTTTCTCCAAAGAACCAAGCGAGTTCTTCAGAAGAGCGAGTGCTCGCATTGCACAAACTCTCGCCGCCAATTGTGCCTGAGCAAGCGAGACATCACCTCCAGCACGGCCTACAACCATCACGTGGTCACCAACACGGGGAATCTGGCCACTGACATATATCTGGTGCCCGTCGCGCACAACTGGCACGTAGTTACCCCCGATCTTGATCTCTCCATCAAACGAATAGCCAAGAGATGCTGCAGCATTCAAGAAATTAGCGTCACGTGTCATTTGTGCATTCCATACAAATCGAACGGCCCCCCAACGTTCAGCTAAAGGGGTACTAAAGCAGTAGCGCTGTTTTGGGGTAACACAGTGAAACTACCCCAAAATGGACCAGAGTAAATCTGAGCAACGTGTTATTTTTTCTTATCGCTTTGATTTTTCTTTAATTCCTGAATTTTCGGGCCCAAAAACTTTCTTTTGTTTCCGCATAAAAAACAAAAACATACACACGGTGTTTTTACACAAACACCTAACCTATTTGCAGAATCGCTGGCTGAGCCTGCCCAATATTTCTTACGTTTTTAAGCAATATTTCTCTATGATGGCGACGAACATCTCTTGCATACTTTTTCATTGAAATTGTCCCGAACAGACAGTGTTATTCGGGCGATCCCTCCTTCGAAGGGCCGCCTGAGCCTGTATCGGGAAACTTTTCTATAGCCCATAAAACTTATCCTTTTCCAACATAACGTCCACTCACCTGTGCATGCTGCCGAGACCATTTTTGTATAAACACGAAGTGCAGCAGTGTGTCAGAGTACTGTGACTTGTCATGTATTTAATAGTTTCTCGCCGTACCACACACCTTTGTATTCACTAACATCTATAAGAAAGCGATCGCCAGGAGGCAGCATTAAATATGCTTGAACTTTAGACAAATATTCAACTATGTGCTCGACATGTAATGGAGAAAAGAAATCGTCTTCTTTTCCAATTTCCTCTCCACACCAGATATACCAACCGCATGTACCTTTTTCTGGTTTGTGCCTGAGCCCATTTATCGGCCGTTTGCCAATGGTGCCAAGAACAATACCGGTCTTTGATCCACATTCGGGTTTATCCAGCGCTACACCCGCCCACTCACAGATGGTTTGTTCACGTTCAATTTTCATAGTGTATTAGTACATAACGTTCGTATTTGGGGCCATAGTGAAAATGAACAGAGGTGGATCGACAAGTATGTCGAGCTGTGAATATTGGCTGACACAGCACTATGGACAGCCTCACCAACGGAAGCGATTGCTGCGTCTCGTCAAACGATTGGCTCAGGCGCACCGCAGTATCTTGCTGAGTCATAGCCGTCACGTATTTGGTTTATTACGTTTTGTACTTGCCACTCAAGTTTATCTTGATTGCAACGATACTCATTTATTTTCCCAAACTCCGAAAATGTAGATCGATTGAAACCGTCTTCAATATCATTAAACCAGATGACTGTATTTCCTATTAATGCAACAACCCAGAAGCCATCACCTTCATTCCCGTAGGGTTCTTGACTCCATTTTTGAGGGCAAAGCTTTATCACTTCCCAAACTCTGCGTTGCTCTAAAGTCATTTGATCATATGACTCATTAATAGCATCCCAGATTTCGCCTTCGCTTGTTGGTTTCCAGTCCATATTTCTTCCACCTAACACCGCGATTAAAGGGCCGAAAAAGCGTAGCTTTTGCAGGCTCAGTGAGAAAAACGAGTATCTTTCAATACGTTGTTATGCATGCTCGTACTCCGACATTAATAACTCACGTTTAATATTCATGGTGCTCCTGATGTATAAAGTCTACAGCAGGGTTGGCACCGCGCAACGTGTGGTGATCCTGTGGCTTGTGATTGTTAACGATATATCTCGGACCATGCTATGGCCTCGTTTAATTGTTCTTCGATTTCTGTTTCGTCACTGTAGCTGATTAAGGCACCTAGCTTCAGAGCGCCTTTTGCAATTGCCAGTGCCCCGAGAATGGCGTGGACAGAGAGTTGATCTCTCGCTTCTCGAACGTCTTTTAAGGCTAAATCCAAAATAATGCACCAAGCGGAAAAATATGAAGGCTCCAGCCATTCAGGAAGTAACGGATTACTTTTCCGGTGCCTTTCTATTTCTATGGTTGAGGCAAGGGAATAAAAGTTCGATGCGGGAAACTGAACTTCCTGGTGAATGCGGACCAATTCTGGAATGGCTGCGTAAGATGCGCTGCCGACGTCGCCCTGATGGTGAAGCTCATTCCAAAGCTCATCCCAAGCTTTCTTTGAAGCAGGGTCTCGTTCGAGCATTTTTAATGCCGATACCGGGTTGTACAGCGTCTTATACCCACCGATAAGCTCATTCCATTTTTTATCTTCGTAACTGAGCATGGCTTTACCGTTAATACCTCAACAGACAGCGGAGAGTGAAGCGAACCCACTGCTTGGCCATTTAAAATGTGGACTGCGTGACCAAACAGGAACCCAGCTTGATGAATAGCAATACCGCACAGCGAATACAACTCCATAGCTTTGAGGCTTGGCTCATGCGCCGCTTTGGTCATTTTTGGGGAAGAAAAATGAATACGAATAGCGGAACAATAAGTACGCAAAGTCGCCCCCAAAGCCCAGCGTAACTAGTTCGACTGCACAATACTGTTAGAACATTAACCACTTTGTTAACCATGACCTTTTCTTATCTTTTTTTTCTTCAGTCCCTCGGAATAGTCGTGGAGGTTGTTCTAACCAGTCTATATACCAGTCTGAAAACGTCATTTTTTGATCATTTTTTACTAAGAACAAACTAGATACCCATTTCTTTTTAGCCTCCGGGTGTTCCTCCTGTGGCAGATTATTGAGAGAGGAGAGCTTAGGCATATTCTTTGATAAGGGGATATGATGCCCAACCCAATCAATATACTCCCAGACAAAACCACGCTCAGTCCCATTAAGTATTAGAAAGTCATCATTGGCACACCCATGCTGACATAATATCAACATCCCACATTCTTTTAGATGATCATCCTGTTCTTCATTTATTTCATCAGGACGGATAAATAACTCTTTAATCTCATCACCATTCCTCGCTAAGGCCTCTTCGATGGAATACAATCCATAGCCCGGTCCGGCTCCACCATTACTGATATTAAGAATAAAGTTTCGATAATCTTCGGGAAGAGTTATTCCATATTCCTCTTCAAGCTTTTCGAGTCTTGATTCGTTAATGGGAAGCCGTAGCTCATAGCGATGCCGTTGAACTCCGAAACCGATCAGTCCCGGGTCAAGCTTCTGCTTTTTTTGCAGTTTTTCTAGTACGAAGTTCTTATCCATATTCTGTACTAACGCTCCAGGTACAGGCGGGCAGAGCAGCGCGTAGCGAGTTCTGCCAGCAGCATTCTCCCCACAACCTACTCAGGGAATCTCAAACCGCTGCCGGTGACGATAAATTTTCACCAGACGATCATCAGCAAAGTCGAGTTTTATTGAATTACTAAAGGCAGCATTGCCTTCCAGCAGTACATCCCAATCATCATAGGATTGTATTTGTGGGAGGTTATCGGCACGGGCCTCAACGGCAAAGTGATCACCGGCCTTGCTGCCGGTGGTGACATAGACATAAGCGCTTTCATAGTCATGAGTAAGCGCCGTAAAGCGTTCCGCCGTCTGCTGTTTGCTTTCACCAATAACAAACCCATAGCCGGAGCCAGAAGTAATCTCTTTGTCGAGATAGGTCACCCAGAAGTACCCGAGTATCGCGGCCACACCTAACGCCATGGCCAATAACGCCCCACCAATCCATTTAAATCCTGCACGCATTGAATGTTCCTTTCCAAATCAGCGGCATGGCGCCGCCATTATCCGTTGTGATGCTGCGACTGGCGCAGGCGGATCGCAGGCTCTAGAGAAAGCCACAGGGCTGAGTAGGTCACTCACCCCGTTGTGGCCGATAAAAGTAGCCAATCTGCGGCTGCAAATAAATAGGGCACGGGAACGCCTCAACGCAAAGAGAGGCAGTGCGCCTCCCTTCGCCGTCACAGGCGTACAACGGTTATGCCAGCATTTCCTCCTCAGCCGACTCAGCCAGCAGCCCGGCAACGGTGGGCTTCTGCATCAGGTCACGCAGCTTGATGCTGACACTGATCGCCTCATTGCTGCGAATCTTGCTGATGACCTTCAGGCTCAGCAGCGAATCGCCCCCCAGCTCATAAAAGTTGTCGTGGCGGCCAACCCGCTCCACCCCCAGCACCTCGGCCCAGATCGCGGCCAGTGCCTGCTCGGCTGCACTGCGCGGCGCTTCGTAGGCTGTGCTGGCCGTCACCGTTGACGCCAGCACTGGCAGGGCATTGCGATCTACCTTGCCATTGGGCGTCAGGGGCAATGCTGCCAGCGCGATGATAGCCGCAGGCAGCATGTAATCCGGCAGGGTGCGCGCCAGCTGGGTTTTCAACCCGGCTTCACTGAACGCATGTTCTTCCCGCAGGACCACATAGGCCAGCAGACGCGGGCCACTGGTGGCCTGCTCGACGGTGACTACGGCATTGGCGATCTGTGGTTGTGCCAGCAGACAGGCTTCTATTTCACCCAGCTCGATACGGAAACCGCGGATTTTCACCTGATGATCCAGACGACCGAGATAATCCACCGCGCCATCCTCACGCCAGCGCACCAGATCACCGGTGCGGTACAGCCGCCCACCCTGTGCAGAGAACGGATCAGGCACAAAGCGCTCGGCGCTCAGGCCGGGGCGCTGGAAGTAGCCACGGGCCAGCTCACCGCCCAGATACAACTCCCCCGCCACGCCGATGGGCACTGGTTGCAGCTGCCCGTCCAGCACATAGGCCTGACGGTCCCCCACCGGCGAACCGATGGGCGCATAGGCGGTATCCATTTCCGTGCTGACATCGACCTTCCACAGTAATGGCGTGACCACGGTTTCGGTTGGCCCGTAACCGTTGATCAGGGTGCGTGGCCGGAGCGCCCGGCGCACCAGATCATAGCTGTCACGGGGTACCGCCTCACCGCCAAAGCAGTAGGTGGCTACCCCCGGCGCCTCACCCGTCGCCTCAGCCACTTCCGCCAGCTGGCGTAAATAAGCGGGCGGGAAGGCCACCGAGGTGACCCGCTGCTGTTTGAGCACAGCCAGCGTCTGCTCCGCAGTCCACAGCTGAGCATCACGAATCACCAGCTTGCCACCGCAGCTCAGGGTGGTCAGCCAGCGCTCATGGGCACCATCAAAGGCGAAAGACATAAAGTGCAGCTCGCAGGAGTGGGTATCCATACCATACAGGTCAGCAATGGCGGCACAGTGCCGGGCAATGCCGCCCTGCGTCACCGCCACGCCCTTGGGCTGGCCGGTAGAGCCGGAGGTATAGATCAGATACGCCAGCTGCTCGGGGTGAATCCTCAGCACGGGTTCTGTTTCCGCGGCGTTTCGCCAGTGTGGCTCATCCAGCCACAGCACCGCCTGTTGCCGGGACGGCTCCTCAGGCAGCAGGTGCGCCAGCGACGACTGACTGATCAGCAGACGGCAGCCACTGTCAGCCAGCATATAGGCCAGTCGCTCCGGCGGATGCGACGGGTCCAGCGGCACGTAGGCAGCGCCTGTTTTCATCACCGCCAGCAGCGCCACTGGTACTTGCAAACCGCGCTCCAGCAGCACCGCTACCCGCTGTTCTGCACCGATACCACGGGCCAGCAGGGTGTTAGCCAGCTGATTGGCCTGCCGGTTCAGCTCGGCATAACTGAGGCTGTCACGACCATCAGCGCTGCTTAAGGCAATAGCCTGCGGCTGGCGCTCTGCCCATGCCGCCAGTGTGTGCTGCAGCAACGGCGTCTGCCCATAGCGTGGCGGATTGATGCCGTAACGCTGCAACTGCCCGGCTTCCTGCTCCGGCAACAGTGTCACGTCTGCCACACAGGCCTCTGGACGGCTCAGCAGACCGTCGGCGATCTGCTCAATCAGGTGCCGCAGCTGCGCCTGCAGGCGGCGGACCACCGGCTCGGCAAAACACTCACGCTGCCAGATCATCTTGATGGTCAGCTGCTCGGCCAGATGCACCTCGATATCCATCGGATAGTGGGTGACGTCCACCGTGCTATGCAGGCTGAAACGCAGATCACCGGCGCTGCCCTGACGCAGGGCGGCATCCACCGGGTAGTTTTCAAATACCACGATGGAGTCGAACAGCGCCTGACCCGACTGCCCTGCCCAGCGCTGCACGTCGGCCAGCGGCGTGGTTTCATGCTCACGCAGGGCCAGATTGGTTGACTGCAACTGCTGCAGCCAGACCTGCAGCGGCTGCTGTGGCGCGCTGCCCGCCACCACCGGCAGGGTATTGATATACAGCCCCAGTGCCTGCTCGGCACCCGGCACCGCTGCCGGGCGCCCGGCTACTACCGAGCCAAATACCACCTGTGCCTTGCCGCTGTAGCTTTGCAGCAGGCGCACCCAGGCTGCCTGAATCAGGGTGTTGAGGGTGACACGACCGGCCCGCGCCGCCTGGCTGAACCTCTCCGTCTGCGCCCGGCTCCAGCTGTGCAGCAGCACACCATGGCCTGTCGCTGCGCTGTCAGGTGCAATGCTCTTCAGGGTGCTGGCCAGCAGGGTCGGGCCATCGAGCCGGGCCAGCTGAGCGCGCCACCATTGTTCACGCTGTGCCCGCACCGCAGGCTGATCGGCTTCTGCCAGCCAGCCCAGATAGTCGCCATACTGCGCCGCGACCGGGGCCAGCGGCTGACCACGGTAATGACGCAGCACTTCGCCGATCAGCAGGGCATTACTCCAGCCATCGGTAATCAGATGGTGCTGAGTCAGGATCATCTGATAGCGGCCCTGCCCCATCCCCACCAGCATCACTTTCACCAGCGGCGGGCAGCGCAGATCAAAGCCACGCTGCAGTTCCGCGGCAGCCAGATGCTCCAGCGCTTCGGCACTGGCATGCTCCTGCTCCACCACCGTCAGCGGCATGGTGACCTGCCGGGCAATCCATTGCAGCGGCTGGCCGTCCACCTCGATAAAGCCTGCACGCAGTGCCTCGTGGCGGTCCAGCACCGCCTGCCACGCCGCACGGAAACGCTCCACCTCCAGCCCGTCGATATTTACCCGGGTCTGAATCAGATAGGCCTGTTGCCCGGCATCACCGCTGTGCAGGCTGTGATAGCGCATGCCCTGCTGCATCGGTGACAGGGGGTACAGCTGCGTCAGCTGTACTGGCGTCAGTGGCAACTGATCCAGCTGCGCCTGACTGAGCCCGGCCAGCGGCACATCGCAGGGGGTCAGGCCGCGATGCGGCTCACGGCAATGTTCGATCAGCGTCAGTAACTCGCTACGGTAGGCCTCCATCACTGCTTCCATGGTGGCGCGCTGATGGCAGTCGGCGCTGAAGCTCCAGCTGCAGCGCAACTCGCCCTGATACACCTGTGCATTGATGGTCAGGCCGTGCAGCAGCGGCGAGTCAGCGGCCACTACCGCGCCGCTGGATTCGGCAGCCACCTGCCACAGGCTGTCATCTCCGAAGCTGTTGTCGAACTGGCCCAGATAGTTGAACACCACCTCGGCCCGTACAGCAGGCAGCAGCGGATTGAGCCGGGTCAGCAGCCCATAGCCGATACCGTTATGGGGAATACCGCGCAGCTGCTCCTTGGTCTGTTTGATGCGCTGGCTCAGCTCACCCTTCTGCAGCACCAGCGGATAGAGGCTGGTGAACCAGCCGACGGTACGGCTAAGATCCAGCGCCTCCAGGCCGGGCAGGGCTTCACGGCCATGGCCTTCCAGCTCGATACGCAGCTGGGGCTGACCGCTCCAGTCGCACAGCACCTGTGCCAGTGCGGCCAGCAGTAACTCATGGATGCGGGTGCGGTAAGCAGCACCGGCTTCCTTCAGCAGGCGCTGAGTCTGGGTCTGCTCCAGCGTAAAGCTGAGGCTCAGGCGCTGTGCCTCGGTGCGCTGCCCTGCGGGGTTATCCAGCGGGATAGCTGCACTGACCGCCTGCACCTGCTGCCAGTACGGCAGCTCGTTCATCACCCACGGGGAGCGGGCCAGCTCATGCAGTACACTCGCCCAGTGCTGCACACTGCAGGTCTTGTCTGGCAGTGACGGCTGCGTCGCCTGCTGCAGTGCCAGATAGCTGCGCTGCAGGTCTTCCAGCAGTACCCGCCACGACACGCCATCCACCACCAGATGGTGAATCACCAGCAGCAGCCGGCAGGGCTGTTCAGCCACGTCAAACAGTACCGCCCGCAGCAACGGCCCCTGCTGCAGGCTGAGGCTTTGCTGCGCCTCGGCACAGCGTTGCTCGATCTGCTGTTTGACCTCGGCCTCGCTGCCGTTGATCGCCACCCGCTGCAGCACGGGTTGCGCACTGACTGGCGCGTAATGCTGCTGCCAGCGGCCCTGCTCATCCTGCAGATACACCATGCGCAGCGCATCGTGATGACGCAGCAGTTGCTGCAACGCCAGCTCCAGCAGCGCCGCATCACAGGGCATCCGGCTTTGTAGCAGCAGCGCCTGATTCCAGTGCTGGCGCTGTGCCATCGGCAGACTGAAGAACAGCTGCTGGAACGGCAACAGCGGCACCTCATCAGCACTGATCACCGACGGGGCGGACGGCACAGCCGTCACCGCATGCAGTCGTTGTGTCACGGCGGCCACCGCCTGCAGGGTTTGCCGCTCGAACAGATCACGGGCACTCAGCTGCCAGCCTGCGCGCGCCGCCCGGGAGACAATCTGCAGACTGAGAATGGAATCGCCGCCCAGCTCGAAGAAGTTATCCAGCTGACCGACCCGCTCCACTTTCAGCACCTCACACCAGATCGCTGCCAGCTGCTGCCCGGCCTCGCTGTCTGCCGCCCGGAATTCTGCCTGTTGCAGGGTCGGGGCAGGCAACGCCTTGCGGTCGACCTTGCCGTTAGCACTCAGGGGCAGTTGCGCCAGCGCTACCCAGGCGGCCGGCAACATGTAGTCGGGCAGCTGCGCCGCCAGTGCCTGTTGCAGCTGTGCCTGTTCAGCCGTACCGGCCCAGTAGGCCACCAGCTGATCACCGGCAGGGCCGCGCAGGGCGACCACCACCGCATCACGGACGCCCGGCTGCGCCCGCAGCAGGCTGTCGATCTCGCCCAGTTCAATACGCAAACCACGCATTTTCACCTGATGATCAAGGCGGCCGAGGTATTCCAGCACCCCGTCCTCGCGCCAGCGCACCAGATCGCCGGTACGATACAGCCGCTCACCACGGGCCAGCGGATGCGGCACAAAGCGTTCGGCACTGAGATCAGGGCGCTGCACATACCCCCGGGCCAGCCCCGCGCCGCCCAGATACAGCTCACCGGCAATACCAACCGGCAGCGGGTTGAGGTCCGTATCCAGCACCCAGCAGCTGACGTTGGCAATGGGCGCACCGATGGGCACGCTGCCACGCCCGCTTTCCGCCCGGCACTGCCAGAAGGTGACATCAATGGCCGCTTCGGTCGGGCCATAGAGGTTATGCAGTTCGGCCTGCGGCAGGCGGCTCAGCACCTGCTGCTGGGTTTCCAGCGCCAGTGCCTCACCACTGCAGATAATGCGCTGCAGCGACGAGCACTGGCTGGCCGCCTCAAAGCCGATAAAGGCATTCAGCATGGACGGCACAAAATGCAGGGTGGTGATGTGCGCGGCGTTGATCACCGCCACCAGCTGCGCCGGATCACGATGGGCACCGGGTGCCGCCATCACCAGCCGGGCCCCGCTCAGCAGCGGCCAGAAGAATTCCCACACCGACACGTCAAAGCTGAACGGGGTCTTTTGCAGCACCGCATCCTCTGCACCCAGCTGATAGGCCTGCTGCATCCACCACAGGCGGTTGAACAGCGCCGCGTGGCTGTTACCCACGCCCTTGGGCCGTCCGGTGGAGCCGGAGGTATAGATCACATAGGCCAGCTGCTCAGGATGCACCGGCAGCGCCAGATTGCTGTCAGGCTCATCGCTAAGGCTCAGCTGATCCAGCGCCAGCAGTTCACAGCCCTGCAACGGCTCAGTCAGTGCCGCCAGCAGTTGCGACTGGCATAGCACCAGCTGCACACCGCTCTGCGTCGCCATATAACTCAGGCGCTCGGCGGGATAATCCGGGTCCAGTGGCACATAGGCCGCCCCGGCTTTTTGGATGGCCAGCAGGGCCACCACCAGCTCGATGGAACGCTCTGCCGCTACCCCCACCAGCGTATCGGCGGTGACGCCACGGCGGCGCAGATAATGAGCCAGCCGGTTGGCCTGCTGGTTCAGCCCGGCATAGCTCAGGCTGATCTCACCGGCCTGCAGGGCGATGCGCTGTGGCTGGGCAGCGGCCTGCTGTTCAAACAGCTGAAATACCGGCTGTGCGGCGGGGTAAGGTTGCGGATTCGTGCTCCACTGCTGCAGCTGGCTCTGCTCACCGGCGGCCAGCAGTGACAGACAACCCAGTGGCTGCCCTGCGGCCTGCTGTTGTGGCAACTGCTGCAGAATGGTCAGCAGATGGTCTGCCAGACGGGCTATCTGCACCTCGCTGAACTGGCTGCGCTGGTAACTGAAGGCCAGTTGCAGACAGTCGCTGCCCTGCACGATCAGCGTCAGTGGATAGTTGGTCTGTTCATGGATGGCGACCCGCTGCAGTTGCAGGCCATCCTGCCGGATCTGCCCCAGCGCCTGATCCACCGGGTAGTTCTCGAACACCACCAGGGTATCGAACAACGCCTGTCGCGCCGCACTGAACAACCGCTGCAACTGATACAGCGGCAGGTACTCATGCTCACGGGCGTCAAGGTTGTGCTGCTGCAGCTGGCGCAGCCAGTCACCGGCCTGCTGCTGCGGCTCAATGCGGCTGATCAGGGGCAGGGTATTGATGAACAGCCCCACCTGCTGCTCGATGCCGGGCAGCTGCGCCGGGCGTCCGGCCACGGTGGCACCGGCGCAGACACTGTGCTGACCACTGTAGCCCCTGAGCAAAAGCAGCCACGCACCCTGCACCAGCGTATTCAGGGTAATTTTCTGCTGCCGGGCAAACTGTTGCAGCGCCTCGGTTTGCCCGCTGTCGAGCTGCAGTTCATGCAGGCCATAGCCGCTCTCAGGCGTCACCGGACGGGCCAGAGCGGAGGCCAGCAGCGTCGGTTCTTGCAGCTGTGCCAGTTGCTGCTGCCACCACTGCAGGCTGCGCTGCGGATCCTGTTGCTGCAGCCAGCCGATATAGTCACGGTACTGTCCCTGCAGCACCGGCAGCTCGGCGCCCTCATAGGCCCGCAGCACTTCGGCCAGCAGCTGGCTGGTGCTCCAGCCGTCCAGCAGCAGGTGATGTACGGTCCAGATAAAGTGGTAATGCCCCTCGCCCAGTTGCAGCAGCGTCAGGCGCATCAGCGGCGGCGCAGTCAGATCAAAGCCCTGCTGCAGGATGGCAGCAGCTAACCCTTCTACCTCAGCAGCAGCGCACGGACGCACCTCAAACGGCAGCTCAACCGCACCAGCCACCCACTGCAACGCCTGCTCGCCCTCGGCACTGTCGAGACTGATAAAGCCGGTACGCAGTATGGCATGGCGCTCCATCACCTGCTGCCAGGCGGCACGGAAGGCATCCACATCGAGACCGCGCATCGCTACCTGCAGCTGATTGATATAAGCCGACGAGGCCGGGTCGTAGAGGCTGTGGAACAGCATGCCCTGCTGCATCGGCGACAGCGGATAGACATCCGTCAGCGCCGGGTAGCGTTGCCGCGCCTGCTCGTGCAAGGCAGCACTGACCAGCAGCCCCTGCTCACTGACGCGACTGTCTGCCACCTCCTGATCCGCAGGCCGGGCGACAGCCGCCAGTGCCATCAGGGTCTGGCTGGCAAACAGCTGTTTCGGGGTCAGCAGCCAGCCTGCCTGCCGGGCACGGGCGACAATCTGCAGACTGAGAATGGAGTCGCCGCCCAGCTCGAAGAAGTTATCGTCACGGCTGACCTGCTCCACCTTGAGCACCCCGGCCCAGATAGCCGCCAGTGCCTGCTCGGCATCGCCCTGCGGCGCGGCGAAATCGGCCCGCTGCAGTTCGGGGGCGGGCAGTGCCTTGCGGTCCACCTTACCGTTGGCGTTCAGCGGCAGCTGCGGCAGACACACCCAGGCGGCAGGCAGCATGTATTCCGGCAGCAACTCTGCCAGTGCATGCTGCAGCTGCGCCGCCGTTGCCTGCCCTGCCCAATAAGCCACCAGCTGATAACCTGCCGGGCCCCGGTGGGCTACCACCACGGCATCCTCCACGCCGGGCTGGGCACGCAGCTGGCTGTCGATCTCGCCCAGCTCAATGCGCAGACCGCGGATTTTCACCTGATGGTCGATACGGCCGAGGTATTCAATCACGCCATCATCGCGCCAGCGCACCAGATCACCGGTGCGGTACAGCCGCCCGCCGTCCACCGCAAAGGGATGCGGCACAAAGCGTTCAGCGGTCAGCCCCGGCTGCGCGGTATAGCCTTCCGCCAGACAGACGCCACCCAGATACAGCTCACCGGCGATACCCTGAGGCACTGCCCGCAGTTGCGGGTCAAGAATCCAGGTGTGGACGTTGGCGATGGGTGCACCGATGGGCACGCTGTGCTGGCCCGCCTCCTCCCGGCACTGCCACCAGCTCACTTCGATGGCGGCTTCGGTGGGCCCGTACAGGTTGAGCAGCTGCACCTGCGGCAAGCGGTTCAGCACCTGCTGCTGGGTTTCCAGTGCCAGCGCCTCGCCACTGCAGATAATTTTTTGCAGCGTGGCGCATTCACTCGCCTCGCGGTAGGCCATAAAGGCATTCAGCATGGAGGGCACAAAATGCACATGGCTGATCTGCTCGCGGCGGATCACATCGGCAATCTGTGCCGGGTCGCGATGAGCACCGGGCGCCGCCATCACCAGACGGGCGCCGGTCATCAGCGGCCAGAAGAACTCCCACACCGACACGTCAAAACTGTAGGGCGTTTTCTGCAGCAGGCTGTCGCCCGCCTGCAGTGGCCACTGCTGCTGAATCCAGTACAACCGGTTGTACAGCGAACGATGGCGGTTGCCCACGCCCTTGGGCCGCCCGGTGGAGCCGGAGGTGTAAATCACATAGGCCAGCTGATCGCCATGTAGCGGCAGGTCCGGGTTATGCTCGGGTGCACCATCGACCGCGGCCAGTGCTTCGGGCAGCAGACTGATCACTTCACCCTCAAAATCCGGCAGCTGCTGGCACAGGTGTGGCTGGCATAACACCAGCTGCACTCCGCTCTGGCCGATCATGTAGGCCAGTCGTTCGGCGGGGAAATCCGGGTCAAGCGGCACGTAGGCGGCACCGGCTTTCTGAATCGCCAGCAGACTGACCACCAGCTCCACGGAACGTTCGGCGGTAATCCCCACCACCCCGTGCTGACGGGCACCACGCTGCAACAGCTGATGGGCCAGCCGGTTAGCCTGCCGGTTCAGCTCGCCGTAACTGAGGTGCTGATCACCCACGGTCAGGGCAATGTGCTGTGGCTGGCGTGCCGCCTGCTGCTCGAACAGCCGGAATACCGGCACCGCCTCCGGGTAAGGCTGAGGGTCAGTGCTCCATTGCTGCAGACGGCTGAACTCTTCAGTCGCCAGCAGGCTGATCCGGGCCAGCGGCTGCTCTGCCTGCTGCAGTTGTTGCAGCAAGGTCAGCAGATGCGCGCCGATACGCTCAATCTGCACCTGACTGAAATGCTGGCACTGGTAGCCCAGCTCCAGACTCAGGCTCTCCTGCTGTGCATCCCCCACCAGCTGCACGATCAGGCTGAGGGCGTAGTGGGTACGTTCATGGCTGACCAGTCGCTGCAGTTGCAGGCCGTCTGGCTGCTGTGACAGCGCCTGCTCTGCCGGATAGTTCTCAAACACCACCAGGGTATCGAACAGCGCCTGCCCGGACTGACTGAACAGCCGCTGCAACCGCGACAGCGGCAGGTATTCATGCTCGCGCGCCTGCAGCTGCTGGTCTTGCAGACTGCGCAGCCAGTCGGCAGCACGCTGTTGCGGCAGCGGCACACTGACCAGCGGCAGGGTATTAATAAACAGACCAATCTGCTGTTCGATGCCGGTCAGTTCTGGGGGGCGACCGGCCACTGTTACGCCGGTACAGACACAGGACTGACCACAGTAACCCTGCAGCAACAGCAGCCAGGCGCCCTGCACCAGGGTATTGAGGGTAACTTTCTGCTGCCGGGCATAGTCCTGCAGCAGGCGGGTATCAGCAGCACTCAGCGCCAGCCGGTGCAGCCCATGGGACTCGCCCTGCGCCTCCGGCTGTGGCCGGGCCACGGCGCTGGCCAGATAGGTCGGCTCCTGCAGCTGCGCCAGCTGCTGGCGCCACCAGTCGAGGCTGCGCTGTTCGTCCTGCTGTTGCAGCCAGCGGATATAGTCGCGGAACTGCCCCTGCACCGGCGCCAGCGGCTGGCCCTGATAGCAGCGCAGCACTTCGGCCAGCAGCAGGCTGGTGCTCCAGCCATCCAGCAGCAGATGGTGCACGGTCCAGATCATGCGCCAGCGCTGCCCGTCACCCGCCGCAGGCTCTTCCACCAGCGACACCCGCATCAGTGGCGGGCAGGCCAGATCAAAGCCCTGCTGCAAATCTTCCGCGGCGACCTGTTCGGCATCACCACGTACCGAGCGGAACGGTACGTCCACCTGTTGAGCCAGCCATTGCAGCGGCTGCCCGGCCACCGTGATAAAACCGGCGCGCAGCCCGCCATGACGGGCCGCAACCTGATTCCAGGCCGCCTGAAAACGCGCCATATCGAGTGGCTGCTGCGTGCTGCTGCCGATCAGAATCTGCAGCTGGTTGATATAGGCCTGCCCGGCCTGCTGCTGATCACTCTGCTCAAAGCGGCTGTGGAACAGCAGCCCCTGCTGCATCGGTGACAACGGATACAGATCCGCCACCGCCGCCAGCGGCTGGCCGGTCAGCGCCGGTAGCTGCTGCAACTGGGCGGTGCTCAGCCCGGCCAGCGGTACATCGCTGGGGGTCAGCCCGGCAGCGCCGCTGCAGCAGTGATCGATCAGCTGGCGCAGCTCACCGGCGAAACCTTCAATCAGCCTGCTGATAGTGGCATCGTGATAGCGCTCGCGGCTGTAGCTCCAGTTCAGGGTCAGACAGCCCTGATAAATCTGGCCGTTGATGCTCAGCTCATGGGCCAGTGGCGAGTCAGGTGCCACACTGCGCCCGGCCCCTTCACGGGCCTGAGTCCACTGGCTCTGCACACTGACCTGATCTGCATCGCTGAACTGGCCTGAGTCACTGAACTGGCCTGAGTCACTGAACTGGCCTGAGTCACTGAACTGGCCTAAATAGTTGAACAGCACGCCGGCCTGCGGCAGGGCCGCCAGCACCTGCTGCTGTTCGGTGCTGCCGAGGTAACGCAATACGCCATAACCCAGCCCCTGCTGCGGTACCGCCCGCAGCTGCTCTTTAACCCGGCACAGCGCCTCACCCGGCTCACCCAGCGGCTGCAGCGCCTGTGGATAAAGACTGGTAAACCAGCCCAGACTGCGGCTCAGGTCCAGCTCCGCCGTGCCGGTCAGTTCGGCAACGGTAGCTGCTTCCCGGCCATGACCTTCCAGATCAATCAGCACGGTGTCGCTGCCCTGCCACTGACAGAGGGCACGGCCCAGCGCGGTCAGCAGCAGATCATTGATGCGGGTACGGTAGGCGGCTGGCGCCTCACTGAGCAGGCGCCGGGTATCGGACTCACCCAGCACAAAGCGTTGCTGCTGTTGCTGGGCCTGAGTAGCACGGCCATCGGCATGATCACAGGGCAGCGGCATGGCCGCAGCCGCCTGCTGCTGCCAGTAAGGCAGTTCGGCAGCCAGTGCGGACGACTGCACCAGCGTCTGCAGTGCCCGTCCCCATGCCTGCACACTGCTGCTGCGAGCCGGCAGCGACGGCGTGCGCTGCGGCTGTGCTTGCAGGGCCAGATAGAGTGACTGCAGGTCTTCCAGCAGCACCCGCCACGACACCCCGTCCACCAGCAGGTGATGAGCCACCAGCAACAGCCGCCAGCTGCAGTCTTCCACCGCAATCAGCACGGCCCGCCACAGCGGCCCCTGCTCAATATGCAGGCTGCGCTGGGCTTCATCGCAGATAGCGGCAATTTCCGCCTCGCTGCCCGCCCGGCACTGCCACAACGCGTCGCGGTCGGGCACGTCTTCCACTGCCTGATAGCGCTGCTGCCAGCCGCTGCCCTGCCGCTGATACCGCAGGCGCAGGGTGTCGTGATGCTGTTGCAGCAGGTCCAGCGCGCGGTTCAGCGTCCCGGCATCTATCGGCTCATCGCTGTGCAGCAGTACCGCCTGGTTCCAGTGATTAAAATGCGCCATCGGCAGGCTGAAGAACCACTGCTGTAACGGCAGAAGCGGTGTCTCGCCGGCATCCGGCATGCCGGCCTCCGCGGCCTGCTGTTCGCGGCGCCGGGCCACCTGTGCCAGCTCAGCCAGCGTCTGATGTTCGAACAGTTGACGCGGCGTCAGCTGCCAGCCCGCGCGGGCGGCACGGGAGACAATCTGCAAACTGAGGATGGAATCGCCCCCCAGCTCAAAAAAGTTCTGCTGGCGGCCAATGTCAGGCCGCTGCAATACCTGCTGCCAGATCAGTGCCAGCGTCTGCTCCGCCTCGCCCTGTGGCTGCTGCGCCTGCAGCAGCGGCTCTGCAGCAGGCAGCGTGATGACCGGCAGGGCATTGCGATCGACCTTGCCGTTGGCATTCAGTGGCAGTTGTGGCAGCGGCTGCCACAGGCTCGGCACCATATAATCCGGCAGCTGCGCGGCCAGCCGCGCTTTCAGCAGGGCCTGCGTGGTCTCATCACCCTGCTCGCCTCTGGCCACCCAGTACACGGCCAGACGCTTACCCTGAGTGCCCTGCTCTACCGCCACGACAACGGCCTGTTCGACTTCCGGCTGGGCGCGCAGCAGGGTTTCGATTTCCCCCAGCTCGATGCGGAAGCCGCGAATCTTCACCTGATGATCGACCCGGCCGAGGTAGTCGATATGGCCGTCACGACGCCAGCGCACCAGATCGCCACTGCGATACAGGCGCTCACCGCGGGTACTGAACGGGTTAGGGATGAAACGCTCGGCACTGATATCAGGACGGTGCAGATAACCGCGTGCCAGCCCGTGCTCGCCACCCAGATACAGTTCACCGGCCATGCCGACCGGCAGCGGATTCAGCTCGGCATCCAGCACATAGGCCTGACGCTCGCCCACCACCGATCCGATCGGCACATAGCTGGCATCGCATGGCTGCTGCGGCGTTACCCGCCACAACAGGGGGGTGACCACGGTTTCGGTGGGGCCATAGCCGTTGACCAGAAACTGCGGACGCAGTGCCCGTCGCACCTTATCAAAACTCTCCCGTGGCATGGCATCGCCACCGAAGCAGTAGGTGCGCACCGGCGGCGGGTTGCCGTCACGCTCGGCCCAGTCAGCCAGCTCACGGATAAACACCGGCGGGAAGGTGGCCTCGGTAATGCCGTACTGCCACAGCGCCTGATAGGTCTGCTCCACTGACCACAGCTCATCACCGCGCAGCACCACCTGACCGCCGTGGGTCAGGGCAGTCAGCCAGCGCTCATGGGCGCCGTCAAAGGAGAACGACATAAAGATCAGCTCGCGGCTGCTGTCGCTCATGCCATAGCGCTCACCGATGGCAGCACAGTGCATGGCAATACCGCCATGACTGACCAGCACGCCCTTGGGCTGACCGGTGGAGCCGGAGGTATAGATCACATAGGCCGCCTGCTCAGGGTGCCATGCCAGTGCGGGTGCCTGTTGCAGGCCATTGAGCCGGGCTTCGCTTTCCAGCTGGTGCAGATCCAGCCGCTGTACACCCGCCACCTCCGGCAGTGCGGCCTGCCGCTCACTCAGCACCCAGCCCATAGCGCTGTCGCTGATCATGTAACGCAGGCGCTCGGCGGGATAATGCAGATCCAGCGGCACATAGGCCGCCCCCGCACGCAGGATACCGAGGAAGGCCACCAGCAGATCGACACTGCGCGGCAGCGCCACGCCCACCCGTGTTTCCGGCCCGACGCCCTGAGTGGCCAGCACGGCGGCCAGGGCATCGGCACGGCGGTTCAGTTCACTGAAACTCAGCTGCCGCTGCCCGTCACGCACGGCAATAGCCTCGCCATTACGCTCGCCCCAGCGGGCAATGCGCTGCGGCACCAGCTCATCGTCGGGCTGCTGCAGCTGACCTGTACCCCACTTTTGCAACTGTTGCCACTGCGCATCCGTCAGCAGCGGCACCGTGGCCAGACGGCGGCGACCGTCACCCACCAGCGCCTGCAACAACTGCAGATAGTGGCCGGCCATATCGGCGATGGTCTCGGCGGCAAACAGCTCGCGGGCGTAGATCAGCGCCACCCGCAGGCTGCCGTCAGCACCTTCTTCACTGCTGCAGACCAGCTCGAACTGCGCCGCCCCGCGTTCTCCCTGCTCTGGCTGCAACTGCAGACCGGGCAGCTGCCAGCTGTGCTGGTTGCTCACGTCATGGCTGCGCAGATGGTTGAACATCACCTGAAACAGCGGGTTATGGCTTAGGCTGCGCGGCAGTTGCAGGCCATCCACCAGCGCCTCGAAGGGCAATTCCTGATGGGCCTGCGCCGCCAGTACAAACTGACGGCACTGACTGAGCAGATCATCGACCTTCATACCACTGTGAAACTGTGCAGGCATTACCTGCGAATTGACGAAGAAGCCGATCAGCTGCTGGGTTTCCGGGCGCTGGCGATTGGCTACCGGCACCCCGACCCGTACCTGCGACTGGCCGCTGTAGCGCTGCAGCAACCACTGGAAACCGGCCAGCAACAGCATAAAGGGCGTCATCCCCCGTTGCCGGGCGGTCTCCTGCAGCTGCTGCGCCAGGGCATCCGGCACCGCCACGCTCAGGGTATCCGCCTGATACTGCCCCTGCGGATGACGCGGATAGTCAGTGGGCAGTGCCAGCAGCGGATGCTCCTGCCCCAGCTGCTCGCGCCACCACTGCAGATGGCGCTCAGCCTCACCGGCCTCCAGCCAGAGCCGCTGCCAGCGGCTGTAATCGGCGTAGTCCACCTCAGGCGGTGTCAGCTCGTGATCCCGCCCTGTCGCCGGACCACAGCGACGGCGGTAACTGTCGCTGAAAGCAGCAATCAGCAGCGGCATGGAGGCATCGTCAGCGATGATATGGTGCATCACCAGCTGCAACAGATGGCGCTGCTCGCCGGTGCGATACAGACCGATGCGCAGCAAAGGCCCCTGCTGCAGGTCAAACGGTTCGGCCACCAGCGCGGCAGCCCGCTGTCTGGCCTGCTGCACAGCCTGCTCGGCATCTGCGGCGGCAGACAGGCAATCCACCTCTTCGTAGCGCGGGGCCAGCTCCGGCAGTACATACTGCAGCACCTGCCCCTCGTCATCGGCGCGAAACAGGGTGCGCAGCGACGGCTGCTGCTGGATCAGCTCGGCAAAGCTGTCCTGCAGCGCGGCCACATCCAGCTGCCCTTCCAGCGTAATACCTGCCTGCAGGTGATAGGCGTTGCTGTCTGGCTGCAACTGCCAGAGAAACCATTGCTGCTGCTGGGCAAACGACAGCGGCGTGCTGTCTTCCCCTTCCTCCTGCCGCGGGCGGGCCGGAATCGGCAACTGCTCAGGGCGAATCCCCTGCTCGGCCATCTTCTGCAGAAATACCCGACGCTGCTCCGGATTCAGTTCGGCAAAACGCTCAGCCAGACGACGCAGTTTGTTCAAATCCATGGATCACAGCCTCGGTATTTCTCGTCAGAAAAGGGGAAAAAGCCGCACAAAACGTACGGACAGCGCCGGCCCGCATACAGCAGACGCACCCAGAGAGGACGATGGATCAGGAGGGAAATTTAATGTTGGGCGGGGGTATGAAAGGGGCTGAACAGACGGTTCACCGCAGGCAGCAGATACATTTCTCGCCTTGCCGCGACAGGATTTACCACTAGAATCGGGCGGCGGTTTGAGCGGCGGGAAGCCGTGGAGATGTATCTTGCCTCACACCTGAGACATCCATGCAGCCAAAAGGAGATAAGGATAGATGGCACGCATTCTCGAATACTTTGTCGGCGGAGGCGCGGATAAAGGGGATTTACTTTCAAAGGTGGTTGGATCGACCAATAACATAAGAGATGGAGCCCTTTATCATCGCAGTGTTGAGCTATCAACACCTGTGCAAACGGAATACGCTGGCCACGAAGATGAAGCACAGATATTGGTCAGCATCCAGAGCGCATTGAAGCGTGGAGATACGGTCAATCTGACGGGTCATAGCTGGGGTGGCGGTGCCGCTATTCGCATCGCCCAGAAACTTAAACAGCAGGGGCAAAGCGTCAATATTCTGATCACCCTTGACCCAGTTTCCCTGCTGCCCCTGACCAGCCCGGTGGGTGCCCGTATCTGGGTCAATGTGTACCAGCAACAAACATTGGTCGATGCTATCGCTACCGTACCCGTGGTGGGCAACGCCGTGGCTGGTATTGCCTCTGCCTTTAGCGCGCCTTTTGCCGACGATGCTTCTGATACCGTTGCAACACTTGGCGGTCAGCTGGGATACCAGAACAAAGCCAATATCAACAAGGAAACCTCACTGGGCCATTCCGACAGTCGTTCGATGTACAAGTTAGCCCTTGCTGCGCTACAAGCAAAAGGGGAGCGAAGCTATTGAAAACCTTATCAGCCCTTTTCTTAGGAATAACGTTAGGCGGTTGCGCAGAAAGTGTAAAAGTCACACCACTATCACTCACCCCTACAACGTTGGTCAGATATTCTGACTGTGGTGAGTATCGCGATGACTATTTAAGGCTCCACTTCCGCTTTGATTCACCCATGAGAACTTCAGATGGCTCATTCGCCGCTAAAGTACTCGTTGACGTGGATAAAACGAAACCTGAAGAGAATGCATATCCTATAGCCCAGATGCTCTATAAGAGCGGTGGTCAATACTTAAGCGACTTTAACGGCAAAACCTTTCAGGCAGGCGATGAAGCCGATGTACTTATGTTTGCCGACTATATTGCTGAGACATCGTATCAATACCTCCCACACGGAGAACCAAGGACAGGAATTAAATTGCTCAATGATCAATTTGATCAGATACGGGTACAAATACGACTAGCCAATATTATTGGCGGTGCCGACAGCAATACCATGACCTTTAGCCGTGATGAGGTCATAACAGCGTTAACCCATCAGCCTAAAACAGAAATCAGGGTGCCGCTTAGTCCTCTGGCAGAGTGTCCCAAAAGCTCGAATTAAAGCGCTACGGAGATAAAACACTGCTTCGGCCGTGTTTTATCTTTCTATTCTTTGCGAACTAAAAACAGCCATAGGATTACTGGCGCATGAACAGGGAAGTCACTTATTCCATGAAAGCTTTGCTTATGGCCTTCTTCGGAATAGCCCTAAACGGTTGTGCAGGAAGTGTAAAAGTCACACCACTATCAATCACCCCCGTCACTCTGGTTCGCTATGCAGACTGCGGTGAGTATCGGGAGGACTATCTGAGAGTCCATTTTCGTTTTGATTCAACGGTCAGACCTGTTGATGGATCTTTTGCCTCCTGGGCCTATCTGGATACTGACAAAAGTCAGCCCACCTCGTCTGAAGATTCAGGCAGCAGGCTGCTATATGAGCAGCAAGGGCAATTTGTTAGCCGCTATAACGGAAAAACATTCCAGCCCGGCGAAGAAGCGGATGCGCTGGTGTTTCAGGGACTGACTGCCAAAGTGCCTGATGAACATGACACCTTTGATCCCGAACATCCGAGGGAAGGTATTAACCTGCTCAGCGATAATTATGATCAGGTGCGTATTCAGATTCGCCTGACTAATATCGCCGAGAGAGCCGACAGCAATACCATGACCTTTAGCCGTGATGAGGTCATAACAGCGTTAACCCATCAGCCAAAAACAGAAATCAGGGGGCCCCTTAGCCCTCATGCTGAGTGTCCTGATGGTAAAAAATAGGGTAGTGCTTGCCGCCTCAATGGGTTTCAGCGGCAGTGCACTGGGCGGGCTGTTGCGCAAAGCAGGGAATATCGCGGTGGGCGTCTATGAAGAAATTGAATAGGCCCCCCGTGCCAGCCAGTGACCTGCCACTGGCGCCGCCCCATGGCTGGATCATCGCCCTGACGCCAGTGCTGATGGCCATCAGCCTGACCTTCCTGTTTGGCTCGATCTGGACAGCGTTGCAGCCACAGCTGGCAGATCATCTGCTGCTGCCTTCGCTGGGTATCGCAGCACTGCTCTGCTTCATCCTTCTGGTCCATTCCACTTTCATGCTGACTCGTGCCAGAAGCTGGTGTATTCCCACACTGACAGGCCTGGCCAGCCTCACTGTTGTGTTGTATCCCGTGACCATTATTTATCTCTTTCTGCACGATGCCCTGAATGCAGGAGGGATTGAGATAACGGGTTTGAGCGCTGCACTACTGGCGCTGGTGATCTACCGCTCACGCCGTATGCAGGCGTTTTACCAGTATTATCAGCGCGCATGGGAAATTCTCCGTCAGACCGGGAAAACAATAAGCGGGCCCGGTCATTAGGCTGATTTAAAAATCGTTGCAATAAAACACCACTGCTGTGGTGTTTTATTTTTTATATGCCAGCAAACAGCCAAAAGGATCCTTGGCTATGCGTAATTTCAGCCATATCAGTCGGGCTAAACGGGAATTACTGCTCAAACGCAGGATGCATCGCAGACGGCTGGCCAAACCTGTTTTTCAGTCTCCCATTACTGTGCTGACATCACTGGCAATGCTGAGCGTCTTTGCCAATACCTTTGTGCCGCATCACTTTAAACCCGGTGACATGGTCAACGACTACGCCCTGCCCGTCGTCATTACGGCACTGCTGGCCATATATATGCTGGGTTCCTGGATACTGGAGAAAGGCAACCGCGTGCTGTTTATCAGCAGCTCAGTAAAAATGCTGCTCGGGAGCTACCTGTTCCTGAAGCCGCTGGTGACCTATTCCATTCCGTCACTGATCAATATGCGGACAGGAATAACGCTAACCGTCGGTGACAGCGCGCAAAAGCACAAGGTGAGTTCGAAGTATTGCCACTATGAGCTGAACCCCGAATCACTGAAATCCGTCCATTTTCAGAACTGTATAGAATGGAAAACCTATGCGGCCCTGCCAGAGGGCGAGCTGGCGATTGATATGGAAATTGTATCGTCGGTGTGGGGTACAACACTGTCAGGCATAACACGCATAAACCATCAGCCATTCCCCCCTTAATGCCCGCTCAGCAGGCTGTTTCCGTCTGCCCCGGAGCCCGACACTATCCTGTATTACCTGCCTTGCGATCTGCTCCAATACGACTACGCTTCCTGTAATCATGCCAGTGGCATCTCCTGCCACCCTCCCGAATGTCAGGGCAGGCTGACGTCAGCTTTGTAGCGGAGCCATTTACCATGCTCAGTTTGTTTAGCAGTAAGGCAGGCAACCCGGCCATTCCGGCCGGCGTGTATCAGGCCGCCAGGGAAAACGCACACAAGTTTGCTGCTATCTGGCGCCATGTCGGCATGATCGAGTTCAGCCCTGACGGAACCATCCTCGATGCCAATGATCACTTCCTGAACGTCGTGAAATACCAGAAGCAGGATATTGTCGGCCGCCACCACAAACTGTTCTGTGACGAGGCCTTTGCCCGTTCTGAGACATACCGTCAGTTCTGGCAGACACTGGCCAGCGGTCAAAGCCAGCAGGGCACCTTCAGGCGACTGGATAAACACGGCCACAGCGTTTTTCTGGAAGCCACCTATTTCCCCGTTGCCGATGATGACGGCAAGATCTGCAAGGTGCTGAAGATTGCCAGCGATATCACCGCACAGCGGCGCCGGCTGGATGACAATGAGGCGATCCTTCAGGCACTGCACCGCTCGCTGGCGGTGATCGAATTTACCCCGGATGGCCAGATCACCAATATCAACGACAACTTCAGTGAGGTGATGGGCTGCCGCCGTGAGCAGGTGGTCAGCAAACATCACTCCATGTTCTGCTATCCCGACTTCTACAAGCAAAACCCCCACTTCTGGCAGCAGCTGGCGGCCGGTCAGGTATTCTCCGGGCGTTTTGAGCGTGTCAGCGCCAGCGGTCAGCGTGTCTGGCTGGAAGCCACCTATAACCCCATCCGCAATGAGCGGGGGGAGGTTTACAAGGTGATCAAGTTCGCCTCGGACATCACCGAACGGGTGAATAAGGCCGCCGAAGCGGTAGCGGCCGCCAGCCACACGGTGGAAGAAACCTCCTCTATCGCCCATACCGCCACCACCACCCTGAACGGTGCGGTCAGCACCTCGGCGCAGATCAGCACCATGGTCAGAGAAGCAGGCAGCATCGGCAAAGACCTGCAGCAACAGGCGGGGAATATTATTGCCATTGTCAGCACAATCCGCGGCATTGCTGATCAGACCAATCTGCTGGCCCTCAATGCCGCTATCGAAGCCGCACGCGCAGGAGATACCGGTCGCGGCTTTGCTGTCGTCGCCGACGAAGTGCGTAAACTGGCCAGCCGCACCGCGGAAGCGACCACCGAGATTGATCAGGTCGTCAGAACCAACGCCTCCCTGATCAATAACATCGACAGTGCGCTGCACAGCGTGTCAACCATGGCCAGTGAAGGCGAAGCGCGAATGCAGGACATCTTCGGCAGCATCAACGAGCTGCTGCAGGGCATCAATGCGCTGAACAACGTGGTGCAGCGCCTCAAACCCTGATCACGGTAACAGCCGGCACAGTATGCAAAAGGGCCGTGCGCAGTGATGCAGCACGGCCCCTGAACAACAACGGGGGATAACGCCGGAGCAGCCCGAGTTTATTTGGACTCGATCCGAATACCTTTGGGCTCGGTCTTGTCGATATACAGCTCGTAGCCCTTGTCCTTGTTCAGCACCACGGTGCCGTTGTCTTCGACCCGCTCCACCTTGTAGCCGGCCTTTTCCATCTGCTGCCGGGCAAAGTCCAGTGCGCTGTCCGGGGTGCCTTCCTTAAAGATCAGCTTTTCTGTCACGCTGTCCTCATGGAAGCCGTATTCATAGCCGGAGAAACGGTCTTTGCCGACCATGGCTTCGATATTGACCACATCGGGGCCAGACAGAATCCAGTAAGCCAGGGTATCCGGCGTGGTTTCATAGTGCTCGCGGGAGCTGAGGCTGACAGCGTAAGCGCCAAACAAACCTAGCACCATGATCAGAATAATGTTGCCTAGTACAAAGGCCTTCATTGGGTTTTTCATTGATCTTTAAGACTCTGAACCTTGTAAGCAGGGCTGGATTTTATCGGCCCTCCCCCACGGATGAAACCTTGATGCACGGTTTCCACACGACAAAAGGCCGCACAACGGCGGCCATTTAAAAAAACATCTTTATAAACAACGCATTAAAACGGCTCCGTAGAGATGACTGTTCAATCCATAAAACTGTCCATCAAGGCCTCCAGCTCATCCAGCTTACCTGCAGTGAGGCCCTGCCCCTGCTGGTGGTCGATCGCCGCCGCCAGCTCTGCCAGCCGTGGCTGTTCGTACACCAGCCGTACCGGCAGCGACAGCTGATGCGCCTCGTTGATGCGGCTGATCAGGCTGACGGCCAGCAGTGAATGGCCACCGAGATCGAAGAAGTGATCCTGCCGCCCGACCTGTTCCCGCTGCAGCAAACTGCCCCACCACTGCGCCAGCTGCTGCTCCGTGACGGTGGCAGGCGGCTCATAGTGGCACTGCGCCTGCTCAGGCTGCGGCAGGGCTTTGCGGTCTACCTTGCCATTGGGAGTCAGCGGCAGTACGGGCAATAACGTCAGGGTGGCAGGCAGCATATAGTCAGGCAGCTGACTGGCCAGATACTGACGCAGCTCAGCCAGAGTCAGCACCGCCTCCACACTTGCGGCGTGAGGCTGGATATAGGCGGCGAGGAATGCCCCCTGCGCACCGTCACGCACGCTGACCACCGCCTGATGCACGGCGGGATGGCGCTCCAGCCGGCTTTCGATTTCCCCCAGCTCGATGCGGAACCCCCGTACCTTGACCTGATGATCGATACGGCCCAGATACTCAAGCTCACCGTCGGCCCAGCGCACCAGATCGCCAGTACGATACAGTCGCTCACCGCACTCACTGAACGGGCTGGCGACAAAGCGCTCAGCGGTCAGTGCCGGATGGCGGAAGTAGCCCCGTGCCAGCCCCTCGCCGCCGATCAGCAGCTCTCCGGCCACACCGTCCGGCACCAGCTGCCACTGCCGGTCGACCACATACAGCGATGTCGCCGCCAGCGGCTGACCCAGCGTGATGGAACCGGGCTGCACGGCAGACAGACTGGACCAGATAGTGGTCTCCGTCGGCCCGTACATATTCCATAGCTGCACACCCTGCGCCAGCAGGCTGTCGGCCAGCTCCTGCGGCAGTGCCTCACCGCCACAGAGGGCACGGAAGCCCGTGGGTGCCTGCCAGCCGCTGTCCAGCAGCAGGCGCCAGCTGGCCGGTGTAGCCTGCATCAGCGTGATCTGCTGCTGATCAATCAGCCGCGCCAGCTGACGGCCATCGCGTCGCTGTTCGGCATCGGCCAGCACCAGCGTGGCACCACAGATCAACGGCAGATACAGCTCCAGCGCCGCAATATCAAACGACAGCGAGGTGACCGCCAGCAGCCGGTCGCGAGCATTCAGCCCCGGCTGAGCCGCCATGCTGTGGAGGAAGTTACCGAGCGCGCCGTGGCGCACCATCACCCCCTTGGGTAAGCCGGTGGAGCCGGAGGTGTAGATCACATAGGCCAGCTGACCGGGGTGAATAGCCACGGCCGGATCCGTGCCGGGCTGGTCGGCCAGCGGCAGCTGATCCAGCGCCAGCGCCTGTACCCCGGCAGGCAGAAAATCGACCTGCGC